>USAE01000007.1 GCA_900552655.1 uncultured Clostridium sp.
TAACAAGTTAGCCGTATCGGAAGGTGCGGCTGGATCACCTCCTTTCTAAGGAGAAACTCATAAAGATCTATTATTTATTTTTCAATGTACTTTATAGTACATTAAAAATAGAGTGAAGCTCATTAAAGGAAACAACAACTGACCAACTCTAAAATATGGGCTCATAGCTCAGATGGTTAGAGCGCACGCCTGATAAGCGTGAGGTCGATGGTTCGATTCCATTTGAGCCCACCAGTTAAAGATAAAACTTTAACAAAATAGCACATTGAAAAATATATAGAATAAAACAAAAAGGTAAACTAGAGCACTAGTATTGAAAGAAATTTCAATAAGGGAGCTAAAAAGTTGCAATGCAACAAAATAACCCAAAGAGGTTAAGCTACTAAGAGCATAGGGAGGATACCTTGACACCAAGAGCCGATGAAGGACGTGATAAGCTGCGAAAAGCTATGGGGAGGAGCAAATATCTAGCGATCCATAGATATCCGAATGAGGAAACTCAACTAGAAGAAATAATCTAGTTATCCATACGTAAGTAAAGTAGCGTATGAGAAGGGAACGCAGGGAACTGAAACATCTTAGTACCTGCAGGAAAAGAAAGAAAACTCGATTCCTGAAGTAGTGGCGAGCGAAACAGGAAGAGCCTAAACCAGGAGAAGTAATTCACCTGGGGTGACGGACTACAAAAATGACTCAAGAATCTAATAGAAATGTTTTGGAAAAGCATACCATAGAAGGTGAAAGTCCAGTATATGAAAGAAGAAGGAGCATGGTAGTATCCAGAGTAATGCGAGGCACGTGGAATCTCGTATGAAGAAGTGGGGACCACCCCATAAGGCTAAATACTACTTGGTGATCGATAGTGAAATAGTACCGTGAGGGAAAGGTGAAAAGAACCCCGGGAGGGGAGTGAAAGAGAACTTGAAACCCTATGTTTACAAGCAGATAGAGCGATTTAAGGCGCGATATCGTACTTTTTGTAGAACGGTCCAGCGAGTTATTGTATATGGCAAGGTTAAGTACTAAGTAAGGTACGGAGCCGAAGTGAAAGCGAGCCTGAATAGGGCGAATTAAGTCATATGTAATAGACCCGAAACCGGGTGACCTATCCATGGTCAGGATGAAGCTAGAGTAAAATCTAGTGGAGGTCCGAACTCATAAGCGTTAAAAAGCTTCGGGATGAACTGTGGATAGCGGAGAAATTCCAATCGAACTCGGAGATAGCTGGTTCTCCTCGAAATAGCTTTAGGGCTAGCCTTGTGTAGTAGTATATGGGGGTAGAGCACTGACTGAGGTAGGGGCCTAACCAGGTTACCAAACTCTATCAAACTCCGAATACCGTATATGTAAGCACAGGAGTCAGACTGTGGGAGCTAAGTTCCATGGTCAAAAGGGAAAGAGCCCAGATCGTCAATTAAGGTCCCAAAGATATAGCTAAGTGGCAAACGATGTGATTTTGCGTAAACAACCAGGATGTTGGCTTAGAAGCAGCCATACATTTAAAGAGTGCGTAATAGCTCACTGGTCGAGTGAAGTTGCGCGGAAAATTACCGGGGCTAAGCTATACACCGAAATTGCGGATTTACATTTGAAAGATAATGTAAGTGGTAGAGGAGCATTCTGTAGTAGGGAGAAGCATAAGCGAGAGCATGTGTGGACGAGGCAGAAGAGAGAATGCTGGAATAAGTAGCGAGAGCAAGGTGAGAATCCTTGCCGTCGAAAGTCTAAGGTTTCCTGGGGAAGGTTCGTCCGCCCAGGGTAAGTCGGGACCTAAGGTGAGGCTGAAAAGCGTAGCCGATGGATAGCAGGTTGAAATTCCTGCACTATAGATATACTTAAAAGATGCAAGGGACGCAGGAGTGGAAGATAAGCGAGGAAGAGGAAAAACTCGTATCGCAAGATATAGTGAAAATAAAGTAACGAATTATCAAGAAGCACACTGACGAGAAAAGCTTGTAGATATTGTATATAAATACCCGTACCGCAAACCGACACAGGTAGATGAGGAGAGGATCCTAAGACGAGCGGGAGAAGCATTGTTAAGGAACTCGGCAAATTAACCCCGTAACTTAGGGAGAAGGGGTGCCAAGGTAACACTTGGCCGCAGTGAAGAGGTTCAAGCAACTGTTTAACAAAAACACAGGTTTCTGCTAAATCGAAAGATGAAGTATAGGAGCTGACGCCTGCCCAGTGCTGGAAGGTCAAAGGGAAGTGTTAGTAAAAACTTACGAAGCACAGAACTCAAGCCCCAGTGAACGGCGGCCGTAACTATAACGGTCCTAAGGTAGCGAAATTCCTTGTCAGGTAAGTTCTGACCCGCACGAAAGGCGTAATGATTTGAACACTGTCTCAACAATGTACCCGGCGAAATTGTAGTACTAGTGAAGATGCTAGTTACCTGCGACAAGACAGAAAGACCCCATGGAGCTTTACTGCAGCTTGATACTGGGTTTTGGTAATTTATGTACAGGATAGGTGGGATACTAAGAAGCAAGTGCGCCAGCATTTGTGGAGTAGACGTTGGGATACCACTCTTAAATTATTGAAATTCTAACCTGTGATCATGAACTGGTCAGGGGACAATGTCAGGCGGGCAGTTTGACTGGGGCGGTCGCCTCCTAAAGAGTAACGGAGGCGCCCAAAGGTTTCCTCAGCACGGACAGAAATCGTGCGAAAGAGTGTAAAGGCAGAAGGAAGCTTAACTGGGAGACTGACAAGTCGAGCAGATACGAAAGTAGGGCTTAGTGATCCGGCGGTAGTGAGTGGAAATGCCGTCGCTCAACGGACAAAAGTTACCCTGGGGATAACAGGCTTATCTCCCCCAAGAGTTCACATCGACGGGGAGGTTTGGCACCTCGATGTCGGCTCATCGCATCCTGGAGCTGAAGTCGGTTCCAAGGGTTGGGCTGTTCGCCCATTAAAGCGGTACGCGAGCTGGGTTCAGAACGTCGTGAGACAGTTCGGTCCTTATCTGTCGCAGGCGTAGGATATTTGAAGGGAGCTGTCCTTAGTACGAGAGGACCAGGATGGACATACCGATGGTGTATCAGTTGTCACACCAGTGGCACGGCTGAGTAGCTAAGTATGGAAGGGATAAACGCTGAAAGCATCTAAGTGTGAAGCCCACCTTAAGATAAGATATCCCATTGCGTAAGCAAGTAAGATCCCATGAAGACTACATGGTAGATAGGTTGGGGGTGTAAGTACAGTAATGTATTAAGCTGACCAATACTAATAGATCGAGGGCTTAACCACAAATTAAGCTCTAGGAAGAAGTTTTATTCTATGTATTTTTGAGTGTGCTAAAAAAGAAAGAAGCATACGAAGAATTTCTAGTGAAGATACATAGAGGAAATACCTGTACCCATACCGAACACAGAAGTCAAGCTCTAATGTGCCGAAAATACTTACGAGTTACCTTGTTGGGAAGATAGGCTTTCGCTAGATTTTTTTATTTATATTTAAATAAGAAAAGAAATTAGAGATTAAATTTTGTTTAATTTGTAATTTCTTTTTTTGTTTTAGAATTTATTTAAAGTGAGGAAATGAAATGGGAAGAAATATATGGAAAGCAGGAACTTTTGAATATCCTTTACCAGCAGTAATGGTAACTTGTGGCGATATGCAAAATAGTAATATAATAACGGTTGCATGGACAGGTATATTGAATACAAATCCAGCGATGGTATATATATCTGTAAGACCAACAAGATATTCATATAAGTTAATTAAAGAAAATAATGAATTTGTAATAAATTTAACCAATAAAAAACTTACATATGCAACAGACTGGTGTGGAGTACGAACTGGTGCCCAATATGATAAATTTAAAGAAATGAACTTGCACAAAGAAAAAGCACAATTTGTAAGATGTCCTTTGATAAAAGAAAGCCCAGTAGCAATAGAGTGTAAGGTAAAAGATATAGTACCACTAGGTTCACATGATATGTTTGTAGCAGAAGTCTTATCTATAGATGCAGACGAAAAATATATAGATGAAAATGGTGCTTTTGATATATCAAAGTGTGAATTAATTGCATATGCGAATGGTGGATATTATCCTTTGGGAAAAAAGATAGGTAAATTTGGATTTTCAGTACAGAAAAACAAAAACAAAAAGAACAAAAAAAGAACAAAAAAACAATAATAAATCTATTAATATTGTTGACTTATTGAAAAAAACATGATAAAATATTCAAGCGTATGTATGAGATATTACATGGCTCACATCGTTTCAAAGAAATATAAGTAACGGAGGTGTATTATAGTGGCAGCAAAAGGAGCAAGAGAAATGATCATCTTAGAATGCACAGATTGTAAGAGAAGAAATTATACTACATTTAAAAACAAGAGAAATAATACCGAAAGATTAGAAATAGCTAAATATTGTAAATTTTGTAAAAAGCATACAAAACACAAAGAAACAAAATAAGCTGTTTTTAAGGAGGAAAGAAAATGGCCAAAGATAAGAAAAAGACAAATGCTAATGAGGATAAAACAAAGAAACATTTTTGGAAAGATTATAAATCAGAGTTAAAAAAAGTTAAGTGGCCTACAGGTAAAGAACTTTTAAGTAGTACTGCTTCTGTAATAGCAATAGTTTTTGTTGTTGCAGCAGTTGTAATTGTTTTAGACTTAGCTTTTGAGGGATTAAGTAAATTAGAGGTAAAAGGAATAGAAAGTTTACAAAATTCTATTGTTATGCAAGACTCTAACACTACTATGAATTCAGAAGAAAATTTGTTATCTGAAAATGTAATCACTAATAATTTAGAATCTACACAAAATACAGTAGAATAAAACTTTAGCAAGGAGGCCAAATATGTCTCAAGAAAATGACATTCAACCTAAATGGTATGTTGTACATACTTATTCTGGTTACGAAAACAAAGTTAAAACAGATTTAGAAAAAACAGTAAAGAATAGAGAGCTAGAAGAATATATTTTTGATATAGTAGTTCCTATGGAAGAACAAATAGAAATAAAAGATGGAAAAAGAAAGACAAACTTGAAGAAAGTTTTTCCTGGATATGTTTTAGTAAAAATGATTGTAACAGAAGAATCTTGGTATATAGTAAGAAATACTAGAGGTGTTACAGGTTTTGTTGGTTCAGGGACCGATCCGATTCCTCTTACAGAAGAAGAAATAAGAAAGATGGGATTTGAACTAACAGAAGTAAATGTTGACTATGAAGTTAATGATTCTGTAAAAATATTAAATGGACCATTAGAAAACTTTGTAGGAGTTGTACAAGAAATAAACAAAGAGAAACATAAAGTTAAAGTGTTAGTTTCTATGTTTGGAAGAGAAACTCCAGTAGAACTAGAGTTTTCACAAGTACAAAAAGTATAATATTGGAATTTTTAATTTCGATATAAGATACATAAAAACAATTAAAATCATTAAAGGAGGTGCAATTTAAGATGGCAGAGAAAGAAGTTGTAAATGTTATAAAATTACAAATTGAAGCTGGTAAAGCTACTCCAGCTCCACCAGTAGGTCCAGCATTAGGTTCAAGTGGTGTTAATATAATGCAATTTGTTAAAGAATTTAATGATAAAACTGCAAATCAACCAGGAATGATAATTCCAGTTGTTATAACAGTATATAAAGATAAATCATTCACTTTCATAACAAAAGTTCCACCAGTTGCTGTACTTATTAAAAAAGCATTAAAAATAGAAAAAGGTTCTGGAAAACCAAATAAAGATAAAGTAGCAAAAATAACAACAGAACAAGTTAAAGCTATAGCAGAACAAAAAATGGAAGACTTAAATGCAGCATCAGTAGAAGCTGCTATGAGTATGGTAAAAGGAACAGCTCGTAGTATGGGAGTTGTAGTTGTAGATTAGTAATAATATTGGGAGAATGAAAATTCGTTAGAACCATAGGAGGTAAAAATGAAAAAAGGTAAGAAATATCAAGAAGCTGCAAAGCTTATTGAAAAAGGTAAATTATATGAAGCTAAAGAAGCTTTAGAATTATTAGAAAAAATGCCTAAAGCAAATTTTGATGAAACAGTTGAGTTACATGTAAAATTAGGTGTTGATTCTAAACATGCAGAACAACAAGTTAGAGGTACTGTTGTACTTCCAAACGGAACAGGTAAAACTTTAAAAGTTCTTGTATTTGCAAAAGGTGACAAAGCTAAAGAAGCTGAAGAAGCTGGAGCAGATTTTGTTGGAGCAGAAGAATTAATACCAAAAATAGAAAAAGAAAATTGGTTTGATTACGATGTTATAGTAGCTACACCAAACATGATGGGTGTTGTAGGTAGACTAGGAAAGATTTTAGGACCAAAAGGATTAATGCCAAATCCAAAATCTGGAACAGTTACTATGGATGTAGCAAAAGCTATACAAGAAATTAAATCAGGAAAAGTTGAATATAGATTAGACAAAACTAATATTATTCACCTTGGATTTGGAAAGGTTTCATTTGGAGTTGAAAAACTAGAAGAAAACTATAAAACAGTTATCGATGCTATAATTAAAGCAAAACCAGCTGCTGCAAAAGGACAATATATAAGAAGTGTTGCGGTTGCAAAAACAATGGGACCTAGCATTTATGTTAATCAAAAATAATTTTATATAAGCCAAAGAAAGTAGGCAAGTAGTAAGTCCTACCGAGGCAAAGGTACGGACTTTCCTAATCTTTATGCCTCAACGATTTGGCTATAAGGATTAGGAATATTTTTTAGGAGGTGAATACTAAAATGGCAAATCAAAAAGCTATCGAAAGAAAACAATCAGAAGTATCAGCATTATCAGAAAAAATTAAAGAATCAAAATTAGTATTATTAACAGACTATAGAGGAATATCTGTAGAAGATGTTACAGGATTAAGAGCTAATTTAAGAAAAGCTGATTCTGAATATAAAGTTATTAAAAACAATATTACAAGAAGAGCTTTAGAAGAAGCTAAAATAGAAGGATTAGAAGATTTATTAGTAGGACCTACAGCTGTAGTTCTTTCTAGTGGAGATTACTTAGAACCTTTAAAAGCAGTTTATGAATATGCAAAGAATAACGAAACATATAAAATAAAAGGTGGAGTTATTGATGGAAAAGTAATGACAGCAGAAGAATTAATCACTCTTGCAAAATTACCATCAAGAGAAACACTTATATCTATGCTTGCAGGTGCTTTACTTGGAAATATTTCAAAACTTGCAGTTGCATTAGATCAAGTTAGAGTTCAAAAAGAAACTAATGAATAATTAATAAAAAATTAGAGTAGTGGACTTAAACCACAATTATAAAAAATAGGAGGAAGTAAAAATGACTATAATTGAAGAATTATTAGAAAAAATCGATGGTTTAACAGTTGTTGAATTATCAGAATTAGTAAAAGGAATTGAAGAAAAATATGGAGTATCTGCAGTAGCAGCAGCTGCACCAGCAGCAGGAGCAGCAGCAGGAGCAGCTGAAGAAAAATCATCTTTTGATGTTGTATTAAAAGATGTTGGAGCTAACAAAATCCAAGTAATCAAAGTTGTTAGAGATGTAACAGGATTAGGATTAAAAGAAGCTAAAGAATTAGTAGACGGAGCACCAAAAACAGTTAAAGAAGGAGCTTCTAAAGAAGAAGCAGAAGAAATTAAAGAAAAATTCTCAGCAGCTGGAGCTGTTATAGAATTAGCATAGTTAAATGCTTTTAAAAAAGAAATTGTATTTTCAAATGCAATTTCTTTTTTTGTATGTTATAATCCTAAAAAAGGAGGTAAAGCCATGGAAAAATATGTTGGAATTATTGCTGCTATGCCAGAAGAAATGGAAGCAATAAAAAATAAAATGGTAAATGTAAAAGAAGTAGATATTTTTAATTTAAAATTCTTTGAAGGAAAAATTCAAAATCAAAAAATAGTATTAGTAAAATGTGGTGTAGGAAAAGTAAATGCAGCAAGAACTACACAAATAATGATAGATAAATTTGATATATCTTATATTATAAATATTGGTTCAGCAGGAAGTATAAATGACGAAATTGATTACGGTGACATTGTAATAGGTAAATATGTATTGCAACATGATTTTGATATAACAGCATTCGGACATGAAAAAGGATATATAAGTAATATTGGTGTAAAATTAGAAAGTAATTCTAAATTAATAAAAAGATGTGAATATGTTATAAAAAATATGAAGGAAAATTTATATAAATGCGTAATAGGAACAATTGCAACAGGAGATATATTTTGTACAAGTAGAAAGATGAAAGAAAAGATATGTACAAAATTTGATGCAGATTGCGTAGAAATGGAGGGAGCAGCAATTGCTCAAACTGCCTATTTATCAGATACGCCATTTATTATTATTAGATCAATTTCGGATAGTCCAAATGAAAATAATCAAATTGATTTTAATAAATATTTAAAAATGGCAGCTAATAGATGTGCTATATTTATAGAAGATTTAATGAAAGCAAACTAATTGACTTTTTAGTGGATTCATTATATACTAATACCCAGGAAATAGAAAAAATATAAATCATATTTCTAAGGAGAAGAATAAGAATGCATAAAAAGAGATTAATAATAGCTTTAATAATTATCGTTAATTTAACTATAATGACAGTTGTTTCAAATGCATCAACAAAGGGAGTAATTACAGGAGAAACAGTTAAATTACGTAAAGGACCTAATTTAGAATCAGGTCTTGTAACATTACTTTCAGTTGATAATAAAGTAGAAGTACTTTCTAAAGAAGGCGATTGGTATAAAGTAAAATATAAAGACAATACAGGATATGTCTATGCTGACTACATAAAAGTAAGTGGAGAAGTGAAAGAGAACTCTTCTAGCAAAAATAATCTAGAAGAAAATACTAATGTTACTGTTGATAATGTATCAAACGAAATAACATCTTCACAAGAAAATGCTGTATCAAATAATACTGTTCAAAATAATATGATTACAAATAATTCTGTAGAATTACCAAATAATGAAGAAATTTTAGGAAAACAATATAAATTATTAGAGGATACACAAATTAAGATATTACCTTTAATAAATACAGAAACAGTTGAAATATTAACAAAAGATTCAATAGTTACTGTAGAAGATGAAGCAAATGGATGGGTATTTGTAAGTACAGACTTATGCTCAGGATGGCTAAGAATGGGAAAACTAGTAGAGATACGACCAGAAGATACAAAACCAGTTGAACCAGTAGAAACAAAACCGGAAGAGAAGGTAGAAAGTCAAGAGTCAAAAGTAGGATTTATTAGTGCAAGTAGTGTAAATGTTAGAGAGGGAGCTAACACTTCTAGTAAAATTATAACAACATTAACAAGAAATGCAAAAGTTACTATAGAGAATGTAGAAAATGGATGGGCAAAAATAAAGACAGAAAAAGGAACTATAGGATATGTTTCAAATGAATATATATCAGATAAACAAGTTAAAGAAACTAATAGAACAGACGAAACAAGAGAGCATAGAGCTGTAAATTTACCAAATGTAGAAAATAAAGAAGCTACTACAGCTAGTGTAAGCAATAAAGGTCAAGAAGTTGTACAATATGCAAAAACTCTATTAGGAAAATCATATGTTTATGGTACAGAAGGACCAAATTCATTTGACTGCTCAGGATTCACTAAATATGTATATAAAAAGTTTGGTATAAATTTGGCACATTCAGCTACAGCTCAATCTAATGTAGGAAGAACGATAAAAAAAGAAGATTTGCAGCTAGGAGATATGGTATTTTTTTCACAAGCAGGTAGTCCAATAGGGCATGTTGGAATATTTGTTGGAAATAATAGTTTTATACATGCTGCAAATCCAAAAAAGGGAGTTGTAATAACATCATTATCAGATAGCTATTATTTAAAAAATTATAAAAAAGCTACAAGAGTGTTATAATGGGGCAAAAAGAAAAGAGGAAATTTGAAAAGGCCAATTATAATATTATTAATTTCATATATTATAGGTATATTAGGGGGATTATATTTAAAAGATATAATCTTCTTTTTGTTTATATTTAGCTTGACTTGTTTTTATATTTGTATAAAAAATATAAATAAGAAATATTTTAGATTTTTGAGAAAATTTTTTAGAAGATACACAGCTATATTAATTATATGTAGTATAAGTTTGGGATATTATTATACAAATGAATTAGAAAATAAATATAATAATTTATATAAGGAAGCAGAAGAAATTAAAGAATATGCTTTGGTTGTTAGTGAGAAACAAGAAAGCAAATATAAAGATACCTATAAAATTAAAATTGTTAATAGTAGAAATAAAAAAAGAAATAATACACATTTGTATATGCGTGTAAAAAAGGGAAGTAATATAAACTATGGAGATATGATATTTATTAATGCAAAGTTTTTAGAACCAGAGATAGATAGAAACGAAAGAGGCTTTAACTATAAAGAATATTTAAAAACAATTAACATATATGGTACACTAGAAACTAATAAATATACAATTATAGAAAGAGAAAAGATAAATAAAATATTACTATATACATCTAAACTAAAGAAAAAATTAAAAGATAATATTTGCAAGGTAATAGAAAAAGAAGAAAATGAGAAATTAATTATAGCTATGATTTTAGGGGATACAGATGAACTAAGTGATGATATAAAAGAAGATTTTTTAAACAGTAATTTATACCATATTCTTTCGGTATCTGGTGGACAAGTTTCCAACATTATTATTGGAATTACGATTATATCTAAAATATTAAAAGCTTATAAAAGAATACTTAATATCTTTTGTATAATTATATTAATTCAATTTATGTTCCTTACCGGATTAACACCATCAATAATTAGAGCATGTATTATGTGTATAATAAGCTTAATTGCAAGTCTTTCATTTAAAAGATATGACATTGCAAATAGTTTAGGTATTTCATTACTTATAATTTTATTAAACAATCCACATTCGATTAATAGCTTAAGCGTATTACTATCATATTTCGGATTTTTAGGAATAATTATTTTAGGTAGTCCTTGTATAAAAAAAATAAATGAAATAATAGGGAATAACATTATACGATATATTTTAAATATAATAATTAGTTCTATTTCTGCACAAATTTTTATTTTTCCAATTATATTATATATTTTTGGAACAATTTCATTAACATTTTTGTTTTCAAATTTATTTATTATTCCGCTTTCATCTATAATAACAATTATTGGATTTTTTATTATGATATGTCCTCTGAAAATATTCGGATTAGTAGAGCCTATTATAGAAATTACAATAAATATAGTTAAATTTTTCGCTAATATGAACATTTCTAAAATCTATTGCATAATTCCAAGCATCATTCAAATTATAATTTACTATGTTATAAATATTTACTTATACTATATGATAAGAAGAGATTATATTTATAAAATAAAACACTTTATAAAAAAATATGGAAAAGCGATTGTTATAATTATTACTATTATTACAGTCTTAAGAATCCTAAGCACTAATAATTTAGAAAATTGTTATATAGATTTTATAGATGTAGGTCAAGGAGATGCTACATTAATTGTTACAAATACTAATAAAAAAATATTAATAGATGGAGGAGGGAGTGAGTTTAATTCTGACTTTGACGTTGGAAAAAATACGCTATTACCACACTTATTAAAGAAAAAAATTAATAAATTAGACTATGTTATAATTTCACATTTTGATTCAGACCATGTTGGAGGAATATTAACAATATTAAATGAACTAAAAGTAGAAAAAGTAATAATAGGAAAACAATTTGAAACTTCACAAAATTATGAAGAATTTATTAAAATAATGGAAAAGAAAAAAATAAAACTTTATGTTGTAGAAACTGGTCAAAAAATAAAAGTAGATAAAGATACAACTATGGATATTTTATGGCCAGATACATCAAATATAATTAAAGAAAATATATTAAATAACAATTCTTTGGTATGTAAATTGAATTTTAAGGATAAATCAATGTTATGTACAGGTGATATAGAAGAAATAGCTGAGAAGGCAATTTTAAGCAAATACAGTGACAATTTAAATATACTAAATGCAGATATTATAAAAATAGCACATCATGGTTCTAAAACCTCGTCTATTACACCGTTTATAAATAAAGTAAGACCTAAAATAGCTTTAATAGGAGTCGGGAAGAATAATAAATTTGGGCATCCGAATTTTAAGACTATAGAAAATTTAGAAAAGATGGGAGTCAAGATTTTTAGAACGGACGAAAATGGGGAAATACAAATAAAAATAACAAATAGAAGTGAAATTATAACTAAAGTACATTTAAAGAGTAGATAAAATAGTTATATTTGTATAAATTTACTAAAAAACTTACATAATAGTACTAAACAGTTAAAAGGCAGGGATTTATATGAATAAATTTAAAATAGCTATAATTTCGATATGTACAATAATTTTACTTATAATAACAACTGCTGTAGTTTATGAAAATATAAAATATGATAAGATAGCAAAAGCGGAAAACAAAATAACAGATGAATGTGTTTATGAATACAAAAATGAAGAAGATAAAATTAATGAAATAGAAGCAAGTGAAATAGAAACAAAAATTTCTCCAAATGCAAAATTAATAATTAAAAAATATTATAAAGAATGTGGTCATACTGCAGAAGAAATAAAAACAGTTACTAATGATATGGTAAATAAAAATAAAGAAGAAATGGAAAAATTATATCCAGATTATAACATAGAGAAGTTTTTAAATAATGAAATTATATTAAAAAAGGAAGAGGAAGGACAATGTAATGAGCATTATATTATAAAAGATGAAAATAGTAATATTATTATTTATAGAGTGCTTAATGATGGAGCAGAAGAAGTATATCAAAATACAGGGATTTCCACAGAATATTTACCAGAAACAGATAGAATAAATTTAAAATCAGGAGTAAAAGTATTTGGAATAGAAAACTTAAATAGTATAATAGAAGATTTTGAATAAAATAAAAGACAGTTCTATTTTTTAGAACTGTCTTTAGTTTTGTCTATAAATTGCTCATTTATTTTTAAGCTTTCCTTTTTTAAATAACCTTGTACATAAAAAGCTTTTATATACATAAGTAAAGAGAATATTGTAGAAATTAATGCTAAGTAGTAGATATATAAGCTAAAGTCAAATGTAAAGTTGAATTCTT
This sequence comes from uncultured Clostridium sp., assembly GCA_900552655.1. Lineage (GTDB taxonomy): Bacteria > Bacillota > Clostridia > TANB77 > CAG-508 > Merdicola. The sequence goes on from USAE01000007.1 coordinate 13,127, forward strand.
TAATAAATAGTGAACATACAATAGCTATATAAAATAAAACTGTAGCAAGCTTTCCATACCATTTGCTTGAGACAACTAATTCTTTACCATATAAGAAAGATGCACCTGCAACCATAATAAATTCTTTTAAAATAACAATAATTATTATCCACATTGGAATAATATTTTTTAAAGCTAAAGTAGCTAAAGTTATTATTTGTGTGCATTTATCTGCTAAAGGGTCAATTAGTTTTCCAAAATTGGTTATAAAATTAAACTTTCTGGCAATAAAACCATCTAATATATCGGTTAAACCAGAAACCGTGAATATTACAAATGCTGCTAAGTATTTATCATTAGCTAAATTTAATACAATAAATGGTATAAGTATAAATCTAAATATTGTTAATATATTAGGAATGTGTTTAGCAATTTTTTTCATTAATAATCCTCCATTAATACAATTATAATATTGTGAATGTTAATTCATCATTTTCTAAATTTACTTTTATAGTATTTCCATTAACTATTTCTTGTCTTAAGACTTTTTCAGATAGTTCATCTTCAATATAACGTTGAATAGCTCTTCTTAAAGGTCTAGCTCCGTATTTTAAATCTGTTCCTTTATGCATCAAATATTTTTTTGCATTATCGCTAACTATTAAACTAATATTTTTATCTTCAAGAGCTCTATTAGTATCTGCAAGCATTATATCTACAATTTGGATTAATTCGTTTTCTGTTAAGCTGTCAAAAATAACAATTTCATCAACTCTATTTAAAAACTCAGGTCTAAATGTTTCTCTAAGGCTAGATTCTATTTTTTCTTTATTAAATGTTTTTGAAGAATTAAATCCAATAGAATTTACATTAACATTAGAGCCAACATTTGAAGTCATTATAATAATTGTATTTTCAAAACTTACTGTATTGCCTTGTGAATCTGTAAGTCTACCATCATCTAAAATTTGTAGTAATAGATTAAATACATCTGGATGAGCTTTTTCTATTTCATCAAAAAGAACAATTGAATATGGCTGTCTTTTTACTTTTTCTGTTAATTGACCAGCATCGTCATAACCAACATAACCTGGAGGTGAACCAATTAATTTAGAAGTAGAGTTACTTTCCATATATTCAGACATATCTACTCTTATAATCATTTCTTCGTTGCCAAACATTTCGTATGCTAGCGATTTAGCAAGCTCCGTTTTTCCAACACCTGTAGGACCAACAAAGATAAAAGAAGGTGGTCTTTTTGTACTTTTTAAGCCTGCACGATTTCTTCTTATAGCACGTGCAACGCTATTTACAGCCTCATTTTGACCAATTATTCTATTATGAAGGTTCTTTTCTAAATTTAATAATTTTTCTGTTTCTGCTTCTGTTATTTTTGTAACTGGAATTTTTGTCCAACTTTCTATAACTTGAGCTATATCTTGTATAGTTAAATTTGGAATAGTTAAATTATCTTTTATTTCTTCAATTTCTTGATTTATAGAACATTCTGTAGCTTTTAATTTAGCAGCTTTTTCATAATCTTGGTTGGAATCTGCTTCGCTAGTAGATTTTGCACTCTCTGCTGCTATTTCTTCTTGTTCTTCTTTAATTTCGTTTAATCTTTTTTCTAAAACTTGTAATTTAAATAAATCCTTATTATTTAGGTTTATTCTAGAACAAGCTTCATCTAAGATATCAACAGCTTTATCTGGTAAAAATCTGTCATGAATGTATTTTTCAGACATAGTAACAACTTTTTCAATTACATCTTTAGAAATCTTCACACCATGGAATTTTTCGTAGTATTGTTTAATACCTTCTAATATTTCTACAGAATCTTGAATACTAGGCTCTTGCACAATTATAGGTTGGAATCTTCTTTCTAAAGCAGAATCTTTTTCTATATATTTTCTATATTCTTTTAATGTAGTAGTACCAATTAATTGAAGTTCACCATTAGCTAAAGAAGGTTTTAATATATTTGCTGCATTCATAGAATGATCTGCATCTCCACCACCAATAATATTGTGAATTTCATCTATAACTAATATAATATTTCCTAAATCTTTACATTCATCTACTAAAGATTTAATTCTAGATTCAAATTGACCTCTAAATTGAGTTCCAGCAATTAAAGCAGTCATGTCAATTAAATAAATTTCTTTATCCAATAATTTAGGTGGAACTTCCTTGTTAGCTATTTTTATAGCTAATCCTTGTGCTAAAGCAGTTTTACCAACACCAGGTTCACCAATTAAGCAAGGATTGTTTTTAGATCTTCTATTTAAAATTTGAATCATTCTTTCGATTTCTTTACTTCTACCAATTACATTATCTAATTCATTATTTTTTGCTTTTTGAGTTAAATTAGTACCATATGAATCCAAAAACTTTTTCTTCTTTTTCTTTGTTTTAGAAGATTTTTTTTGTTGCTTAGAATTATTAGAATCAGATTCGTTATCATTATTATTGTTATTAGGAGTGATAAGTCCTGCAAATAATGAATCTAAAGGCATACTATTTTTATCCATAGAATCTTCATCAATATCATTTGGGTCTATGCCTAGATTAACTAAATTTAAAGATTCTAAATTTAAATTTTTGGATAAATCTTTAAAAAGAGATTCTAATTGGTTAGACATATTATTTGGATCTATATTATTATTTAAGATGTTATTTTGTTTTGCTATAACATCTAATGGATCAATTCCTTTTTTCTTTGCACAATCGAAACATAAACCCTTTAAAGATTCTTTTCCATCTTTATCTGTTGAATTTATGAATATGATTGCAGTATTCTTTTTACATTCTGAACAAATCATTAATTAAGTTCTCCTTTATCGAAAATTTATGTATTTATACAATATATATAATATTATATTATTATAGCATAATAGTCAATGTTTTCAAACAATATATGTACTTAAAAAAGTTGAAAATTATATACCTAAATGTTATAATTAGATAGAAATTTATAAAAAGGAGTAAATATGAGAAAAGTAAAGATACCTAAAAGCCAAATTTTTTGCTTTGTTCTCATAATTATTGTATGTATAATTGCTATTGTAGAAGCATTGTATTATGTAATGAATCCAAAAGCTTTAGATAATAAAAATACAGGTGAAAATTCGGAAAATAATAATACAATATCTAATGTGAATTTAGCAGATAATTTTGATAACATATTTAAAAACACATTTAAAAATAGCAACACATCAGAAGAGGCAAAAAAAATACTAGAAGATAAAGATTATATATATACAGAATATGAAAAGAATGAAGTGAATTCAGGAAATTATGAAATAAATGTAAAAATACCAATTATTAATATAGATTCTGAAGAAGTAAAGTCCTATAACGAAGATATAAAAAAAGTTTTTAAAGATAAAGCAGAAAGTATATTAAATGGAGGAGCGAATAAATCTATATATTCAGTTGATTATGAAGCTTGTTTAAACAATAATATTTTATCAATAATAATAAGATCAACTTTAAAAGAAGGAAATAATCCACAAAGAGTAATTATACAAACATATTGCTATAATGTTAAAGAAATGAAAAAAGTAGAATTTTCAGAAGTTATGAAAATTAAAAATTTAGACAAAGCTGTAGTACAAGAAAAAATAAAGAAACAAATACAAGGAAAACAAGAAGAAGCTAAAGCATTACAACAATTAGGATATGATGTTTACACAAGAGATTTAAGAAGTGATAGATATGAAGTAGAAAATATTTCAAATTTCTTTATAGATGAAGCAAACAATGTATATGTTATATATGCATATGGAAATTCTAGTAATACAGATGTAACAGATATAATAACATTTTAAAAACAACAATATTTATTATTGTTGTTTTTTTAAAAATAAAAAAGAGTACCTAAGATTTTATATAAAATGCAATTTTAATAATATCTTAGGTAGTAAATAAAAAAGAAGCACTTTTAAGTGCTTCTTTGAAAATAAAAGGGGATGTTTTTAAACATACAGCCAGTAATTGGAGTAATAAGTATTACTGACTTCTCCTATAATATAACAATTAAATTTGTTCATTCTGTGAACTTAAAGTGATATGTTTGAAAAATATAACTAATTATTTGATGAAGGTTGTTCTTGTAATACCACTTTACATTCCACTTCTTTTCCATCTCTGTTTACTTTTAGAGTGATTTCATCACCAATTTTATAAGTGTTTTTTATACTATTTAATTCATCCATTGTTTTTATAGATTTTCCTTGAATCTCGATAATAACATCACCTGGCTTTATTCCAGCTTTTTCAGCGGCGCAGAAAGGTTCAACAGAAACTACGTAAACACCTTCTACTAATTTATTTGCTTTGGCTGTTTGCTCATTTAAATCTCTACCAGTTAAACCAATATAAGGTCTTACAACTTTACCATCTGAAATTAGTTGCTCGAATATAGGTTTTGCAGAATCGATAGGAATTGCAAAGCCCATACCTTCAACACCAGTACCATTTAATTTTAATGTATTTATACCAATAACTTTTCCTTCTCCATTTACTAAAGCTCCACCACTGTTACCAGAATTTATGGCAGCATCTGTTTGAATTAAATTGTAAGTATTACCATCTGTACTAGTAATAGTTCTATTAACAGCACTTATAATACCAGAAGTTACAGAGCTTTGCATTCCAAGAGGGTTACCAATAGCCATAGCAAATTCACCAACTACGATATTACTAGAATTTCCTAATTCTGCAGGTGTTAAATTTTTCTTGTCTATTTTAATAACTGCTAAGTCTGTTTGAGAATCGGTTCCAATAACTTTTGCTTCATATTCTGTAGTATCATTATATAAAGTTACTGTTATTTTATTTGCTTCTGAAACTTGATAATAAGAAGAATCATTAGAGCCAATAACATGGTTATTAGTTAGGATATAGCCATCGTCGCTAATAATAATTCCTGAACCTTCTGCAGAAGCTGCTTGTGAACCACTAAATATAGAATTTACAGTATATGAAACTTTAATTCCAACTATTGATGGTAATACTTTAGAAGCTACATTTGTAGCTGTATCAGAGTAGTTTGATAAAGAAACTAAATTACCGAGTTCCTACAGACTGAACAGTAGTATCTTTTGATTTTGATGTTAAACCTAGGATATTATTTCTAATTGTTGGAATACCAAAGCAGGTACCAACAACTAGAGCGGCACCTATAACTCCAGAGCAAAATGGAATTAAGACCCCTTTTCCAAAACTAACTTTTCCTTTTTCTTTAAAATTACCATTATTTTTAGGAACATTAAACTTCTTGTTTTCTGTAGTATTTTGATTGTTTTCTTCCATATAATTACCTCCATTTGTAATATCTTATACTAAACTAATTAAAAGATACAATAGTTTTGTGAAAAAACTGTGAAAAATGTGTAGTTCTTTATTGTAATAATGAAAAAAAGAATATATAATAAGAAAAATTGGAGGCAAATATGAAGAAAAAAGGATTTTTAAATCTTAAATTAATAGTAATAATATTAACGATAATAGTATTAACAGTAACAGCTGGATTTTATATAAAAAATAATTTTTATGATCAAAGACTAAAAAATTTAAGTACGACAATGTTACAAATACAAGCAAAGGTAAAGGTTATAAATGAAAAAAATAAATTAAATGATACAAGTGATTATATAGGTAAAGAAATTTCAGAAGAAGACTTAAAAAAAATAAATATAGAAAATAATGGAATGATAAAAGTTTTGGATAAAGAAGAATTAAATAATTTACAAATAGATACAAAAAATGAAAAGCAAACTTTTGCGATAGACTATAAAACAGAAGAAGTATATTATTTAGAAGGATATGAAAATGATGATGACATATTATATTCATTAACAGATATTAATAAATTAGCAGTTGAATAATGGAGGAAATATGAAGGAAAAAGAAGAAGAAAGATTAAAAGAACTAAAGAAAATAGAACTTAAATTTCATGAAGATGGAATAAAATATATAGCAGGAATTGATGAAGCTGGAAGAGGCCCGTTAGCTGGACCAGTTGTTATAGGATGTGTAATAATGCCAGAAGATTCGATGATAGAAGGTATAAATGACTCTAAAAAGGTTTCAGAAAAAAAGAGAGAAAAATTATATGATGAAATTATAGAAAATGCTTTAAGTTGGTCTGTTGCAATAATAGACAAACAAGATATTGATGAACTTAATATTCTTAATGCAACAAAAAAAGGAGTTACAGAAGCAATAAAAGGATTAGAAACAAAACCAGAATTAATTTTGGTAGATGCATTAAATGGAATAGATACTTGCAACATAAAATATGATTCTATAATAAAAGGAGATGCAAAATGCTATAGTATTTCAGCAGCTTCAATTCTTGCAAAAGTTACAAGGGATAGAATTATGAGAGAATGGGATGAAATTTATCCACAATATGGTTTTGCAAAAAACAAAGGATATGGTACAAAAATGCACATAGAAGCACTTAAAGAATATGGACCTTGCCCAATACATAGAAAGACATTTATAAAACATTTTGTAGATTAAAATATGGAGATTTAGTTATGGATATTATAGATATTATTGCTAAAAAAAGAGATGGAAAAGAACTGGAAACGGATGAAATAAATTATTTTATTAATAATTATACATCAGGAAGAATAGAAGATTACCAAGCTTCAGCTTTGGTTATGGCAATATATATAAATGGAATGAATTATAGAGAAATAAAAGATATGACCATGGCAATGGCAAATTCTGGTGATATTTTAGATTTATCAGAGCTTGGAAGAAATGTAGTAGATAAACATAGTACAGGAGGAGTAGGCGACAAAGTAACTATAATTTTAGCTCCATTAATAGCTTCATTAGGAATTCCTGTGGCTAAAATGTCGGGAAGAGGATTAGGCTTTACTGGTGGTACTGCAGATAAAATTGAATCGATTCCTGGGTATAATACAGAGATTTCTGAAAAAGAGTTTATTAATAATGTAAAGAATATAGGAATAAGTTTAATTACACAAACCCTTAATTTGGCGCCAGCAGATAAAAAAATATATGCTTTAAGAGATACAATTGCTTGCACAGAAAGCATACCACTAATTGCTTCTAGTATTATGAGCAAAAAAATTGCAAGTGGTGCAAACAAAATTGTTTTAGATGTAACTTGTGGTTATGGAGCATTTATGAAAGATATAAAATCTGCCAAAGAACTTTCTGATACTATGATTAAAATAGGCACATTGGCAGAAAGAGAAACAGTATGTATAATTACGAATATGAATGAACCACTTGGATTTGCTGTAGGAAATAGCTTAGAAATAATAGAAGCAATAGAATTTTTAAATGGGAAAATGCCAGAAGATTTAAAAGAAGTTGTATTAGAACTTGGAGCATATATGGTAAAACTTGCAGGAAAAGGAGAAAACATAGAAACTAATAAAGAAATTCTATCAGAAAATATAAGAAATGGTAAAGCATATAATAAATTTATAGAACTCGTACAAAATCAAGGTGGAAATATAGATTATATTAAAGATGTAAAAAAATTTGAAAAAGCAAAAGTAGAAAAAGAAGTAGCTTCTATTTCAGAAGGATATATACAAGAAATTAATGCAGAAGAAGTAGGAAAAATAGCTTGCAATTTGGGTGCAGGAAGAAAAACAAAAAAAGATAAAATAGAGCTAAATGTAGGATTAATTTTAAATAAAAAAACAGGTGATTATGTAAAAATAGGTGATAAGTTAGTAACAATATATGCAAGCGATGAAGAAAAAGCAAAACAAGCAGAAGAGGAACTAATTAAAATATTTAAAATAGGAGAAAAGAAAGTAACAGAAAAAACAATTATAGATATTATAAATTAAAAATAAAAGTTGATAGAGTAAAAATCTATCAACTTTTTCCATTACACATTTTTTCATATTCTTTACATTTTATTTTATAATCCATTTGCATGCATAAACATTTATAATATAGATATCCTTGTTCATATTGATTCATTGGATTAAAAAAGTTTTCAGGATCGGGAAAATCATATGACTGATATCCATTTAAATTAGAAAAATCAATATTTTTATCCATAAAATTTACCTCCTACTTATAAATATTCAAAAACATTAACAATATTACTTAAATCTAAAGATAGAAAAGGTAAAAAATGAAAAAGTAAAAAAGTTAAAAATGCAGATATTATACCTTGAAGAAACTTCCCTAAAATATATGGTTTTATAGAAATATCAGTTTTAGAAGTAAAACTATATACTTGCAAAATAACAGAAATACCACCAAAACCAAGAATAAAAGCACAAATAACAATACTAAATGAAATATTTCTTATAGGAATAGCACTTATTTGCTGAAGTCCATTAGTTATTTCTAAAAATCCATTTATAATACCATTGGAAAAATCTGGTGGAATGTTAAAAATATTAAAGATTGGGCTTAACAATATACTTATTAAATTAATAAGATGTGATTTATTAAAAATAGAAATTATAACCGAAAACAATACAATAAACCCACCAATATTAAGTATGGTAACAATAGAATTCTTAATAGAAGAAGATAATATCTCACCAATGTTATAAGAATTATTAGTAGATGATTGCCACAGAGAATTAGAAGAGGAGATATTACTATCTTTGTATTTCCAAAATCTAAAAATAATTCCTACAATTAGTGATGCTAAAATGTGAGTAATTAATAAAACAAAACCAATGCTACTATCTTTAAAAAGACCTATTCCAATAGTACCAAGTATAAATAATGGGCCAGAATTATTGGTAAAAGATAATAAACGTTCTGCTTCAGCTTTAGTTAAAACATTTTTATTACGCATATCACATACAATTTTGGCTCCAACAGGATAACCACTAAGAATTCCCATAATTAAAGGAAAGCTACCTTGGCCAGGAACATTAAATAATGGTTTCATAAGTTTGTTAAAAAATTTACCAAGAATATGTATTATAGGTGTATGGCTTAAAAGTTCTGTTGCGATAAAAAAAGGGAAAAGAGCGGGGATTATATTATTAGACCATAGATATAATCCATTTTTTGCAGCAGATAAATTAGAAACAGAGAATACAACTAGTGAAATTACAAAAATTATACAAGTAATATTAAAAAGATTTTTTCTAATTGAAAGTGTAAATATTTTCATGTTTTCTCCTTGCATAATGAACATATAGTTCATTATATAATATATTTATTACTATATATATTTAAATATTAGGAAAAATATTATATAATAGGTACAATTAAAGGAGAGAAAAAATGAACCCAGTATTAGCAGAGCTCATAAAAACAGAGAAGTTTAAAGATTATTTAGAAAGAATAAAAAATACTAATGCCCCAATAGCTATATTGGGGCTAGCTGGCGTAGGTGTAGAACAAATAGCTTCATGTACAGAAACAGAATTAAAAAGACCAATATGTCTTATAACTTATAATGAATTACAAGCTAAAAAATTAACAGAAGAATTATTAAACTACACAAGTGAAGTATACTTTTTTCCTAAAAGAGAAATATTAGTATATGATTATATTTTAGAAAGTAAAGAATTACCTTATGAAAGAATAGAAGTACTTAAAAAAATAAAAAGTGGAAAAATAAAAATTCTAGTATGTTCTGTAGAATCTTTATTGCAACCAATAATTCCAAAAGAAGTGTTATTTAAAAATGAAATTTCTTTAAATGTGGGAAAAACATATGAATTGGAAAATTTAAAAAGAAAAATTTCTATGTTAGGATATAATAAAACAGAATTAATAGGTGGAAAAGGAGAATTTTGTAGTAGAGGTGGAATACTAGACATATCTTTTGATGATGACTATGGAATAAGAATAGAATTTTGGGGAGATGAAATAGATTCTATTAGAAAATTTGATATTCAAACACAACGTTCTATAGAAATGATTGAAAATATAAAGATCAGCCCGTTACATGAATTTTTACTAGAAGATGATTTAGAAAAAGTTTGTAATAGAATTTCAGAAAATATAAATAAATACACTAAAAATCAACAAAATAATGTAATGGAAGATATTAAGCTAATAAAAGAAGGCGAATATATTTCTAAAGTAGATAAATACTTTGAATATTTTTATAGTAGAAAATCAACGCTATTAGACTATATTACAGAAAAATATATATTCCTATTAGAAGAGCCAAAGAAGATATTAGCTAGAGGAAAAAATATATTAAATGATATAGAAAATTTAGAAAATGCTTTAATAGAAAAAGAAAGAATAATTCCAAATGCTTTAAAAAATTATATTAATGTAGAAGAACTTAATGACAAAATTTTATATAAGCAAAAGGTATATTTAATTTCTGATGATTTAGTAGAAAATTTATCTGCTGAAAAATATTATTTTAAATTTAGAACATTAAATTATAATAGGTCAGAGTTTAATAAGTTTATTGAAGATATACAAAAAGCAAAATCAAATGGAAAAAAAATATATTTATATGTTAATTCCAAAGAGAAAGCTAAGAAGCTACAAGTGGTATTAGAAGAAAATGAAATAATATCAGAATATAATGAAAACTTAAAATATTCGGAAATAAGTAATGGAATAGCTGTAAAAATAATTGTTGGTAATTTGATACATGGTTACGAAAGTTATGAAGCTAATATTTTAGTAATTTCTGCGAATGATTTAATTAGTGTAGAAAAAAAGAAGAAAAGAAGAGCAAGTAAACTTTTTAATGAAGCAGAAAAAATTGTGTTTTCAGAATTAAAACAAGGAGATTATGTAGTACATAAAATTCATGGAATAGGTCAATTTATAGGTGTAAACACATTAGTTACAGACAAAACGACAAAAGATTATATAAAAATTAAATATAAAAATGATGATATACTATATGTACCAACAGATCAATTAGATAATGTAAAAAAATATATAGGTGGAGGAGATGCTCTTCCTAAAATAAATAGACTAGGTAGCAAAGAATGGGAAAATACAAAAGAAAGAGTAAAGAAAAATTTAAGAGAAGTAGCAAAAGAATTAATAGAATTATATGCTAAAAGACAAAAGTCTAGGGGATATGCTTTTTCAAAAGATACTCCTTGGCAACAAGAATTTGAAAATAGCTTTATTTACCAAGAAACAGACGATCAACTAAGATGTATAGAAGAAATAAAAAAAGATATGGAAATGCAAAAGCCAATGGATAGATTGTTATGTGGCGATGTTGGCTATGGGAAAACAGAAGTTGCAATAAGAGCAGCATTTAAGGCTATAATGGATCAAAAGCAAGTTGCATATTTAGTACCAACTACAGTACTTGCAGATCAACAATATAAAAGTTTTAAAGAAAGAATGGAAGAGTTTCCTGTTAATGTGGAAGTACTAAATAGATTTAAAACAAAAAAAGAACAACAAGAAATTATTAAGAAACTAAAATTAGGTGAAATAGATATTATCATAGGAACACATAGAATTCTAAGTAAAGATATAGAATTTAAAGATTTAGGTTTGCTAATAATAGATGAAGAACACAGATTTGGTGTTAAGGATAAAGAAAAGATTAAAGAATATAAAAATAGTATAGATGTATTAACAATGACAGCCACACCTATCCCAAGAACTTTGCATATGTCAATAGTTGGGGTAAGAGATATGTCTATAATATATGAGCCACCACAAAACAGAAAACCTGTTCAAACATATGTATTAGAATATGATGAAGAAGTAGTAAAAGAAGCAATAACTAAGGAATTAGAAAGAGGTGGCCAGGTATTTTATTTATTTAATAATGTAGAAGGAATAGAAAGAAAAGCAAATGAAATATTAAATTTAGTGCCAGAAGCAAAAGTAAGTTTTGCTCATGGAAAAATGTCTGGTAACGAACTAGAAACGATAATGTTAGATTTTATTAATGGAGAAACGAATGTATTAGTATGTACTACAATTTTGGAATCTGGAATAGATATTCCAAATGCAAATACTATAATTGTAGAAAATGCAGATAGATTAGGATTAGCACAGTTATATCAAATAAGAGGAAGAGTTGGAAGAAGCGGAACGCAAGCATATGCATATATTACATATAAAAGGGATAAACTATTATCAGAAGTTGCAGATAAAAGATTAAAAGCAATGAAAGAATTTACAGAGTTTGGGTCTGGTTTTAAAATTGCAATGAGAGATTTAGAAATAAGAGGAGCAGGAAGTATGCTTGGAGAAATTCAGCATGGACATATGGAACAAGTTGGATATGACACTTATTGTAATTTATTAGATCAAGTTATTAAAGAAATGAAAGATATACCACAAGAAGAGGAAAAAGATTTCCAAATAGATTTAAATGTTTCAAGTTATATTCCAAAAGAATATATATCAGATTCAAGCCAAAAAATAAAAATTTACCAAGATATTGCTTTATGTAGAAATGAAGATGATGTGCAAAATATAATAGATGAAATGATAGACATTTATGGAGAAATGCCAAAACAAGTAGAGAACTTATTAAATATTGCAAGAATAAAATTTATTGCAAAAAAACTATATATTTTAAAAATTCAACAAAAGGCAAATGGAGTAGTATTTTCTTTTGATGGGGAAAGATTTAATTTTGATATTGTAGATAAATTGCTTAAAGAATATAAAAATAAAATTAAATTTTCGCCTGGCAAAGAACCATACATTACATATAAAATAGAAGAATTATCAGATGATAAAATTTTAAAGGAAATACAAAAGTTTTTAGATTTTTTATCTTAAAAGATATAAAGCTAGGAGGGAAAAATGCAAATTATAACTAGTAAAGATAATGAAAATATAAAAAATATAAAAAAATTAAAAGAAAGAAAATATAGAGACCTAAATAATGAATATATAATTGAAGGAATAAAAATAATAAAAGAAGCAATTAATGAAAAAGCTAATATAAAAAAGGTTATAATATGTGAAGAATGTTTAGCTAATAATTTGTTAGATGATAAATTATTATACGAAATTGCCAAATATGACTGTATTTATGTTACTAAAAAGATTTTTGAAAAAATAACAGATGTTTCTAAACCACAAGGGATTTTAGCAATAGTAGAAAAGAATAATAAAAGAGAAATAGATTATAAGGAAGATATTATTATTGCATTAGATGGCATACAAGACCCAGGAAATTTAGGAACAATTTTAAGAACAATAGATAGTGCAAATTTAACACAAATTATAGTTTCGAAAGATACTGTAGATGCATATAACCAAAAGGTTGTAAGGTCTACAATGGGAGCAATATTTAGAATAAATGTAGTAGAAGTGGATAATTTAAAGGAAGCTTTGAAGGATATAAAAAAGCATAAATACAAAATAATGTGTACAGATTTAAGTGCTGATAAAAATATATATGAAGCAGATTATAATAAAAAAGTATTAGTAATAGGAAATGAGGCAAATGGTGTAACACAAGAAGTACTAGAGCTTGCAGACGAAAAAATAATTATACCAATGTTAGGAAAAACAGAAAGTTTAAATGCTTCTGTAGCGACAAGTATTATTATTTATGAATATATAAGAAGAAAATTAGGATATTAAAACTGTAGTAGAAAATTAAAGCGTACCTTAGATTTTTTATTTATTAGAAAATCTTAGGTATGCTTTTGTATTTAATAATAAATTAATCTTCACCATTTAAAGCTTTCATTATTTTAGGATATATTTCAGTTGCATTTGCCTTCCAATTGTCTACAATATTTTTTGCGTGTTCACTAGAACCAGCAAGTGTTCTTATTTCAAATACAGTTTCACCATTTTCTGTTATTTTGCAAAATATTTTATATGACTTATTGCTTTGAGGTTGATATTCTGCAGAAACAGAAACTTCGTTTTCTATAATATTTAGTTCATTTTTAAAGTTTTTATCTACTTTTAATTTTAAAATACCTGGAATCATGTCACCTGTTAGTTTTAGTGCTTCAATTCCTTTAGGTGTTATTTTATACAATGTGTTTTCATCTAATTTTGTAGAAGTTACATATTCGGCAGATATTAAATCTAATAAAAATTGTTGAAAATAAAAATAATTTATATCTGTTATTGTTAAAACTAATTTTAAAAACTCATCATTAGTAATTGGCTTATCTATTTTATATAGAATATATAAAATTAAAGCTTTTAATTCTGCCATTGTATCTTTGTCAGATGATAATTTCATTTATGTTCACTCCTTGTGTAATATATGATAGGGAAATTATAACACTAAATGACAAAAAATACTATTATATTTTCATAATAAATGTTATAATTTTAGTATTGTATAAAAAAATTATAGTTTATATAGAAAGAAGAATGTAATGAAAAATTATTATGAAATTCTAGAAGTAGACCAAAAAGCTTCAAAAGAAGTAATAGAAAAAGCATATAAAGTTTTAGCTAAAAAATATCATCCAGATTTGCAAGAAGAGAAAAATAAAAAAAGAGCAGAAGAAAAGATTAAAAACTTAAATGAAGCATACGAAATATTATCAGATGAAAATAAAAAAGCGAAATATGATGAAAAACTTAAACAAATGAAAGAAGAAGAAGAAAGAAAAAAAGTTGAACAGCATAATGAGTATATTAATAATATAAAAGGAGTTTATAGCAATCAATATAATAATTATAAAAAGGAGCAAGAATTAAGTAAAGAGGCAAATAATATACTAAAAAAAGAATATAAAAAAGAGTTAAGAAAATTAAAAATGGATGCTTTTTTTAGAAAATTAAAGGCAATAGTTATAGTGCTAGGAGTAGTGTTTATAATATGTTTTATAATTTATAAAATTCCTGCAACTAATAAATGGATTAAAGATGTAATCGAAAATAATATAATATTAAAATCTATAATAGATGCAATAAGTTAAATGCTTTGTAAAATACACAAATATTTATCAAAATATGGTAATATATGAAATAAGTTAAAAAAGTATGGGTATAATATGAAAAATAAATAGTTTAAATTTGACAAATACTTATTATTAATAGTATAATATGAGGCTGAAAGTATATAAATGAAAGGAAGATTGTTATGGTTGATAAAAGAAAAATTGTATTAGTAGGTACAGGTTTTGTTGGAATGAGTATGGCATACTCTTTATTAAACCAAGGTGGAATTAATGAACTTGTTTTAGTAGATGTTTTAAAAGATAAAGCAGAAGGAGAAGCAATGGACTTAGCTCATGGTATGCCTTGTGCACCAACAGATATGATAATAAAATCTGGTGATTATGATGAATGCAAAGATGCTAACATAGTTGTTATAACAGCAGGATTAGCACAAAAACCAGGTCAAACAAGATTAGAACTTGCTGCTGCAAATGCTAAAATTATGAAACAAATAACAGAAAGTGTTGTTGCAAGTGGATTTAAAGGAATATTCTTAGTTGCAAGTAATCCAGTTGACTTAATGACATATGTAGTAAGAAAAGTTTCAGGATTTGACAGTTCTAAAGTAATAGGATCTGGAACAGTTTTAGATACAGCAAGATTACGTTATTTATTAGGAAAATACCTTAAAGTATCTAGTAAAAATGTACATGCTTATATAATGGGAGAACATGGGGATTCATCATTTGTACCATGGAACCATGCAAATGTGGGATGTAAAAAGATAAAAGAAATAATGAAAGATAATAAACATCCAATTTCAGATTTAGAAAAAATATACACAGAAGTACAACAAGCAGCATACGAAATTATAAATAGAAAGAAAGCTACTTATTATGGTATTGGTTTAGGATTAACAAAAATAATAAAAGCTATATTAAATGATCAAAACGAAATAATGACTGTTTCAACATATTTAAATGGTGAATATGGTCAAGAAGGTTTATACATTGGTGTGCCAACTATTATAAATAGAAAGGGTGCAAGAGAAATATTAGAACTACAACTAGAAGGAGAAGAAAAAGAAAGATTCGAAAGTAGTTGTAAAACATTACTTTCTATGAAAGAAGAAATAGATAAAGTAATAAAATAATATTGCTATAGACATAAATTTTTAATTATTTAGAAATTTATGTCTATATTTTTTGGAAAAAAATTATAAATATATAGTAAAATATAGTAAAAATTACAAAAATATTACAAATATGTATTGACTTACGAGTGTAGGCATTGTATAATAATTAGGCATGAGTTTAGCGTTGAAGTAGAATGTGGCTACAAGTTAGTAGAAACTAATTTGGAGGGAACTTCTATGGAGTATGTCTTGGCTTAGACCGGGCGGTAAGTTAAGTTAGCTATAAGAATAATTCAAACAGAGCTAGTTTATATAGTAACTATATCAACTAGATAGGTTTAGAAAAAATCTAAATATAGCTACAATATACATAATGCACTTATCCCAAGATTATCATGCCTACTTGGGTTTTTATATTGGTATTTCACAAAACACCAGGGTGCGTTTAAACTTGCCTAGGTACATTTAAATATTTTAAGGAGGGAAATTATACTATGGCAACAACAAATCAAATGGTAGGAAGCGAAAAAATAAGAATAAGGTTAAAAGCTTATGATCATGTTATTTTAGATCAGTCTGCTGAAAAAATAGTAGATACTGCTAAAAAAACAGGAGCAAAAGTTTCTGGACCAATACCACTTCCAACACAAAAAGAAGTTGTAACAATCTTACGTTCTCCACACAAATACAAAGATTCAAGAGAACAATTTGAAATGAGAACACATAAGAGAGTTATAGATATTCTTTATCCAACACAAAAAACTGTTGATAACTTAATGAAGTTAGATTTACCAGCAGGTGTTGATATAGAAATAAAATTATAAAATAAAAAAATAACGAAGCCAAGCTAGTTATAATGTAATTAGCCAATAGTTAAGTTAGTCGTAAACGCTTAAAGCAAAACGAATAACTTATACGGTGAAACGTATAGGAGGAAAGAAAATGAAAAAAGGATTAATAGGAAAAAAAGTAGGAATGACACAAATATTCGACGAAAAAGGAATGATCATTCCAGTAACAGTTATAGAAGCTGGTCCTTGTGTAGTATCACAAGTTAAAACAGTAGAAACTGACGGATATAATGCAGTTCAATTAGGATTTGGAGAAGTTAAAGCTCACAAAGTAAATAAACCAAAAGCTGGACACTTCGCAAAAGCTAATGTAGAAGCAAAAAGACATTTAAGAGAATTTAGATTAGAAGATGTTTCAAATGTAAAAGTTGGAGACGAAGTAAAAGCAGATACATTTGAACAAGGAGAAAAAATAGATGTTCAAGGAATTTCTAAAGGAAAAGGATTCCAAGGTGTTATAAAAAGACATGGACAACACAGAGGACCTATGGGACACGGTTCTATGTATCATAGAAGACCAGGTTCAATGGGATCAACATCTACACCAGGTAGAGTTTTCAAAGGTAAAAAATTACCAGGACACATGGGTGTACAAAAAATAACTATCCAAAACTTAGAAATAATTAAAGTTGATATGGATAAAAACGTATTATTAGTAAAAGGAAGCGTTCCGGGACCAAAAGGAGCTATCCTAAAATTAAAATCAAGTGTAAAATCATGTAAATAGGAAGGGAGGAAAAGTACAATGCCTAAAATAGATGTATATAATATGGAAGGTAAAAAAGTTAGCGATGTAGAATTAAACGATAACATATTTGGAATTGAACCAAATGAAGCAATAGTACATAGTGTATTAGTTAACTATTTAGCTAACCAAAGACAAGGAACACAAAGTACAAAAACAAGATCAGAAGTATCTGGTGGTGGTAGAAAACCATGGAGACAAAAAGGAACAGGTAGAGCAAGACAAGGTTCTATAAGAGCACCACAATGGGTAAAAGGTGGAATTGCATTAGGACCAAAACCACGTTCATACAAATATACTGTTAATAAAAAAGAAAGAAGATTAGCAATACGTTCAGTATTAAGTTCAAAAGTTTTAGAAAACAATTTAGTTGTTTTAGACAAAGCTGAAATGAAAGAAATTAAAACACAAGCTATGGTTAAAACTTTAGAAAACTTAAAAGTAACAGGAAAAACATTAATTTTATTACCAGAAAAAAATGAAAACGTACAAAAATCAGCAAGAAACATAAAAAATGTTAAAACAACATTAGTTAATACAATAAATGTTTATGATTTATTAAAATACAACAACTTAGTTGTAACTCTAGATGCTGTTAAGAAATTAGAGGAGGTGTACGCATAATGAGACCAGAAGAAATAATAATTGCTCCAGTAATTACAGAAAAAAGCAATGATGGATTAAACGAAGGAAAGTATACCTTTGAAGTAAACAGAAAAGCTACAAAAATAGATATTAAAAATGCTGTTGAAAAACTTTTTAATGTTAAAGTATTAAAAGTTAATACAATGAATGTAAATGGAAAACAAAAAAGAATGGGAAGATATGTTGGAAAAACATCTGACTGGAAAAAAGCTATTGTTACAATAGATACAAACCCAGAACAAAAAACATACTTAGCAAAAGGCGGAAAACAAACAAAAATATCTAAAAAATATAAAGATTCTATAGACGAATTTATGGGAGCTTAAAAGTTAGCTGTACGAAATGAAGTGAGTTGCAGAAAACTTTATAATCTAAAGAAGTAAGATTATGTTCAGGCAAGCTTCAATATAATAAAGCAAATCTGAAAATGATAAATTAATTATCTGGAAAATACCAGGAAAATAAAGAATATCTGTATGTAGAGCAGGAAAAAATCTACAAATAAAAAACAAGAAAGGATAGTAAAAATGGGAGTAAAGAGATTTAAAGCATATACACCATCAAGAAGAAATATGACAGTTTCTGCATTTGATGAAATAACAAAAAAGACACCAGAAAAATCTTTATTAGCAAAGAAAAATGAAAAAGCAGGAAGAAACTCATATGGAAGAATTACTGTTAGACATCAAGGTGGAGGAAACAGACAAAAATATAGAATAATAGATTTTAAACGTATAAAAGACGATATGACAGCAACAGTTATAGGAATCGAATATGATCCAAACAGAAGTGCAAATATAGCATTAATCCAATATGAAGATGGAACAAAAGCATATATATTAGCACCTTTAGGATTAAAAGACGGAGACAAAGTAGTATCTGGAAATAAAGTAGATATCAAACCAGGTAACTGTATGCCAATCGATTCTATACCAGTTGGTACAATGATTCATAATATAGAATTAAACCCAGGACAAGGTGGAAAATTAGTAAGAAGTGCAGGTCAAGAAGCACAACTTATGGCCAAAGAAGGTAAATATGCACACGTAAGACTTCCTTCAGGAGAAATGAGATTAATCTTAACAAGATGTAGAGCTACAGTTGGTACAGTAGGAAATGCTGAACATGATACAATAAAAATTGGTAAAGCTGGAAGAAAGAGACATATGGGTTGGAGACCACAAGTTAGAGGATCTGTTATGAACCCAGTAGACCATCCACATGGTGGTGGTGAAGGTAGAGCACCAGTAGGACACGCAGGACCATTAACACCTTGGGGTAAACCAGCACTTGGATACAAGACAAGAAACAAGAAAAAGTTATCAAATAAATTCATAGTTAAGAGAAGAAAATAATCTTAAGAGGAGGGAAAAATAAATGTCAAGATCAAGCAAAAAGAAACCTTATGTACAAGAAAAACTTCTAAAGAGAATAGAAGAAATGAATGAGACAGGTAAAAAAGAAGTATTAAAAACATGGTCAAGAGCTTCTACAATATATCCTCAAATGGTTGGACATACAATAGCAGTTCATGATGGAAGAAAACATGTTCCTGTTTATTTAACAGAAGAAATGATAGGTCATAAATTAGGAGAATTCGCTCCTACAAGAACTTTTAAAGGTCATGCTGGAGATAAAAAATCTACAGTTAAGAAATAGAAATTAACAAGGAGGGAAAAAAATGCAAGAGGCAATTAATGAAGCAAGAGCACAATTAAAATTTGCTAGAATATCAGCTAGAAAAGTAAAAATAGTTGCAGATTTAGTAAGAGGTAAAAAAGTTGATGAAGCATTAGCTATAATGAAATTTACACCTAAAGCATCATCACCAATACTTGAAAAATTATTAAAATCAGCAATTGCTAATGCAGAAAATAATCATGATATGAGTCATGAGAAATTATATATATCTGAAATATATGCAAACCAAGGTCCAACTCTAAAAAGAATTAGACCAGCTGCAAAAGGTTCAGCAGTAAGAATTAGAAAAAGAACAACACATATAACAATAGTATTAAGAGAATGTGAAGAATAAGAGAGGAGGAATTTTAGAAATGGGACAAAAAGTTAATCCACATGGTGTAAGAGTTGGAGTAATCAAAAACTGGGATTCAAAATGGTATGCAGATTCTAAAAACTTTGGTGATTACTTAGTAGAAGATTACAACATTCGTAAAGTATTAAAGAAAAAATTATATGCAAGTGGAATTTCTAAAATTGAAATAGAAAGAACAGCTAAATTTGTTAAAGTAAGCGTTTTCACAGCTAAACCAGGATTAGTTATAGGAAAAGGTGGAAATTTAGTTGAAACTTTAAAAGAAGAATTACAAAAAATGATAGGTAAAACTGTTAACTTAAATATAGTTGAAGTTAAAAATGTAGATATGGATGCACAATTAGTTGCAGAAAATATTGCAGGACAATTAGAAAGAAGAATTTCATTTAGAAGAGCTATGAAACAATGTATGCAAAAAACAATGAAAGCAGGAGCTCTAGGAATTAAAACAGCAGTATCAGGAAGATTAGGTGGAGCTGATATGGCTAGAACAGAATTCTATAAAGATGGTACTATACCACTTCAAACATTAAGAGCTGACATTGACTATGGTTTTGCAGAAGCAAATACAACATATGGAAAAGTTGGTGTAAAAGTTTGGATATATAAAGGAGAAGTTCTTCCAACTAAGAAAAATGTGGAAGGAGGAGAAGCATAATGCCATTAATGCCAAAAAGAACAAAATACAGAAAACAACAAAAAGGTAGAAATAGAGGAAAAGCAACAAGAGGAACAAAAGTAACAAATGGAGAATACGGAATACAAGCTTTAGAAGCAGGATTAATAACAGGAAATCAAATAGAAGCAGCACGTATTGCTATGACACGTTATATTAAAAGAGGTGGAAAAGTTTGGATAAAAATATTCCCAGACAAACCAATTACAAGTAAACCAGCTGGAACTCGTGGTGGTAAAGGTAAAGGTGCTGTAGAATATTATGTAGCTCCAGTAAAACCAGGAAGAATTATGTTCGAAATAGCTGGAGTTCCTGAAGCAACAGCAAGAGAAGCTTTAAGACTAGCTATGAATAAATTATCTGTAAAATGTAAATTCGTAGCAAAAGAATCTGAAGATAAGGTGGGTGATAGCAATGAAGATTAGTAAAATAAAAGAAATGTCTTCACCAGAACTAGAAAAAGAATTATCTGAATTAAAAACAGAATTATTTAAATTAAGATTTAGTTTAGCTACACATGGATTAGATAATCCAATGAGAATTAAAGAAGTAAGAAAAGACATAGCAAGAATAAACACAGTTTTAACTGAAAGAAAATTAGCTGAAAGCAAAAATGCTTAGAAAGGAGAAGTTCTAATGGAAGAAAGAAATCTTCGTAAAGTTTTAATTGGAACAGTTGTATCTAACAAAATGGATAAAACAATCGTAGTTGCAGTTGAAACAAGTGAAAAACATAAAAAATATGGAAAATTCGTAAAGAAAACATATAAATTAAAAGCTCATGATGAAAATAATGACTGCCAAATTGGAGATAAAGTAAAAGTAATGGAAACTAGACCACTTTCTAAAGATAAAAGATGGAGATTAGTTGAAATTTTAGAAAAAGCAGTTATAAAATAACTTATAATAGAAGAAAAGGAGGTACTAATTAACATGGTACAACAACAAACTATATTAAAAGTTGCTGATAACACTGGTGCAAGAGAAATTATGTGTATTAGATGTTTAGGTGGTTCATATAGAAAATATGCTAAAATAGGTGATGTTATAGTAGCTTCTGTAAAAACAGCTATACCTGGTGGAGCAGTTAAAAAAGGTGATGTTGTTAAAGCAGTAGTTGTAAGAACAAAAAAAGCTACAAAAAGAGCAGATGGATCATATGTAAGATTTGATGAAAATGCAGCAGTAATTATAAAAGAAGATGGTAATCCAAAAGGAACACGTATTTTTGGACCTGTTGCAAGAGAATTAAGAGATAAAAATTATATGAAAATTTTATCATTAGCTCCAGAAGTTCTTTAAGTTGTTAATTTCAAAATATCTAGGATATTTTGAAATGTTACAAATTAAAGATGCAAAAATCATATAGTGATTTTTGTAAACATTATAAAACATAAAATATTAATATATATATCTTTTAATGTTACAAATTAAAAATGAAGAAAAGGAGGAGAATCCTATAATGAGAATAAAAAAAGGTGATACAGTTAAAGTTTTATCTGGAAACGATAAAGGTAAAACAGGAGAAGTATTAGAAGTAATTCCAAAAACAAATAAAATAATTGTTAAAGGAGTTAACATTAGAAAGAAACATGTAAAACCAAGAAGACAAGGTGAAGAAGGAGGAATTATACCATCTGAATATCCAATACATAGTTGTAAAGTTGGTGTAGTTTGCCCAAAATGTGGAAAAGTAACAAGAATTGAATATAAAGTTCAAAAAGATAATAAAGTTCGTGTATGTAAAAAATGTAATGCAGAAATAAAATAAGATTAAGAAAGGAGGATTTGTATCCTAATGGAAAAATTAAGAGAACAATATGAAAAAGAAGTAATTCCAGCAATGATGAAAAAATTCAATTATAAATCAGTAATGGAAGTTCCAAGATTAGAAAAAGTTGTTATAAATATTGGTCTTGGAGATATTAAAGATAATCCAAAATCATTAGATAATGCTATGAATGATTTATCTATAATTACAGGACAAAAACCAATAGTAACAAAAGCAAGAAAGTCAATCGCTGCTTTCAAATTAAGAGAGGGAGTTAATGTTGGATGTAAAGTAACATTAAGAAGAGGAAAAATGTATGATTTTGCATACAAATTATTCAATGTTGCTATGCCAAGAATAAGAGATTTTAGAGGAATTTCATCAAATTCTTTCGATGGAAGAGGAAATTTCTCAATGGGTGTAAAAGAACAATTAATATTCCCAGAAATAGAATATGATAAAGTAGATAAATTAAGAGGAATGGATATTATTTTTGTTACAACAGCAAAAACTGATGAAGAAGGAAAGGAATTATTAAAACTTCTAGGTATGCCATTCAAAAATTAGTCCAAAGAAAGGAGATTAATATGGCTAAAAAATCTTTAAAAGTAAAACAACAAAGACCACAAAAATATGCTACTAGAGAATATAATAGATGTAAAATATGTGGAAGACCACATGGATATATTAGAAAATATGGAATTTGCCGTGTTTGCTTTAGAAACTTAGCACATAAAGGAGAAATCCCAGGTGTTAAAAAGGCAAGCTGGTAGAAGATAAAAAAGGAGGGAAACTTAAGTGAATACTACAGATCCAATAGCAGATATGTTAACAAGAATTAGAAATGCAAGTGCTGCAAAGCATAAAACAGTTGATATTCCTGCTTCAAAAATGAAAAAATCAATAGCAGATATATTATATAATGAAGGATATATTAAATCTGTTGAAGAAATAGAAAATGATAATCAAGGAATATTAAGAATAGCTTTAAAATATGATGAAAATGGAGCTAAAGTAATAGCTGGAATAAAAAGAATAAGTAAACCAGGATTAAGAGTATATGCTTCTTCAGAAAAATTACCAAAAGTTTTAAATGGTTTAGGAATAGCATTAATTTCTACATCAAAAGGAATAAAAACAGATAGAGAAGCAAGAAAAGAAAATCTTGGTGGAGAAGTTTTAGCATATATTTGGTAATTACTGAAGTTGTGTTAAGGCTTAGCCTAATACAAATTCAGTATACAATGTAAAGAAAGAACATTGTAATCTTATAAGAACAAGAAGGAGGGAAAACGTAAATGTCAAGAATAGGAAATGCACCTGTTACAATACCAGAAGGTGTTGAAGTAAAATTAGATGGAAATCATCTAACTGTAAAAGGTCCAAAAGGAACATTAGAAAGAGATATCCATAAAAATATAACAGTTACAATAGAAGATAATTTAGTTAAAGTAACAAGACCAGACGATGCAAACTTTAATAAAGGTTTACATGGTTTAACAAGAACTTTAATTAAAAACATGATAGAAGGAGTTAACAACGAATTTACAAGAAAATTACAAATTAATGGTGTAGGTTATAGAGTACAAAAACAAGGAAATAATTTAAACTTAATTTTAGGTTATTCACACCCAGTAGTATTCGAAGCTCCAGAAGGAATCACATTTGACGTTCCAGATGCAAATACTATAATTGTAAAAGGAATTGACAAAGAATTAGTAGGTCAAACAGCTGCTGTTATAAGAGCTAAAAGAGCACCAGAAGTTTATGGTGGAAAAGGTATTAAATACGATTATGAAGTTATTAGACGTAAAGAAGGTAAAGCTGGTAAAAAATAGACTTTAGTTTATAGAAAGGAGAGAGCAAAGTGATTACAAAAACAAATAGAAAAATGGAAAGAGTAAGAAGACATGCTCGTGTTCGTACAAAAATAAGTGGAACTGCTGAACGTCCAAGATTATGTGTATATAGAAGTAATACAAACTTATATGTACAAGTAATTGATGATGTTGCAGGAAATACATTAGTTTCAGCTTCTACATTAGATAAAGAAGTTAAAACTAAATATGCAAATAAAGAAGCAGCAAAAGAAGTTGGAGCACTTATAGCAAAAAGAGCATTAGAAAAAAATATTAAAGATGTTGTTTTTGATAGAGGTGGATATATCTATCATGGAGTTGTTAAAGAATTAGCAGAAGCTGCAAGAAATGGTGGATTAAACTTCTAATATTTAGAATTAATGAGAAAACTTTTAAATATATAATGTATATTCAAAAAGAAAAGGAGGAAAGAAAACCAATGCAAGAAGAAAATGCAGTTGAATTAAAAGAGAAAGTTGTTGCAATAAACAGAGTTGCTAAAGTTGTTAAAGGTGGTAGAACTTTTAGATTTAGTGCTTTAGTAGTTGTTGGTGACGAAAACGGACACGTTGGTGTTGGAAATGGAAAGGCAGCAGAAGTACCTGATGCAATAAAAAAAGCAATAGATGATGCTAGAAAAAATTTAATAGAAGTACCAGTAGTTGGAACAACAATCCCTCACGAATTTATTGGAAAATTCGGAAGTGCAAGAGTAATGTTAAAACCAGCTGTAGAAGGTTCTGGAGTTATTGCAGGAGGAAGTGCAAGAGCTGTATTAGAATTAGCTGGATATAAAGATATAAAAACTAAAGTTCTTGGTACAAATAATCCAAGAAACGTTGTATATGCAACAATGAACGGATTAGAAAACATGAGAACAGTAGAACAAATTGCTAAAAAAAGAGGAAAAAAAGTTTCTGAGATATTATAATAATATTATCAAATTTTAAGGAGGTGCAATTTAAGAAATGCAATTAGGAGAATTACAACCATCAAGTGTTAAAACTACTAGAAAAAGATTAGGTCGTGGAATTGGTTCTGGTCTTGGTAAAACATCAGGAAAAGGACATAAAGGACAAAAAGCTAGATCTGGTGGAGGAGTAAGAAGAGGATTTGAAGGAGGTCAAACACCTTTATATAGAAGACTTCCAAAAAGAGGATTCAAAAACATTCATGCTAAAAACTATACAGAAGTAACTTTAACAATGTTAAATAAGAGCGAAGCTACAGAAGTTACAGCAGAAAGCTTATTAGCAGAAGGAATTATCGGAAAAATAAATGATGGAATAGTAGTATTAGCTACAGGAAAACTAGATAAAAAATTAACTGTTAAAGCAAAAAGATTTACAAAAGCAGCTGCTGAAAAAATAGAAGCAGCAGGAGGAAAGATTGAGGTGATTTAGTTGTTTAAAACTATAAAAAATGCATTAAAGACACCTGAAGTAAGAAAAAGATTATTATATACATTAGTGTTAATTATAGTATTTAGATTAGGATGTTTTATAACTGTTCCAGGTGTAGACTTGGTACAAATACAAAATGCCATGGAATCATCAGGAAATGGTCTTACTGGCCTAATAGATATAATTTCTGGAGGAGCGTTTTCTAGATTTTCAATATTTGCAATGTCAGTAACACCATATATTACAGCTTCAATTGTTATACAATTATTAACAATGATAATACCTTCATTAGAAAGATTAGCTAAAGAAGGTGGAGAAGTTGGTAGACAAAAAGTAGATAAATATACAAAAGCACTTTCAATAGTACTTGCACTTGCAGAAGGAATAGGCTTATATTTATCTTACCAATCACAAGGAATATTCGTAGATTCAGGAATATTATCTGGAGTATTGGTTGTAACAGGTCTTATGGCTGGTACAGCATTACTTATGTGGCTTGGTGAACAAATTACTAATAAAGGAATTGGAAATGGAGTTTCAATGATTATATTTATTGGTATAGTTTCAAGATTACCAAGTGCAATAAGCTCAATTTGGTCTTTAATAATGCCACAATCTGGATTTAGTACAACAGGATTATTAATGGCTTTAGCTATAGTAATAGGAGCTCTAATTTTAGTTACTGCGGTTGTATTTATACAACAAGCAGAAAGAAGAATTCCTGTTCAATATGCTAAAAGAGTTGTTGGAAGAAAAATGATGGGAGCACAAAATACATATATACCATTAAAAATTGCTATGGCTGGTGTTATGCCAATCATATTTGCTTCATCATTTATGACTTTCCCAGCAATGATTATACAGATATTTGACCCAAGCATTGCAACACATCCAGGTTTCTGGAATGTAATATATAATTTTTCAATAGCTACTTCAAGTTCAGATGTAGCAATTGGATATACTATAGCAAACGCAATAGTTTACTTATTATTAATAGTAGGGTTTACATTTTTCTATATATATGCCACATTTAACCCAGCAGAGGTTTCAGCAAATATTAAGAAAAATGGTGGATTTATACCAGGAATTAGAGCTGGAAAACCAACTACAGAATATTTATCATCAGTATTAACAAAGTTAACTTTGTTTGGAGGTTTATTTTTAGCACTTATAGCTATACTTCCAATGTTTATGAGATTCTTACCAGAAGGATTAAATGTAGCATTTGGAGGAACATCTATACTTATTATAGTTGGTGTTGCATTAGAAACAGTTCAACAATTAGAATCACAATTAGTAATGAAACATTACAAGGGATTCTTAGAATAAAATTTATTGTATCAGGGTACGACTTGAAGATTGCATAAAGTCGTGCCCATGCAATTAAATTATAATTACTTATCAATTGTTATTTTTTAAATATATATTTGTGGTATATATTTAAAAAATAATATTTGCATAAGAAAAGATAGGAGGAAAATAATGAATATTGTTTTATTAGGTGGACCTGGTAGTGGAAAAGGAACAGTATCAAATTTATTAGAAAAAACACAAAACATAGGACACATTGCAACAGGTGATATGTTTAGAGAAGAAATAAAAAATGAAACAGAATTAGGAAAAAAAGCACAAGAATATATGAATAAAGGAAACTTAGTGCCAGATGAAATAACTATAAATATGTTAAAGGGAAAAGTTAATGAATTAAAAAATGGTTCTGGTGTAGTATTCGATGGATTCCCAAGAAATAAAAAGCAAGCAGAAGCATTAGAAAAAATGTTAGAAGAGCAAAACGAAAAAGTAGATTTAGTACTATTTTTAGATATACCAGATGAAGACATTATATATAGAACAGTAAAAAGAAGAATTTGTTCAAATAAAGAATGTGGTGCGATTTATAATCTAGAATATAAGAAACCAAAAGTAGAAGATGTATGCGATATTTGTGGAAACAAATTAATACAAAGAAAAGATGATAATGAGGAAACAATAACAGAAAGATTAAAGGTATATCATGAACAATCTAAAGAACTTATAGAATACTATGAAGAAAAAGGATTGTTATATAGAGTAAAATTACATGCTAATGTAAACATAACAGAAGAAATGGTATCAGAATGGCTAAAAAATTATAGTGAAAATAGATAAGGAAGTAATATAAATGATATATATAAAATCTGCCAAAGAAATAGAAAAAATGAAAGAAGCTTGCAGAGTTGCTTTTCTTGCACAAAAAGCAGTAGAAGAAGCAATAAGACCAGGAGTTACAACATATGAATTAGATAAAATTGCAGAAGAAACAATGAGAAAAAATGGTGCAATTCCAGCAGAAAAAGGATACCCAAGTGGAGTAGATGGAATTCCAGATTTTCCCGCGAGTATTTGTAGTTCTGTAAATGATGTTGTAATTCATGGTATCCCTTCAAAAAGAGAGATTCTAAAAGAAGGAGATATTGTAAGTGTAGACTTAGTTGCTTATAAAGATGGATTTAATGGAGATTGTGCTAGAACATATGCAGTAGGAAAAATAGACAAAGCAAGCCAAAAATTAATAGATATTACAAAGCAAGCTTTTTTTGAAGGTATAAAATATGCAAAAAAAGGAAATAGATTGGGAGATGTTTCTCATGCGATAGGAGAATTTGTTGCTAAAAATGGTTTTTCAGTAGTAAGAGAATTCCAAGGACATGGAATTGGAAGAGAAATGCACGAAGATCCAGGTATACCAAATTATGGAAAAGCTGGAAGAGGACCTAGATTAGAACCAGGAATGACATTAGCAATAGAACCTATGGTAATAGCAGGAAAACCAAACATATTAGAATTAGATGATGGTTGGGGAATTATAACAGAAGATGGAACAAGAGCTGCACATTATGAAAATACAATATTAATTACAGAAAAAGAGCCAA
Source organism: uncultured Clostridium sp. (assembly GCA_900552655.1). Lineage (GTDB taxonomy): Bacteria > Bacillota > Clostridia > TANB77 > CAG-508 > Merdicola. Next base: position 41,961 of record USAE01000007.1, read on the forward strand.
AAATCTTGACTTTGCTGTAAAAATATTGTATACTATATTAGCTATTTATAGTTAATTAATGTTTAAATTATTCAGGAGGGAATAAATTTGGCAAAAGAAGATGTAATAGAAGTAGAGGGAGTTGTTGTAGAAACACTACCAAATACTAATTTTAAAGTAGAACTTGAAAATGGGCACCAAATATTAGCACATATTTCAGGAAAGCTTAGAATGAACTATATAAAAATATTACCAGGTGATAAAGTAAAAGTAGAATTATCACCATATGATTTAAATAGAGGTAGAATAACATGGAGAGCTAAATAATCCTATTTATTAGGCTATGAAGTGTGAAATGAGATGTGCATTATAATAAAATATAATAGTACATTTGATTTCACGCTTCATAATTGCTCAGCAAATGTATAAAATGAGTAATAACAGGAGGTGTATCAAATGAAAGTTAGAGCATCAGTAAAACCTATATGCCCAAAGTGCAAGGTTATTAAAAGAAAAGGTGTTGTTAGAGTTATTTGTGAAAACCCTAAACACAAACAAAGACAAGGATAATTAAGTAAAACTTAAAAATAATTGTTTTTACAATTATTAATCCTATGGTATAAGCACAAAAATGGTAGCGGCTGAAGAGAATGTCTCTTTATCAAATTTGTGTTCATATATAAATCTTAATACATAAAAAACAAAAAATTTGGAGGTGCAATTTTATGGCTCGTATATCAGGAATAGATTTACCAAGAGAAAAAAGAGTAGAAGTTGGATTAACATACATTTATGGAATTGGTCTTTCAACATCACAAAAATTATTAAAAGAAGCAGAGGTAAATCCAGATACTAGAGTAAAAGATTTAACAGAAGAACAAGTACAAGCAATTAGAAAAGCAATTGACGCAAATCACCTACTATTAGAAGGAGATTTAAGAAGAGAAGTTGCATTAAACATTAAAAGACTTACAGAAATAGGATGTTATAGAGGATTAAGACATAGAAGAGGTCTTCCAGTAAGAGGACAAAGAACTAAAACTAATGCTCGTACAAGAAAAGGTCCTAGAAAATTAGTAAGCAAAAAGAAATAATTTTTAGGCTCGTAAGAGTATAAAAAAGGGAGGTAAGCTAGAAGATGGCTAAAAATGTAACAAAAAAGACAGTAACTAGAAGAAGAGATAGAAAAAATATAGAAAAAGGTTCAGCTCACATTCACTCTAGTTTTAACAATACAATAGTTACAATTACAGACGTTAAAGGTAATGTTATATCTTGGGCAAGTGCTGGAGGTTTAGGATTCAAAGGTTCTAGAAAAAGCACACCATTTGCTGCAGGAGAAGTTGCAGAAACAGCAGCAAAAAAAGCTATGGAACATGGTTTAAAAACAGTTGATGTTTTTGTTAAAGGACCAGGTTCTGGTAGAGAAGCTGCAATAAGATCACTTCAAACAACAGGATTAGAAATAAGCAGCATCAAAGATGTAACACCAATACCACACAATGGTTGTAGACCACCAAAAAGAAGAAGAGTATAATTAAGAAATAATAAATTTGAAAGAAGAGGTGTAAAAGACAAATGGCAAGATATAAAGATGAACAATGCCGTATATGCCGCAGAGAAGGTCAAAAATTATTCTTAAAAGGTAGCAGATGTTATTCAGAAAAATGTAGTATCGCAAGAAGAAACTACGGACCAGGAGAACATGGTCAAAAAAGAAATAAACTTTCTGAATATGGTACACAATTAAGAGAAAAACAAAAAACAAAAATGTATTATGGAGTTGGAGAAAAACAATTCAGAAAATACTTTAAAATGGCTTCAAACAAAAAAGGAATTACAGGTGAAGAATTATTAACAATATTAGAAAGCAGATTAGATAATGTTGTATACAGATTAGGATTTGCTTCTTCAAGAGCACAAGCTAGACAATTTGTAAATCATTCACAATTTGATGTAAATGGTAAAAAATGTGATATACCATCATACTTAGTAAAACCAGGAGACGTAATTTCTGTAAGAGAAATTAAGAAAGATAATGCTACAATTAAAGCTAATATAGAAGAAAATACAAGTAGACCTACTCCAGATTGGTTAGAAAGAGATTTTGACAATTTAACAGGTAAAGTAGTTAGATTAGCATCAAGAGCAGATATTGATTTACCAGTAGAAGAGCATTTAATAGTAGAACTTTACTCAAAATAATAGGATACCATAAAGAAGTGGTAAATATTTTAAAGGTTGCTATACCAATGCAACTCTATTAGGAGGTAAATATGATTGAATTTGAAAAGCCAGACATACAATGCTTGGAAGTTGATGAAAAAAGAAATTATTCTAAATTCGTTTGTGAACCATTAGAACGTGGATATGGTGTAACAATAGGTAATTCATTAAGAAGAATATTACTTTCTTCTTTACCAGGAACAGCAATTACAAGTATTAAAATAGAAGGTGTTTTACATGAATTCTCTACAATTCCAAATGTAGTGGAAGACGTGCCAGAACTTATTGTTAACTTGAAAGATGTTCGTCTAAAAATGGATGGAAATGAAGAGAGAGTTATTAGAATTGATGCAAAAGAAGGAGAAGTTACAGCTGGAGATATAATAACAGATGGTGTTGTAGAAGTTTTAAATAAAGACTTACATATTGCAACAGTTTCAGAAGGTGGACATTTAGTTATTGAAATGACAGTTAATACAGGAAGAGGATATAATACTGCAGAACAAAACAAAAAAGAAGGACAAGATATATCTGTACTTCCAATAGATTCAATTTATACACCAGTAAAAAAAGTAAACTATTCAGTAGAAAATACTAGAGTTGGACAAATGGTAGACTTTGATAAATTAGTAATAGAAGTATGGACAGATGGTAGTTTAAAACCATATGAAGCTCTTAGCTTAGCTGCTAAAGTTATGACTGGACATTTAGAATTATTTATAGATTTATCAGAAGCTGCAAAAAATACTCAAGTAATGGTAGAAAAAGAAGAATCTAAGAAAGAAAAAGTATTAGAAATGACAATAGAAGACTTAGAACTTTCTGTTCGTTCATTTAACTGTTTAAAAAGAGCTGGTATTGTAACAGTAGAAGATTTAGTAAATAAAACTCAGTCAGAAATGATGAAAGTAAGAAATTTAGGTAAAAAGTCATTAGATGAAGTAACTAATAAGTTACATTCATTAGGATTAGACTTTGCGCCAGATGATGATTAAAATAAATTAGAAAGGTGTGAAAGAAGTGGCAAAGAATAGAAAACTAGGAAAAACAACTGCACAAAGAAAAGCATTGCTAAGAACACAAGTAACTGATTTATTAGTAAATGAGAAAATAAATACAACTCTTGCTAGAGCTAAAGAAACTCAAGCTATAGCAAATAGTTTAATAGCTTTAGCTATTAAAGAAAAAGATAACTTCGAAATGGAAGAAAAGAAAATAGTAAGAGCTAAAAGAGATACTAATGGAAATAAAGTTACAGAACTAGTAAAAAGCAAAAACGGAAAAGAATATTTAAGAGTTGTTAAAGAAGAAGTAACAGAAAAAAGACAAAAAGATATGCCTTCAAGATTAAATGCTAGAAGAAAAATAATGAACACAGTTTGCAAAGTTAAAGATGCAGATGGAAAAAATATAGATATTCCAGCAAAATTATTTGGAGAACTAGCAGAAAGATTTTCTACAGCTGGAAAAGTTGGAGGATATACAAGAATAATTAAAGTAGGACCTCGTAAAGGTGACGCTGCAGAAATGGCAATATTAGAATTATTAAAATAATTTAACATATAAATACACTTAAAATATTAAAAAATAACTTAATATTTTAAGTGTATTTTTTATTAAAAAATACAATCAGGATTTTAAGAGAAGTTCCTAAGTACCGATTTTAATTTTTTGGTTTAATTTACTAAAAAAAGAGAATAATTTATATATAGGAGATATATATGAATTTATTTTTTGAGATTGTAAAGTTAATAGTAGAGTTATTAATTATAATATTGGTTAGTAAAAATTTACTAGTTCCAATAATAAGGAAATTAGGAGAAAAGTTAAAATTAAAACCACATACTATAGGAAATATCGCTGGAATAGCAACGAGTATTCCAGAGTTTTTAACAGTTACTTTTTCTGCAGTTAATGGAATGTTAGATACAGGAATATTTAATATACTTAGCTCGAATATAAGTAATACTATTCAGTATACTATTTCTATCCTCTTAAATAAAAATGTAAATTTATTAAAAAATCGAGTTATAAAAATAAACATGATATTGGTATTATTAACTATAATAATACCAATAATAGTTTGGAAGTTACAGATAATGGATAATATAATAATAGTTCCAATATTTATAATATTGTTTTATATTTTTAATAAAATAAATATAATAAGTCATAAAGGAATAGAAAATGAAAAAGAAGTAGAAGAAAG
>USAE01000008.1 GCA_900552655.1 uncultured Clostridium sp.
TGCTAAAAGCAGAAAAAGGAGGTATAAATTTTATGAAGAAAAATTTATCGTTAAGACTAGATGAAGAAGATTATAAAAAACTTGAAGAACAAGCTAAAATATTTAATGTTACTAAGAATGAATATGTAAGAATTTTAATAAGAAGAAATATGCTAGGAGATATTCAAGAATTAAACGAAAATTTAAAAGCTATTTATAGATTGTACATAGGTATTGGAAATAGCCTTAATCAGATAGCTAGAAAATGTAATAGTAAAACTATATCTGATTTTAGAGAAATTCAAAGGGAGCTTGATGAGCTATGGCAATCTTTAAAGCAATAGATAAATCAAGTAAAAAAGTTGGTGGAAGTAAAGGTGTTTTAGACTATGTAGGAAGAAAAGCAAATCAGACAGTTGGAATACTTTGTTCAGATAACTATAAAGAAGCTTTTAAAGACTTCCAAGATATTAAGGAATTTTATAACAAATTAGATGATAGACAATATAAGCATTTTACACATAGTTTTAAGCCCAATGAAATAGATAATGATAAAGCCTTAGAAATGACTGTAAAATTATGTAAAGAATTTTTTCCTGAAAATCAAGTTTTTATAGCTCAACATACAGATAAAGCACATACCCATAATCATATTGTAGTAAACTCTGTAAATTTTGAAAATGGAGAGAAGTTTTATTACGAGAAAGAACAGTTTGAAAAATGGAGAGAAAGAGCAGATGAATTAGCTCAAGAATATGGACTAGAGCTTGTGGTAAAAACAGATAAAGTTCCAGAGATAGGAGAAGTAGTAGCAAAATCAAGAAATACAAGAGAAGCAATAGAGAAAGCTTTAAACGGAGAAAAACCATGTGATATAGTTACTGCTGTTTTAGCTTATATTCAAGCAGGAGAAGAAGCAAAAAATAAAGAAGATTTTACTAGAATTTTAAAAGAAAAAGGAGTAGAAATTAATTGGGGAGAAACAGTTAAAGAAGATGGCTCTATAAAATATAGAAAATATATTACTTTAACAGTTGATGAAGAACATAGAACAGGTAAGAAACCAACATTCAGATTAGAAAGTTTAAAAGAACAAATATATCACCCTGCTCTTGATACAGAAAAATTGAGAGAACATTTCAAAAATTTAGAAAAGCAAAAAGATATAGAAAAAATAAAAGAAAAATCAAAAGAAAACGTCTGGGAAAAAAGTTTTAAAGAAAGAAGTAAAAGTAATGATGGAATGGAAATATAAAGGAGGACTACATGGCAAATATATTTGACAGAGCAAATGACTTAAAAAATGAAGCAAAAGAAATAGAGAAAACATTAACTGAATTAAAGCTCACATCAGAAAGATTAGAAGAAATTCAAAAAGCTATATCAAAGGTAGAAAATTTAGACCCAACTTTAACAACAATATCAAGCGAGATTAAGAAGATAAAAAAAGAATATGAAACCATTGATGGAAAAGCTATTAGTAATGCCATAAACGACCTTATGACAAAGATATTTAATAGTTGGAAATTATGGCTTCTTTATATTCCTTTAGGAAGTTTTTTAATAGCTTTAACCATAATAACATATATGTATATATCATTTGGGAAAAAGTTTCAACAGCAAAATGAATTTTTAAATGATAGAATAGAGCTAATTTATAGAATGGAGTTATTAGATGATAAAAATTGGTATAATAAAGAGAATAAAACTAAATATCTTGGGGATAATAAGTGGATAAAAGAAAAAATAGAAGAACATCAAATGGAAATGCGAAATAAAAATTTATATTTAAATAGAGGAATGAGAGGATATAACCCATATATCGAATTTTAAAATTGTAAAAAAAGGAAGAATTTTTTTATGAAAAAAGGACATCATATTAATATACCAGTAACTTATTTGTTTAAACTAAGAGCAAGGAAGGTATAATAAATGAAAATTAAAGATTGCATGTGCAATAATATTTATTGTTGCTTGCCAAATTCTACTGTTACAGATTGTGCTAAAATTATGAATCAACAACATGTAGGATGTATTCCAGTATGTGATGAGCAAAAAAATTTAGTTGGTATTATAACAGATAGAGATATAACTTTAAGATGTATTGCAAATAACAAAGATTGTAATACAACAAAAGTTAGCGATATTATGACCTGTAATGTTTGTAGTTGCAATTTAGATGATGATGTAAAAATTGCCGAAAATAAAATGGCAGAAAATCAAGTAAGAAGAATTCCAATATTAGATAATAATAAAGTTGTAGGAATAATAACATTGGGAGATTTATCTAGAAATCAAGATATTAATGTTCAAAGTATATGTAATACTTTAGAAGACATTTGTTGTAATAAAACAAACAAAAATGCAGAATAATAGTATCTATAAGTTTAAGCTTAATTAATAATGTAAATTGCTAAAGATATTTTATGTGATTTCAAAAACCAAAAAAGAGAGTTTTCATTCTGAAGATTCTCTTTTGGTTTTTGACATAATAAAAATTATAATCGTACCTAAAAGATATATTATTGTAGCCAATAAAAGCGAAATTTTAAGCACTGCCCCAAAATCCAGAGTTATTCTAGTCATAAATAAGCAAAATATACATATAATAAGAATAGGAGGGGAAAATGGTTGTAGAATTAAGTTATTTTACCAAGGTTGCAAAAAGAATTGCAATATTAGCAATAAGTGTAGTTATACTTGTTCTTTTATTTAAACTAAGTGTGTTTTACATGCCATTTTTAGTAGCGTTTATTATATCTTTAATATTAGAACATCCTATAAGATTTTTTATGAAAAAGTTTAATTTAAAGAGAAGGACAAGTAGTATAATCATTTTTTTAATAGCAATTGCAATAATTACAGGAATGCTTGTATGGGGAATTTCTACGTTAGTATCTGAAGCCTCAAATTTAATGCAAGGAATTAATAATTATATAGATAAAGCATATGTACAAATAGAAAATATAACATCACAATTAGATGTAAAAAGATTACATTTGCCAGAACAAGTAGAAAAGATTTTAGAAACATCGAATGATGACTTTTTTACTAATATTACAACATGGATAAAGTCGAGCTTGTCTAAGTTATTAGACTTTTTAATGGAGATTCCAACTATTGCAATTTATACATCTATAACACTGGTGGCTTTATACTTTATGTGTGTAGACAAGGTATACATGGTAGATGAAATGGAACACCACTTTCCAACTAAATGGGTAAAAAAGATTGGAACACATATAAGAGAGATAACAAGTTCATTAGGTAATTATTTAAAAGCAGAATTTATATTAGTTTTTGTATCTTTTGTAATTTCTTTAATAGGTTTTTATTTATTAAACATTATTGGAATAAAAATAAATTATCCATTATTAATAGCTTTAGGAATAGCATTTGTAGATGCACTACCAATATTAGGCTCTGGAACTATAATGTTACCTTGGGCAGTAATAAGCGCTGCAGACGGAAATTTAGAACTTGCAATAGGAATACTGGCATTGTGGGGAATAATGTCTGTCGTAAGACAATTTTTAGAACCAAAGTTAGTAAGTAATAAGATAGGTATACACCCTATATTTACATTAATTGCAATGTATACAGGATTTAAATTTTTAGGGGTATGGGGTATGGTTTTAGGACCAATAATATTAATAATATTAAAGAATATTTTCAGTACTTTGATAGATAAAGGTGTTGTAAAAGCAATATTAGAAAGATAAATAAAAATAGAGGAGGTTCCTAAAAGTTTATACTGGAAATGAGCAAAAAACTAAAGTTCGGAAAGATAAAACCGGGATTTTAAGGACCGTCCCTTAATCCCGGTTTGAATTATGTTGTAGGAAGGTAGGATTCGTCTGGTGGATACACATATTCATCATTTGGTTTATCAATTTCTTTTAAAGAAGTAATTTGCAATTCTGGCATATCTCCATGGTAATCAACTTTTTTTATTGTACCAGTAACTTCTACCCATGTATTATCTGGATAATTCTTTATATCTTTAAACTCAGATAAAAAACCTACAATAAGTGTTTGAAAGTCAGAACTAATTACCATATCACGTGCAAGAACAAATTGCTTATCTGTAAAATCGTAAGCTCTATAAATATAACCAGAAAATTTATACGATTTTCCTACATAATCGTCTATGTGTTCGTGAGAATCTTTTAATATATTAGTATAATTTTGAGTGGTAAGCTCTATTACAGATGAAGAATTATCTGATACATTAACATTATTTTTGGCAGAAGTAAACAGATTATAACAGCATACAGAAAAGACACTAAGAATGATAATAGTAACGACAACAAAAAATATCTTAAATAATAAGCTACCACTAACTTTAACATTATATATAAACAAAACAAATACACCTCCATTTATAAATAGTATGAAAAAACTTTCTTATATATGTTTTTTTCAATAAAATATTGCGAAAAAACATATTTAGTGATATAGTACACATGATATTTATTTTTAGGAGGCAAAAGACGAATGGGTGTATTTAAGAAAATCTTTAAATCATATAGTGAAAAAGAAGTAAAGAGAGTAATGCCTATAGTAGAGCAGATTAACAAACTAGAACCAGAAATGGAAAAATTAACAGACAAAGAACTAACAGGGAAAACTGAATACTTGAAAAAGCAATTAGAAGAAGGAAAAACATTGGATGATATATTACCAGAAGCTTTTGCAGTGGTTAGGGAAGCGTCTAAAAGAGTTTTAGGACTAAGACATTTTGATGTTCAATTAATTGGTGGTATTATATTACACCAAGGTAGAATTTCAGAAATGAAAACAGGTGAAGGAAAAACTTTAGTTGCAACACTTCCAGCATATTTAAATGCATTAACAGGAAAAGGTGTGCATGTTATAACAGTAAATGATTACCTAGCAAAAAGAGATAGTGAATGGATGGGAAAACTATATAAATTCTTAGGACTTTCAGTAGGTCTTGTTGTTAATGGTTTAGAACCAGATCAAAGAAGAGAAGCATATGCAGCAGATATAACATATGGAACAAACAACGAATTTGGTTTCGACTATTTAAGAGATAATATGGTTTTATATAAAGAACAACTTGTTCAAAGAGAATTAAACTATGCAATAGTAGACGAAATAGATAGTATTTTAATAGATGAAGCTCGTACACCACTTATTATATCTGGTAGAGCTAATAAATCATCAGAATTATATAAAAAGGCTGATGGATTTGTAAGAACATTAGATGCAAAAGTTATAGTTGAAGAAGATGTAAAAGATTATGACCAAGCAGAAGATAACGAAAAGTATGACTACATAGTAGACTTAAAAGCTAAGTCTGCATCATTAACACAAAAAGGTATTAAGAAAGCAGAAGAATATTTTAAATTAGAAAACTTTAACGATTTAGAAAATTCAGAAATAGTTCATAATGTTAACCAAGCATTACGTGCACATGGTGTTATGAAAAAAGATATAGACTACATTGTTAAAGATGGAGAAGTTTTAATTGTAGATGAATTTACAGGACGTATTATGTATGGTAGAAGATACAACAATGGTTTACACCAAGCAATTGAAGCTAAAGAGCATGTAAAAATTGCAGACGAATCTAAAACATTAGCAACTATTACATTCCAAAATTACTTCAGAATGTATAATAAATTATCTGGTATGACAGGTACAGCAATGACAGAAGAATCTGAATTCCAAGAAATTTACCATTTAGATGTTGTTTCTATACCTACAAATAAGCCAATGATAAGAAAAGATACATCTGACATAATATACAAGAACGAAAAAGCTAAATTTAGAGCTGTTGTTCAAGATGTAAAAGAAAGTTACAAAAAAGGACAACCAGTATTAATTGGTACAGTTTCTATAGAGAAATCTGAAAAATTAAGCAAAATATTAACTAAAGAAGGTATAAAACATCAAGTATTAAACGCTAAAGCACATGAAAGAGAAGCTGAAATAATTGCACAAGCTGGTAAATATGGTGCTGTTACAATAGCAACAAATATGGCTGGTCGTGGTACAGATATTATGCTTGGTGGAAATAGCGAATATTTAGCTAAGCAAGAAATGAAACGTATGAAATATGCTTCAGAAATGATAGAACAAGCTACAGCATTCAATGAAACAGATGATCAAGACATTATTAATGCAAGAAAGAAATTTAGAGAATTAGTTAAAAAATACGACAAAGAAATAGAAGAAGAAAAACAAAAAGTTGTTGAAGCTGGTGGTTTAAAAATAATAGGTACAGAAAGACACGAATCAAGAAGAATAGATAACCAATTACGTGGACGTAGTGGTCGTCAAGGTGATCCTGGTTGCTCAAGATTCTACATTGGATTAGACGACAATTTAATGAAGATATTTGGTGGAGATGCTATTACAAAAGTATACGATAAACTAAATGCTTCTGAAGATTTACCAATAGAGTCTAGAATAATAACAAATGCTGTAGAAAATGCTCAAAAAAGAGTTGAAGGAAGAAACTTTAGCATAAGAAAAAATGTTTTAAAATATGATGATGTTATGAATGCACAAAGAGAACTTATTTACAGACAAAGAAGAGAAGTTCTTGATGGTAAAGACTTAAAAGATAATATAGAAAAAATGTTTAATTCTATAGTAGACAATGTTGTATCAACACATTTTAGTGCTGTAGATAATGAAAAAGTAAATAAAGAAGCTTTAATGCAAGATATTACAGATGTATTTGGAATTACAGAACTAGAAAGCGTAAAGAAAGAAAATCCAGATGTAGTAGAAGTTTCTGAAGAACTAGCTAAAGTAGTTAGCGAAAAATATGCAGAAAAAGAAAAAGACTTTGGCGAAAAAGAAATAAGAGAGCTTGAAAGAGTTGTTGTATTAAAAGTTGTTGATCAAAAATGGATGGATCATATAGACAATATGGAAGAATTAAAAAATGGTATTGGTCTTCGTGCTTATGGTCAAAAAGATCCTGTTGTTCAATATAGAATTGAAGGAACAGATATGTTCGACGAAATGAACGAAAACATTAGATTAGATGTAGTTAAAATTCTTTCTCATGTTGAAAAAGTAGGAAATGTAGTTAGAACATCAAATGTTAAAGTAACAAATGAAGGTTTTGACGAAAGTGCAATTAGTTTAGTAGAAGGAAAACTATCACAATCAGATAAAAACCATGTACAACAAACAATAGTAAATGATGGACCAAAAGTTGGAAGAAATGATCCATGTCCATGCGGAAGTGGAAAGAAGTATAAGAATTGCTGTGGAAGAAACCAGTAATATCAAGGAACCGAGTAGAGTATATCAATAGGTATACTCTATTTTTGTATGTAAAGTAAAGTGAACTGCATAGAATGAATGAGTAAAACAAAACTCCCCACTTCTCATTTTAAATGAAAAGTGGGGAGTTGCCACGTCAAACCTGAAAGGCGTCAGCAAGTTCAATTTTAAGTTCTTCTGGTAAAGATTCGTATTTTCCACGAAGACGTTTAGTATAATCTTCGTAAAAGAATGCAATGTCTAGTGAAGAAACATTATCGAGCTTTGAGAAATTTTCAACTGCATACTTATATGCATAAATGAAATCTAAAGCCTTTTGCCTTTCTGAATCCAGACTGCAAGTATTTGTCAAACTATTAAAATTGTTATAGGTATAATTGTAACCAACATACCCAATTGTTACAACTTTTTTAGATGCTGCAATCAGAACAGGAATAAGAGCAACGTCTTCATAACATCTTAAGTCGATAGTAAATAAAACATTAGCAAAGACATTTCTTTTAAAGGCGAATAGCCAATAAAGTGCATACTTCTTTCCTGGAACAGACCACTGTTTTAAAACATCTAAACCAGTTTGAGAGACATTAAGATTTTCATCAAAATTGTATCTTTGATGATCCTTATGCTTTGCATCTCCAACAAGATTCGCCTGATAACGAATAATATCAGGAAAATCGTGTTCTTCAACTGTTAAACTAAGTTCGTGAAGTAACTGAGGATTAATTGTATCATCAGAATCCACAAAAACTAGATAATCGCCAGTTGCAAGAGCAATTCCTCTCCTCCTTGAATGTGAAACACCAGAATTTTCAAAATGATATGCATGGATATAGGAATATACAGTAGCATAATCATCCAGAATTTGAGCTGTACCATCTGTAGATCCATCATCAATGAGGATAATCTCAAAGTTATGGTAGTTTTGTGCTAGAATACTATCAATGCACTTCCGAACATAACTTTTGGAATTATAACAAGGAACAATTACTGAAAACATCATACAATGCACCTCCTGAAAAACGTGAAGCTCTAATTAAGAGCTTGAACAATGTTCAAATTGTTATAGACCAAAATTATAACTTAAAAAGAGAAATGATTCAAGGGAATTATTGAAAAAATTTTTTTCTTATGATATAAATAGTAAAAAATGAAAATGGAGATATATAATATGAAATATAAAGAAATAATTCAAAAAATGTCATTGGAAGAAAAAGCCGAATTATGTGTAGGAGCAGACTATTGGTCTAGTAAATCTTTTGAAAAGTATGAAATTCCAAAAATAAGAATGTCAGATGGACCTCATGGTCTAAGAGTTCAAAAAACAAAGGCAGACAATTTGGGAATTAATGAAAGTGAAGTATCCACTTGTTTTCCTGCAAGTTCTACTTTAGGAAATAGTTGGAATAAAGAAATGGCATATCAATTAGGGAAAGCATTAGGAGAAGAAGCAAGACAAGAGGAGGTAAATATTGTACTAGGTCCAGCAATTAATATAAAAAGAAGTCCTTTATGTGGTCGAAATTTTGAATATTTTTCGGAAGATCCTTATTTAACAGGAATTTTAGGGGCAGAATATGTAAAAGGATTGCAGGATCAAAATGTAGGAGCTTGTGTAAAACATTTTGCAGTAAATAATCAAGAGAATAGGAGAAGAACGATTGATGTAATTGTTGATGAGAGAGCATTAAGAGAGATTTACCTAAAAGCTTTTGAAATAATTATAAAAGACGCAAAGCCATGGTCTATTATGAGTGCATACAATAAAGTAAATGGTCAATATTGTAGTGAAAATACTCATCTGCTAGAAGATATTTTAAGAAAAGAGTGGGAATACCAAGGAATTGTAATTTCCGATTGGGGAGCAGAAAATGATAGAGTAAAAGGAATTGAAAATGGTCATGAATTGGAAATGCCAGGGGGAAGAGGAAACGGAAAAGAAGAAATTATAGAAGCTGTTAAAACAGGGAAAGTACCTGAAAGTAAATTAGATAGTATTGTAGACAGAATTATATCTATTGCAAAGCAAGGAGAACATATACAAGAGTGTATAAAATATGATGCAGAAGAGCATCATAAAATTGCACAAACAATAGCAGAAGAATCAATTGTATTATTAAAAAATGAAGAGAATATATTACCAATTAGAAATAAAAAAATAGCATTAATAGGGGATATGGCAAAATACCCAAGATATCAAGGGGCTGGAAGTTCAACAATTAATCCATATAAAATAGAAAATGCATATAATAGTTTTAAAGAAAATAACATTGTATTTGATTATGCAAAAGGATATGAAAGAATAGAATCAGAAAATGACGAGGTTCTTAGAAAAGAAGCGATAGAAATAGCAAAGAAAAATGAAATAGTAGTGATATTTGTAGGGTTAACAGAAAACTTTGAGTCTGAAGGAGTAGACAGAGATAGTTTAAATATACCAGATAATCAAAATAAATTAATAGAAGAAATTTATAAAGTAAATAAAAATATTGTTATTGTTTTATCTAATGGAGCACCAATTACTATGCCTTGGAAAGATAAAGTAAAAGCAATTATAACTGGTTACCTCGGAGGAGAAGCAGGAGCAAAAGCAATGGCAAATTGCCTAATGGGTAAAGTAAACCCTAGTGGAAAGCTGGCAGAAACATATCCAATTGCATTAGAAGCTACTCCATGTTATAAAAACTATCCAGGAACAGAGTTAACAGTAGAATACCAAGAATCTATATATGTGGGATACAGATATTATGACACAAATAATATAGAAGTATTGTTTCCTTTTGGATATGGTTTAAGCTATACAAATTTTGAATATTCTAATCTGCAAGTTGATAATAATGAGGATACAATAAGAATTTTATTCACGATAAAAAATATAGGAATGCAAAAAGGTAAAGAAATTGCACAAATATATCTATCACAAGAAAATTCTAAAATATTTAAACCACAGAAAGAATTAAGAGAGTTTACAAAAGTGGAATTGGACATAGGAGAAGAAAAACAAGTAGAAATTATATTAAACAAGAAGGATTTTGAATACTTTAATCCTGAAACAAATAAATGGAGTCTAGAACAAGGAAAATATAAAATATTAGTTGGAAAATCTAGTAAGGATATTGTATTAGAAAAAGAAATTTTTATAGAATCTAAAGATAAAAATGTAGAGAAAAACTATTCCCCAAATTATTATACTGGTAATGTTCAAAAAATTAAAGATGAAGAATTTGAAGAATTGCTAGGAAGAAGTATTCCAAAAAGACATTTAGAGCTAGAAGAAATAACAGCTGAAAATACATTAGAGCAAATAAAAGAAACGAAGATAGGAAAGTTTATTTACGAAAACCAAATGGAAAAAATGAATAAATTATTGAAAGAACAAAATGTAAATAAAGCGACAAAAGTAATGATGGATTTACAAAAACCATTAAAGAAATTCTATGAAAAGAAAAGTAGTAAAATAACTAAAGAAATGGTAGAAGATTTAATAAGAATAGCAAAAAGCAATGAGAACTTTGAAGATAATGCTTTTGTAAAAGAATATTTAAAATAAGGAGAAATTGATGATAAAGGCAGTATTTATAGACATAGATGAAACATTAACAAATTCACAAAGAGAAGTAACAAAAGAAACACAAGATGCAATAAAAAGATGTGTAGAAAAAGGAATAAAAATAATTTTAACATCTGGAAGATCTAGAAAAGAAGCAATGGCTTTTCAAGAAACAATAGGTACAAGTCCATATATTATTTCGTCTAATGGAGCTTCTTGCTATGATGTAGCTGAAGAAAAAGAAATATATAATGAAGCTATAAAAAAATCAGTAGTAAAGGATTTATTAGAATATGTAAAAGAGCATAAATACAAACTGAAGTTAAATTATAAAGATAAATTAGTACTAAATGCAGCTACTTTTCCAGATGAGGAGGATAAAGTAAAAACAATAGAAGAATTGGAAAAGATAATAGAAGATGAAGATATTGTTCAATGTGTAATAACCAATTCAGATATCGAAAAAATGAAAAGATTTAAAGTGTTTTTAAAAGAAAATTTTCATGATGTAAAAATAGTAAATGAATCAAAAAAATTAAAAAATCCAGAATTAAAGCCAAGTAAAAATTATTATTGTGATATTGCATCTGCAAATATTTCAAAAGGTAGAGCTGTACTTGCAGTATGTAAATATTTAAATTTAGAAACAGAGGAAATTATAACAATAGGAGACGGAGAAAATGATATTTCTATGTTTGAGGTAACTCCAAATTCGGTTGCAATGGGAAATTCGTTGGATACTATCAAAAAACAAGCTAAATATTTAACAGCAACGAATGATGAAAATGGTGTAGCAGAAGTTCTAAAAATGCTATAAGTAAGCGGACTCTGTTGGATATAAATTAAATGCAATAGACAAAAGAAACTTTACATTATACCATATAAAAAGGGAAGAACAATGTTTAAAACATTAATCTTCCTTTTGGTGTAAATATTTTTATTATCTAGATGTTTGGTTTGATTATTTCATAAGCAAATGTTTCATTGCGCCAAAGCAACCAGAATAGGTTGAAAAATCTGTCTGAACAATTTTCAGGTTACTCAGAAAATCTGAATAAGTGTGCTGATGGATAAAATTAATTAAAGTGTCCATATAATTTGGAAAACTAAACCCACCACCAGCTAGATAGACTACATCAGGATTAAAAGAGTGAATAAGAGACACAATTTCAATTCCAAGATAAGTTGCTGCTTGCTCAATAATTTCCTGTTGTAGTTCCTGCTCAGGTATTTGAACAATTTTTTTCAAAACCTTTGAGCCAGAACAGATTTTCCCATTTTTGACAATTTCTCCATTAGAATCTATAGTAGGGTTTCCATAGATTTGACCAGCAAAACCATTTGCACCTGTAAATAACCGACCATTGATAACTATTCCACAGCCAATGCCTGTTCCATTTGTAATACCAAGCAATACTTTTGCATCTGGATATTCTAATAGTCCAGAAAGAGCTGTAGCATTAGCGTCATTAATGAGTTTAATATTTTTACAGTTCAAATGTGCAAAATCATTAACGGACAAATTTTCAAGACAGCGTAGTGAAGTATCACAAACTTGCAATCCATCAGAAGTACATCCAGAAAAGGCAATTCCTAGCCCTGCAAAATTGTAACCAAAGGACATATAGAATTTACTAATTTCTTGAATTAACTCTTCTTTAGTAAAGTCATCTCCAGAAGGAATAGTTTTTTGCAACAATTCATCTCCAATTACTGCTGTCATTTTTATGTTGGTACACCCAACATCGATACCACAAAGATTCTTCAGTTGCCGAAATCTTTTCATATATATAACCTCCTTTAATAAGCTTGGATTTAATTATAACATAAATAACACGAAATCGCAATTATAGATAGAGAATGAGAGGTGAGAGTAATGTCTAAATCAAACGAATATATAGGAAAATTACTTGAAGTAGAGATGGATAGACCAATGGGGTCAAGACATCCAAAACATGGATTTATATACCCAGTTAATTATGGATATGTTCCAAACACTGTTAGTGGTGATGGAGAAGAACTTGATTGTTATGTATTAGGTGTATTCGAACCACTTGAGAAATTTAAAGGAAAATGTATAGCAGTAATACATAGAACTAATGACAATGACGATAAACTTGTTATAGTTCCAGAGGAAAAAGATTATTCAGATGATGCAATTGAAGCTTTAACGGAATTTCAGGAGAGATTTTTTGAAAGTATTATAATTAGGAAATAGCAGATAAAATATCATTCTATTAAGATGTTACATTTATAAAGAAGGGAGAAATAAAATGGCAGGTTATGTTATTCATTTAGCAGTAGGTGAAGAATATATAAGAAAACATCCGAATGAAATTAATAACTATGAGGAGTTTATAGAAGGTGTTATTTATCCGGATTCTGTTACAGATAAATCACTAACTCATTATGGACTTAAAAGTAGTCAAGTAAATTTAAAAAGATTTTTTGAGGATAAAGACATAAATACAGATTTTAACAAAGGATATTGTATACATTTAATTACAGATTATTTATTTTACAATAAATTTTTAACGGTATTTTCTAGCAATTATATATATAATGATTATGATATTCTAAATAAGAAACTTGAACGTAAATTTAAAGTTAAAATTCCACAAAAAGTTGAAGACAAAGTTTTTTATACAGAAGGAGAGCCAAGAATATTAAATCTTAAAGATACAATAAAATTTATAGAAGAAACCAGCGCTAATAACATAAATGATATAAAAAAAGCAGTGCTTAATGGAGATAAAAATTGGTTAGAAATAAGACCACTAAAAGAATATAAAAATTAGAAAATGAGTAAGTTTGTATATTGTCATTTCATCAAATTTCTAAAAAAGATACAGAACTTAAATAGTTAGATATAAAAAGTTTAACTATTTAAGTTCTTTTTTTATAGTAGTAAATTTTTCTTGTTAGGAGAAAAAATATAAAAAATAATTAAAAAATATAAATTTTGTGTCACCTTTGCATAAGTAATACAGTCTATAAAGTAGTAGAAAAACAAAAGAGAAATTATCAATTATATTTAACAGGACAAAAACAATATAGCTCTACACAATTTTATACAAGAGAGGAATTAACAATGATATTTAGTAGCTTAGAATTTATATTTATTTTTCTACCAATATTTCTAATTATATATTTTGTATCCTCAAAAAAATACAGAATTTTGTGGCAATAGAAGATTTTATTCTATACCCTAGTGAAATTATCATGTCCAAATTGTAATAGGTAGTATTATATTTTATATAGTAGGAGCGTGGGGACACCTACACTATATTCTGCTATTAGCATTAACTATTCTTATAAATTATATTATAGGAAAAAATTTATATAAAAGCAAAAATAGAAAATTATTAGTAATAGGAATTATATATAATTTATTCTGGTTAATATTGTTTAAATATTCAGATTTTATAATTTCAATAATTTGTAATATAAGAAATGTAGATATCGAACCTTTAAACTTACTATTACCGATAGGAATAAGTTTTTATACATTTCAATCAATATCATATATAGTAGATATATATAACGAAAAATGTAAGCCTGCAAATTCTATTATAAGATATGCTATGTATGTGCTTATGTTTCCACAGTTAATATCTGGACCAATAGTAACATATAAAGATATAAATAAAGAACTTAATAATAGAAAAGAAAGTTTAACCAATATCAAAGTAGGTGCTAAATATTTTATTTTAGGATTAGGCTTTAAAGTTTTATTAGCAAACAGGATAGGATGCCTTTGGAATGATATAAATATGATTGGAGTAGAGAGTATTTCAACAGGACTTGCCTGGCTTTCTGTTATAGCATATTCGTTACAAATATATTTTGATTTTTGTGGATATTCTTTTATGGCAGTAGGACTTGGAAAAATTATGGGCTTTACACTTCCAATAAATTTTGAAACACCATATTTATCAACGAGTATGACAGAATTTTTTAGAAGATGGCATATAAGTTTAGGAAACTGGTTTAAAAATTATGTATATATACCATTAGGTGGAAATAGAAACGGAAAGTTAAAAACAATATTTAATTTATTAGTCGTATGGATTCTTACAGGTTTGTGGCATGGTGCAAATTATAATTTTATATTATGGGGGCTTTTTATATGGCTAGTAATTGTTTTAGAAAAACTATGCATGAAAAAGTATTTAGATAAATATAAAATATTTGGACATTTGTATATGCTAATTTTAATACCAATAACTTGGTCAATATTTGCCATAACAGATATAAATCAACTAGGAATATTATTAACTAAGTTATTTAGTTATAGCAATGGACTCTATGAACTTGATTTTATTAAATATTTAAGTATATATGGAGTATTAATTTTGGTAGGCATAGTGTGTACTACTAAAATACCAAAGAAACTATTAATAACAAAGCAAAATACATGGGTACAAACAATAATATTGTTATTAATTTTCAGTATGTCAATTTATTATTTATACATAGGATTAAATAATCCATTTTTATATTTTAGTTTTTAAGAGAAAGGAAGAAAGATATGAAGAAAATAAAAGTATTTATCATTTTAATTATTATGTTAGTAGGTGGAATTTTTATAATAAAAAGTGCAAAAAATGACTCAGTAGCACTTTCACAAAACACTATTATAAATGAAATAGAAGTAGAAGGAAATAATGCAGAAAAACTAGAAAACGTAAATACAGTAGAAAATATTAAAAATAACGAAGTACAAAGTAATATAGAAAATAATAAAAAACAAGTAGTAGAAAGAAATTATTTTGATGATGCGCTATTTATAGGTGACTCTAGAACTGTTGGAATATCTGAATATGGTGATTTAAACAATGCAACATTTTTTGCAAATACAGGAATGAGCGTATATAATGTATTTGAAAAATCTGTTTCTGTACCTAAAATTGGAAAGTTAAAACTAGAACAATTGTTAGAGTCAAAAAAATTCGGAAAAGTATATATAATGTTAGGAATAAACGAATTAGGGTATGATATGAATAAAACATTAGAAAATTATAAAAAATTAATAGATCATGTAAAAAATAATCAAAGTAATGCTATAATATATGTGCAAGCAAATTTACATGTTACACATGATAAATCTAGTAAAGATAAAACTATCAATAATGCAAATATAGATAAATTTAATAGCAAAATAGCAAAGTTTGCAGATAATAAAAAAATATTTTATATAGATATAAACGAGAAATTTGATGATAAAAATGGTAATTTAACTGCAGAGTATACTAAAGACAATGTTCATATTTATGCAAAATATTATAAAGAATGGAGTAAGTGGTTAAGTCAAAATGCAGTAATATAAGGAGGTTAATATGTTATTAATAGACCAGAAAGAATGGTTTTGCAAGAATATTAAGAGTTTAGAAAATGGTATGTATAGACTTTCATATAGCATATTAAAAAATGAAGCAGATGCACAAGATGCAGTTCAAGAAGCAATTTATAAATCTTATAAAAACTTAGAAACTTTAAAGGATAAAAGAAAATTTAAACCATGGATTTATAAAATAGTGACTAATACTTCATTCGAAATATTAAAAAATACTAAAAATTATTTAGATATAGAAGAAGAAAATATACAGGCTGAAAAAATAGACATAGAAACGAACATAACATTATGGAATGCAGTACAAAATTTAAAACAACCCTATAGAACTGTAATAACATTGTTTTATTATGAAGATATGTCTATAAAGGAAATAAGTAAAATAACTGGAAATAGTACAGATACAATAAAAAAGCAATTATCTAGAGGAAGGGAAAAAATTAAGGAGGTAATAAAGATATGAACTTTTTTACAGATAGGAAATTTAAAAAAATTGCAAAAAAAGAAAATATAAAAGCTCCAGAAAAATATTTAAAGTCGATAGACGAAACACTAAATAATTTGCAAGATACAAATGAAAAAATTCATGTAAAGCCAATTTGGGGATATAGTCTAAAATTTGCTTTAGCAATTGCTTTAATTACGTTTGTAGTATTACCTAATTTAAGCTCTGAAGTTTCTTATGCTATGCAAAAATTACCTGTAATAGGAAACTTAATTAAGGTAATTACTATTAAGAATTATTTTGATAAAGATGGTAATAGCGAATTAAATGCTAATGTACCTAACATAGAAAATAAAGAAAACATAATAAGTAAATCTAATGAAAAAATAAATACAGATGTTCAAGAATTAACAAAAAGAATTATTAATAAATATTATGAAGAAAAAGATCCAAATAATCATATGTCAGTGGAAATTAATTCAGATATAATAACAAATACTAGTAATTGGTTTACGTTAAAATTAACAATATCTGAAACTGCAGCAAGCAGTAATTTGGAGTATAAATATTATCATATAGACAAAAAAATAGATGAAATGATAGAAATGGCAGATTTATTTGATGGTGAAGAATATAAAGAAGTAATAAGTAAAGAAATAAAAAGGCAGATGAAAGTTAGAATGGAAGAAAATGAAAATGTTGTTTATTGGATAGATGAAGAACTTCAAGACTGTAGTTTTAGCAAAATAGATAATAATCAAAATTTCTACTTTTCAGAAAATGGAAATATAGTAATAGTTTTTGACAAGTACGAAGTTGGACCTGGTTCTAGCGGAGCTCCAGAATTTGAAATAGATAAATCAATTTATGAAAAGTATTTAAAAAAATAAAAATGAAAAAAATTAATTTTTATATTGTAATTTTAATTTTCTTAGTATATATTATGCAAAAGGGTGTGAAGAAATGCAAAAAATGTTAAAAAAAGAAGAATTAAATACTAAGAAAAAAACAAAGGCGCAAGTAGCTTTTTTAAACAACCATATATTTATATATTAATACTAATTCTTTTTTGAATTAGTATTTTTTTGTATTTGGCTAATTATTCCTATTTATATAGCAAACAATTAGTATAATATTGCACACTTATACATTAAAATAAAAAGAGGGGGTATCTTCAAATGGAAGAAAAAAAGTTACTACTAGATGTAAACGAAAAGCCAGAAATTGCTAAATGGATTATTTTGGCAATACAACATGTTTTTGCAATGTTTGGTGCTACAATTTTAGTACCTATTTTAGTAAATAGTACAGCAGGTCAGGAAGTTCTCACAATACCTGTTGCTTTAGTTACTTCGGGAATAGGAACATTAATTTATATACTGTGTACAAAAGGAAAGTCACCAGTTTATTTAGGAAGTTCATTTGCTTTTATAGCTCCACTTGCGGCTGCATATTTAAAAGGTGGTATTTCTGGAGCAATGACAGGAATTATGGTTATAGGACTTATATACATAGTATTTGCCACAATTATTCATTTTATAGGCAAAAATTGGATAAATAAGTTATTACCTCATATTGTTATAGGTCCAATGATAATGATAATAGGACTTGGTTTGGCTCCTAATGCAATATCACAAATTGGTTTAGGAACCGAATCACAAATAGAATGGAAAGGTATAATTGTGGCACTTATAACATTTTTAACAACTGCAATTATTATGGTTAGAGGAAAGGGATTTTTAAAGATAGTACCTTTCTTAGTAGGGATAGTTACAGGTTATGTAGCTTCTATATGCTTAGGACTAGTAGATTTTACACCAATAGCAGAAGCGGCGTTTTTTAGTATGCCTAACTTTATAATACCATTTGTAGATTATGTTCCTAGTTTTTCTGCTTTACTTACAATAGCGCCTATAGCTTTAGTAACAATGGCAGAGCATATTGGTGATCATACAGCATTAAGTACAATAATTGGAAAAGATTTATTAAAAAATCCAGGATTGGATAGAACTTTACTTGGAGATGGTATTGCAACTTTTGTAGCAGGAATACTTGGTGGACCTGCCAATACAACATATGGAGAAAATACATCTGTTGTTGGAATGACTAAAATTGCATCTGTTTGGGTAATAGGATTAGCGGCTATTATAGCTATATGTTTAGGATTTCTTGGTAAATTTACAGCAATTATTTCTACAATACCAGAACCAGTATTAGGAGGAGTTTCTTTACTACTTTATGGTTTTATAGCTATAAATGGATTAAAGGTTCTAATAGAAAACCAAATAGATTTCGGAAAATCTAAAAATATAGTTGTAGCGTCAACAATGCTTGTTTTAGGATTAGGTGGAGCTGCAATATCTATCGTATCTGGAGATCTATCTATTACTATATCTGGAATGAGCTTAGCAGCAACAGTTGGAATAATATTAAATTTATTATTACCAGAAGAAAAAATGGAAAGACTAGAAGAAAGTAACCAAAAAAGGGAGGAATAAAATGAATATACATGTATTAGATAACCCAATTATAGAACACAAGCTATCTATAATAAGAAATAAAAATACAGGAACTAAAGAATTTAGAGAAATTATAACAGAAATTGCAATTTTCTTATGCTATGAGGCAATGAGAGATGCAAAATTAGAAGAGGTAGAAATAGAAACACCTTTATGTAAAACAAAAGCAAAAATATTAAGGGAAGATAAATATGCTTTTGTACCAATTTTAAGAGCTGGTACAGGAATGCTAGATGGACTTTTACAAGTTATACCAAATGCAAAAATAGGTCATATTGGATTATATAGGGATGAAGAAACATTAAAGCCTGTAAAATATTATTACAAAATGCCAAAAGATATAAGCAAAAGAGAAGTGCTTATATTAGACCCAATGCTTGCAACAGGAGGTTCAGCAGAAGATACAATAAGATGCTTAAAAGAAGATGGCGTAAAAAAGATAAAATTCCTTTCAATATTAGCAGCACCGGAAGGAATAGAAAAGCTAAATAAAGAATTTCCAGACGTAAAATTATATACAGCAGGAATAGACGAAAAATTAAACGAATATGGCTATATAGTACCAGGTTTAGGCGATGCAGGAGATAGAATATTTGGAACAAAATAATCGAGATTTGGGGACGGTTCTTAAAATCCCTCCTTTATTATAATTTGTAAAGGAGGGATTTTTCTGTTTAAAAGTTCACTAAAAGTTTACTTGAAAAAAGTTAATAGCTATGATAATATGAACACACAAAAATTAGATTGGAGTGAATATATGCTAGAGTTAGAAGATAATAAAAAAGAACTTCAAGAACTATTTAACAAATTAAAAGAAATCGGTGAATCTCTTTGAAGTAGAAAAGTTAAAGCGTAGATTAGAGGACTTAGAAAAAGAAACTTTAAAGGAAGATTTTTGGAGTAATGATAATAGTAAGATCTTGCAAGAAATAAAAATTCTAAAAGATAATATAAATTCATATAATAAAATATATAATGAAATACAAAATTGTATAGAGATGAATAATTTATTAGTTTTAGAAGAAGACAAAGAAATTTTACAAGAACTTTTGGAAGATACAAAACGCATAAGAAAAGATATAGAAAGTTTGGAAATAAAAACTTTATTATCTGGCAAATATGACATGAATAATGCAATTGTTTCTATGCACCCAGGTGCAGGTGGAACAGAGTCACAAGATTGGGTAGAAATGTTATATAGAATGTATACCAGATGGGCAGAAAAACATAATTTTCAAGTTAAAGAATTAGATTATCTAGAAGGTGACGAAGCAGGAATTAAAAGTGTTACTTTTTTAGTTAAGGGTGAATATGCTTATGGATACTTAAAAGGTGAAATGGGCGTACATAGGCTTGTTAGAATTTCACCATTTGATAGTGGTGGAAGAAGGCACACATCGTTTGCATCTGTAGAAGTTTTACCAGAAATTGAAGAAGATATACAAATAGATATAAATCCAGATGACTTAAGAATAGATACATACAGAGCCTCTGGCGCTGGAGGTCAACACATAAATAAAACTTCTTCAGCAGTTAGAATAACACATATACCAACAAATATAGTGGTTGCCTGCCAATCAGAACGTTCGCAAATTCAAAACAGAGAAACTGCAATGAAAATGCTTAAGTCAAAATTATTTGATGTAAAAGAAAAAGAAAGACAAAAAAATATAACAGACTTAAAAGGTGAACAAAAGGATATAGCATGGGGAAGCCAAATCAGGTCATATGTATTTTGCCCATATACTTTGGTAAAAGACCATAGAACAAATTACGAAATTCGGAAATGTGCAATCTGTTATGGATGGTCAAATAGACGATTTTATACAAGAATATTTAAAAAAATTTAACAAATAGATATTTTATGTTATAATTATTTGTACTAATATATTTTTGTAATAATATAAAAAGTTACAAAAAATATTTAGTTTCATATAATATATAGAAGTGATATTTAATTAAATTCATTTCTAACATTACAAAGAAGAGGTGTCAAAATGGACACAATAGTTTTAAAATTTGGGGGGAGTTCAGTTTCAGACAATATAAAATTAAATATTGTAGCTGATAAAATTAAGGAATTTTATAAAGAAAATAATGTAGTAGTTGTAGTATCTGCTCAAGGAAAAACTACAGATAATTTATTAAAAGAAGCTCATGAACTTAGTAATGTTCCAAATGAAAGAGAATTAGATACATTACTAAGTAGCGGTGAACAGATATCTATGTCTAAGCTGAGTATATTACTTAATAGATTAGGATATCCTGCAATTTCACTTACTGGTTGGCAAGCAGGAATATTTACAAGTGAGGCAAACCAGTCAGCAGTTGTAGAAAACATAGATACATCAAGAATACAAAAAGAATTAGAGGCAAGGAAAATTGTTATTATAGCAGGATTCCAAGGTATAAATTCAAAAGGAGATATAACAACATTAGGAAGAGGTGGTTCAGATACCACAGCAGTTGCAGTAGCAGCAGCATTAAAAGCAGATAAATGTTATATATTTTCAGATGTTGATGGGGTATATTCTACAGATCCAAATAAAATACGAGATGCAAAAAAAATATCTGAATTATCATATGAGGAAATGCAAGATATTTCGAACGAAGGTGCGAAGGTATTGCATAACAGATGTGTAGAAATAGGTAAAAACTTTAACATTCCTATAATTACAAAATCAACGTTTAACAATAGGCCAGGAAGTGTTATTAATAGTAAAATAGAAGATACGAAGGTAAAAAGTATTGTAAAAAATGACGATATAATTTTAGTTACAGCGAAACAAGATGTATATACTCCTAGAATAATTAATCGTATATATAGAAAATTATTAGAAAACAATATTTTTGTTAATAATATAATAAACAAAAGTATATCTAATTTAGAAATACAATTTACTATAAAATCATCTGAATTTAACAAATTTGAAAATTTAATAACAAATGAATATCCTAGGTTAGATTGCTCTTATAAAAATATAAGTAAAATTTCTATTATAGGTTATGGAATAATGAATGATTCAGAAACTATAATGAAAACTATGCAAATATTAGATGCAAATGCTTTAGAGGTATTAAATATACAAACAAATGAGTCAAAAATAAGAATAATATTTAGAGAAAAAGTAGAAGATAATATACTAGAACAATTGCACAATGAGCTTGTAAATAAAATAAACTAATGAAAATGTGAGTAAATCTGCTCATAGCTAAACATTGGGCAGATCTTAACAAAGAAAATAAAACCGGGACTTTAAGGTACGTCCCCAAATCCCGGTTTAATAAAAGGAGGATACATATGAAAAATATTTCTAAAGAAAAATTAAAAAAATATGAAAAAGATTTTGCTAATGTTGAAAACAAAATAGTAACGAATACAGTTACAAAAAATGGATTTTTTAAATCTTGTGAAAATTATGAAGAAGTAAGAAATTCTAGATATGACTTTTCTGTAAATCTAAAACAAGGAGAAGTAACAGATCAAAAAAGAAGTGGAAGATGTTGGATTTTTGCATCTACAAATTTTATTAGATATTTCTTAATAAAAAAATTAAACATAGTAAATATAGAATTATCACAAAACTATATAGCATTTTATGACAAACTAGAAAAATGTAATTATTTTTTAAATAGTATAATAAATACTATAGATAGACCAACAACAGATAGACATGTAACATTTTTCTTAGATAACCCTATAAACGATGGTGGACAATGGGATATGTTTTTAAATATTATAAAAAAATATGGTATTGTTCCTAAAAGTGCTATGCCAGAAACATATAATTCTTCTAATACATTAGAAATTAATAAAATTTTAAAAAGAATCTTAAGAATGTATGCTTATGAATTAAGAGAAGATTACAAAAATAATAAAAGCTTAGAAGAAATAGAAAACAAAAAATTAGAAATGATAGAAAAAATTTATAACATATTATGTACAGCATTTGGAAAACCACCTAAAGAATTCAATTTTGAATATACAAACAAAAAAGATGAATTCTTTAGAGAAAATAATATAACACCTATAGAGTTTTATAATAAATATGTAAAAGATTTAAATTTAGAAGATTATATAAGTATTATAAATGCTCCAAATGCAGATAGACCATTTTTTAAGAAATACACTGTAAACTATGTAGGAAATGTTGCAGAAGGTAATAAAATAACATATTTAAATTTACCAATAGAAAGACTAAAGGAAATGGCAATTGCACAACTTACAGACAGTGTTCCAGTATTCTTTGGAAGTGATGTAGGACAAGAGTCTTCAAGAGATTTGGGAATATTATCACGTTCACTTTATAATATTAATGAATTAATAAATATAGAAGATAGCATGAATAAGGCAACTAAACTTGAATATAGAGAAAGTGCAATGACACATGCAATGATGTTTTTAGGAGTAAATTTAGACGAAAACTGGAAAGGAAATCGTTGGAAAGTAGAAAATTCATGGGGAAATGCTGCAGGAAACAAAGGAATGTATCTTTTAACAGATGAATGGTTTAATTCTTATGTGTATCAAGTTGTAATTAATAAAAAACACCTAAAACCAGAAGAATTAGAGGCATACAATGAAAATAATTACTATATGGAATTAGAACCATGGGATCCAATGGGAACATTAGCAGACTAGGAGAAAGTTTATGTATGATTGTATAATAATTGGGAAAGGACCAGCAGGTATAAGTGCAGCAATTTATATTAGTAGGTCTAACTTAAAAACTTTAGTAATAGGAAAAGAAAATACAGCTTTAAATAGAGCTAAAAGTATAGAAAACTATTATGGGTTTGAAGATAGTATTTCTGGTGAAGAGCTTTTTAAAAATGGTATTAATCAAGCGAAAAAGCAAAATATAGAAATGAAAAATGATGAAGTAATAGATATAGAATATGGTAATGGAACATATATTGTAAGAACAGTAAATAGTGAATACGAAACAAGAACAAT
This sequence comes from uncultured Clostridium sp., assembly GCA_900552655.1. Classification (GTDB taxonomy): domain Bacteria; phylum Bacillota; class Clostridia; order TANB77; family CAG-508; genus Merdicola. The sequence goes on from USAE01000008.1 coordinate 24,070, forward strand.
TGTTCTTGCAACAGGAAAAAGTAGAAAAACTTCTAATATAGAAGGAGAAACTACATTCGAAGGAAAAGGAATAAGCTATTGTGCAATATGTGATGGTTTCTTTTTTAAAGGAAAGAATGTGGCAGTTATAGGGAATGGCGAATATGCACTTCATGAAGCAGAAGTTTTAAAGAATGTAACAGATAAAGTTACTATTTTTACAAATGGTAGTAAACTACCAGAAAATAGATCTTTAAGTATACAAAATATTATAGAAGGAAGAATAGATGCTATAAAAGGAAATACAAAAGTAGAAGAAATTCTTTTAGAAGATAAAAGAAGTATACCCGTAGATGGAATTTTTATTGCACAAGGCATTGCTTCTAGTGCAGACTTTGCAAAAAAACTTGGAATATTGTTAAAAAATAATGACATTATAGTAAATGAAAATATGGAAACTAATGTACCAGGAATTTATGCAGCTGGAGATTGCACTGGTGGCTTATTACAAATATGCAAAGCAGTATATGAAGGTGCTAAATGCGGCTTAAGTATTGCTAAAAAAATAAAAAATATATAAGGAGGTTATTTTTATGAGTAAAGTAATAGAAATAGCAGAAGAAAATTTTGAAGCGGAGGTATTACAATCTGAGTTACCTGTATTAGTAGATTTTTGGGCACCATGGTGTGGACCTTGTAGAATGATGGGTCCTATAATAGAAGAATTAGCAGAAGAAAATTTAGAACTAAAAGTTTGCAAACTTAATGTAGACGAAGCTTCAGATATAGCAAGAAAATATGAAATAGAAAGTATACCAACTTTAATTTATTTTAATAATGGTATGGCTCTAAAAACTCTTGTAGGATTAAGAACAAAACAAGATATATTAAATACAATTAATTAACAAAATCGGGATTTAGGGGGGTCCGGGATTCGGGGATATTCCTAAAAATCCTTCTTCAATAAAAAAACTACTAGCGTAAAAACTAGTAGTTTAATTTTTATTTATAAGAAGAATAAATATCTAATAAACTATTTAATTCACAAATAGAAGAATATTCTTCTTCAGAATACCTACATAAAATTGTAACATATAATTTTTCTTTATCGCTTAGGAATTTATAACAATTTTCCTTTAAATTAAATAAATTAGTGTATTTATAATCTGGTTTAAATATTTTTACTTTTTGCACTAATTTATCTTTAATATCTTTTTGCAATGTGTTAATACAATATATGTAATCTTTATTTTTAAAATGTTCGTTAAGTTTTTCTTTATCTACCATCTCTTTCATCATCTCCAACAGGTAACACTTTTACTAATATACCTTCTTTAGTTTTTTCTAAAATAGATCCGGTGTCTAAATTAATATAAGTTTTATGAATTTGTTTGTCTTTTGGTGATTGCTTTAAATGAGCAGGTGGACAATTTTCATCAGATAAAAATCTAAGATGTGCAACAGTATCTTGATTATATGCTTTATTATTTTTTGAACATTGTTTAATTGTTTTTTTGCTTTTCTTGTTCCATGGCACCATTACATGTGACTTCATTTTTCTATCATTTCGCATATTCCAATCATTAGAGCCAGCATATATAGGTACAATAGGACTTTTAAAATATTCAGTTGCAAATTCTGAAAAAATATGTGATGGAACATGTACATTAACAGGTAATATAGAATTAATATCTACTACAAAATCTGTAAAATGTTTTAACTCTCCAGAAGTTCCATCTTCAGAAATTTTATCTACTACAACTCCATAATTTCTTTTTTGACTATCATTTAATTCTAAAAAACTATAAAGAGATAATGCTATATGAGCTTTAGAACCTTTTAATCTGTGAATAGAATTAGCAAACTGTGAAAATCTTAACATATCATCTCCAACAGAATTTTTAGAAGCTGGAAAAACATTAGAAAAGTATTGCTTATATTCTTCACCATAAGATCTTTCCATTTCTTTTTCCAAAGGTTCTAGAGAATAATATCTTCTTTCAGAATTTTCATCATCATCTAGAACTAACTCACCACTACGTGACATTTCTTCTATTTTATTTTCATTTTCTGTATAATACATTTCTGTTGGATAATAAAAAAGCTCCATTTTTAATAAAATATTTTTTAAATCTTCATCTTCTAATGTTGGTGCTTCTATACCATCTAGAATAAGTGGTTCTAAATTAAATTCGGAAATTGCATACATTGCTTTAGAATAGTCCTCTAAGATATGAAAAGCTCTATTGGTATACATTATGTTTATGCCGAGTAAGTCTACTGTATCTAGCTGTTTTTGAACTCCCTCAGATAGTCCACTAGTTAAACTTGCTTTATCTTGTTTTAATTCTGGAAGTCCAATTTCCTCAAATTGTTTATTTGCAAGAGTTAGCCAGTCATCTAAATAACCCATGTCATCAAAAAGACTAACTAGTGCCGTATTAGACTCTATTAAATCTTTCTTTATATTTGTTTCAGTATATTTTAAATAAGTTTTCATATATGCAGGAATTCCGTCAGCTAATAGCTCAAAAGCATCAAGATAATGTTTTCTTTGAAGTGCAGGTAAATGCCCAACCAGTTTTTCGGCCATTATATGCTTTTCTTTATTAGTTTTTGGAGAATTTAAAATATCTGCAAACACAGGTCCATAACTATCTTCTACTTGTGAAGCTACTTGTGGATATAAATGTCTCATAAATAATACTAAATTTGTTAAATTTTCATCAAAACTATTAGTATGCATAAAAAAATCTCTGTCTGACGAGATATTATTATTTTCTACATATTCTGTAATTTCAGCATATTTCTTAGGATTTTGAAGCAAGTATAAACAAGCATTATATGCTGTAACTTGGTTTAATATATGTTCATTACAAAAAGAAACTGTTTTTAGCCTAGAGTTATAATCGTATAATAAAGAATAAAAATCTGGATCTTTCATATCTGGATTTTTAAGCTTTTCTTTTTGAATAAAATCGTAAATTTTACTAATAGTGTTATTAATATATCTATATTCGAATGGTTTAACATGAGAAACCATTTCTTCTGCTCTATTTATAGCAGATTTGAAAGCCATAAAATGCATAAGTAATCCTCCTTAATGATTAACATAAATATTATACTATATTTTAAGCTTTTACACAATACCTTTACTAAATTATGGTATATATGTTAAAATATCACCATAGGAGAGATGATATGAAAAAAAGAAGAGTTTTATTAGGTATGAGTGGTGGAGTAGACAGTAGTGTTTCTGCACTATTACTAAAAAATGAAGGTTATGAGGTAATTGGTGTTACTTTGTCACTATCTAATTATACAGATGCAAAAGATGCAAAAGAAGTATGTGATAAAATTGGAATAGAACATATATCTATAGATATGCAAGAAAGCTTTAAAAAGTATGTAATTAGTAATTTTATAGATTGTTACTCTAAAGCTCTTACACCTAACCCTTGTATAGAATGTAATAGAAAGTTAAAATTTGGAGAAATGTATAAAAAGGCCAAAGAGCTAAATTGTGATTTTTTAGCAACAGGGCATTATGCTAAAATAGAATATGATAACAACTATAATCAATTTGTTTTAAGAAAATGCTTAAATGAAAATAAAGACCAATCATATGTGCTATATACAATGAAGGAAGAAATATTAGACAAAGTACTATTTCCATTAGGCAATTTTAAATCTAAAGAGGAGATAAGAAAAATAGCCAAAGAAAACAATTTAGTAAATGTAGCTAATAAGCCAGATAGTGAAGATATTTGCTTCATTCCAGATGGTAACTATAAGAAATTTTTAGAAAATAACGGAGACATTAAACCTAAGCCAGGCAATATAGTAATGAATGATGGAACTATCTTAGGAAAACATAATGGACTATATAATTATACAATTGGGCAAAGAAAAGGAATGGGTATATCATATAAAGAGCCATTATTCGTAATAGGTTTTAATGTAAGGAAAAATGAATTAATAGTAGGCACGATGAAAGAGGCTTTTAAAAAAGAAGCAATTATAAGTAACGTAAATATATTAATTAAAGATATTAATATAGAAAATTTAAGAGTAGCAGTTAAAACTAGATATAGTAAAAAAGAATCTTTTGCAACATTAAATGTTATAAATGAAGATAAGATAAAAATTAATTTTGAAGAACCAGAAAAATCTTTAACACCAGGTCAATCTGCAGTATTCTATTTAGATGATGTTGTAGTTGGTGGTGGAATTATAGAAGAGTAAGAAAGAAGGGGTACATATGATTAAAGAAGCTATTATAAGTGATTACGAAATAATAGAAGAAATTATTAGTGATAATTATGAATTTAAATTACTAGAAGAGGAAACGAATACCATAAGAGAAGCATTAACTAATTACAATAAAGTAGTTTATATAGATTATGAAAATGAGATTCCTGTTGCATATGCACAATGTTCATTAAAAAATGAGGCTAATATGGTAGGATACTTAGAAAAAATTTATATAAAACATAATTATCAAAATAAAGGAATTGATAAGAAACTATTAAACAAATGTGAAGAATGGGCAAAAATTAAAGGGTGCGAAAAATTTACTGCAAGTTGTAATTTATCGGATGAATCACTAATGGATTTATTTAATCATTTAGGTTTTTCTGAAACAAATAAAATAGCTTATTTTTCTAAGGAGCTTGATTAGTATATGAAAAGTAAAAAAGTAAAGAGCCAAGAAGAGGAAGAGTTTGTGCCTAAAGCTTTTAAAAAAGAAAAAAGTAATGTAACACAAGAAAATAAGAAAAGTAGAAGAGGCAAAACAAATAAAAATAAAAAAGTAAAGAAAATCATAATTTCCTTAATAGTTTTATTAGTAATAGTTATAGGTATTACTCTTGCAACATCTGCAGTAAAATGGAGAAATATTGCAGAAGATATGTTAATTAATGAAAATTCTATTGTACTTGATAATAATGGTAATGAGCTTGCCAAATTAGGAAGTGAAAGAAAACAAATAAAAATTGATATTTCACAAATGCCGTCAAATTTAAAAAATGCCTATGTTGCAATAGAAGATGAAAGGTTTTATAAGCACCAAGGTGTAGATATAAAAAGAACGGGGTCTGCTATATTAAGTTATATTTTTCACTTTGGCAATTCTTCGTATGGAGGAAGTACAATTACACAACAATTAGTAAAAAATATGACAGGAGATACTACAGATAGTGTATTTAGAAAAGTGAAAGAATGGTGGAAAGCCTGGAACCTGGAATGCATAACCGAGAAAGATGAAATATTAGAAACATATTTAAATATTATATATGTTGGGCCAAGTATATATGGTGTAGAAGCTGGCAGTGAATATTATTTTAATAAACCTTGTAAGAACTTAAATTTAGAAGAATGTGCTTTTTTAGCAGGAATAAATCATTCACCAAATTCTTATAACCCTTTTGGTGAAAAAGATAATTCTGAAAAAATAAAGAAGAGGACAAAAACCGTTTTATCAAAAATGTTAGAGCTTGGTTATATTCACGAAGAGGAATATGAAATTGCTACAAAAAATGTAGACGAAGGTATAAAATTTAAAAAGGGTAATATTAATTCAGGCAATGGAGTATATTCATATCATACAGATGCACTTATAACAGATGTTACAAACGATATAGCAGATAAGTATAATATTTCTACTAATTTTGCTACTAATTACATATATATGTCTGGTTTAACAATTACAAGCACACAAGAAGTTAAAATTCAAGACCAAATGGAAACTGAAATGGGAAAGAGTAAATATATACTACCTTCAAAAAATGGAGGCGAACATTCACAATCTGCTATGGTAATAATAGATCATAAAACTGGAAATGTGCTAGGCTGTGTAGGTGGTTTAGGAAAAAAAGACAAGCCACGTTCTTTAAATAGAGCAACGCAAAGTATTAGGCAAACAGGTTCTGCGATAAAACCAATTGCTGTAGTAGGCCCAGCTATTCAAAAGAAGATAATTACTGCTTCATCAATATATGACGATACAGAAAGAGATTTTAATGGTGGGTATCACCCAGTAGATTATAGTAAGCCTTTAGGTAATATAACAGTAAGAAGAGCTATAGAATCTTCACAGAATATTCCATTTGTAGAAATTATGAATGAATTAAAGCCTAATGTGGCTATAAAGTACCTAGAAAAAATGGGTATTACTACTCTAACAGAAGAGGACAATAACTTAACTTTAGCATTGGGTGGATTACAAAAAGGGATTAGCCCCTTAGAAATGGCTTCTGCTTATGCAACAATTGCAAATGATGGTGAATACATTGAACCTACATTTTATAAAGAAATAAAAAATAATTCTGGGAAGACAATAATGAAACCAAAGCAAAAAAAAGAAAGAGTCTTTTCTAAGGAAACAGCTTTTATACTAAAAGATCTACTAACACAGCCAGTAGAAGGAAAAAATGGAACAGCTACATACTGTAAAATAAATGGAATTGATGTTGCAGCTAAAACGGGAACAACAGATTCTAATTATGACAGATGGCTTTGTGGTTTTACACCATATTATACAGGTGTTACATGGTATGGCTATGACCAAAATGAAACAGTTAATTTTAATAAGAGAAATCCAGCAGGTTTAATTTGGGCAAATGTAATGTCAAGAATACATACTGGTTTAAAAACAGCATATTTTACTAAGCCATATTCCGTACAAGAAGTTAAAGTTTGTTCAGAAACGGGATTAAAAGCAAGAACTGGTTGTAAAGATACATATACAGAGTATTTTTTAAGATCTACAGTTCCTGGCTTATGTAACAAACATAGTGGAACAGAAATAAAAGCTTCAGAAACAGAACATAAAAATGAAAACACAAATTCTACAGTTCAAGGAATTAAAAATGATATAGATGCAGAAGAACCAGTAATGAATACAAATGTCGTAACAACTGATAATAAAAAAGAAAATACGACAAATACAAATGTAAACAAGAATACCAATACTAACACGAATACAAACACTAATTCGAATAGCAATACAAATTCAAACAAGAACACTAACTCTAACACTAATACAAATACAAATTCTAACAGCAACAAAAATAATACGAATAGTAATATAAACACAAATACCAATACTAACTCAAATACAAACACTAATTTGAATAGTAATACAAATATAAAACCTGGAACAAATACAGTAGATAATTAAAAGAATATTAAAATAGAATAATGATTTAATATAAAAAGAGCAATACTTTATTACATAAATGTAGTAAAATTGCTCTTTTATTATTAGAAAAGTAAAACTGAGATTTTAAGGCCTTCTTCAAATCCCATCTTATGGCTCTTATCCTTTATCGCTGTAAGAGTGACAACATCATGCATAAATTGACAATAATAGATTTAAATGGTATAATAGAGCGTGATAATGCAAAAAAATATGAATAAAAGAGAGTGATTATGAACGAACAATATATTTATATAGGTAATGCATCAAAAACTGGAATAAATAAGTATCTCTTTTCAAATGAAAACTTAAATTTAGTTTATACAACTAATGATTTTGAAAGATGTACATATTTAGCACAAAATGAAAATAATTTATATGCAGTACAAGAAAATGAGAATGGTAATATATTAGCATATAAAAAGACTTCCAAAGGTTTAACATATATTGGAGATAAAAGCTCATTAGGAAGTGGCCCATGTCATGTAGAAATAAGTAACAAGAAGAAAATGCTATTTATTTCAAATTATATGAATGGGTATTTTACTGTATATAAAATTAAAGAAAGTGGAGAAATAGGAGAGCTTATTTATAATAGTGTAAACAGTAGAAAATATTCACATTTACATTGTGCAAAAGTCTTTAATAATGAAAATAACTTAATAACTGTAGACTTAGGAATGAATACATTAGACTTATACGAAGTACAAAAAACATCTTTAAAAAAGATTTTTTCACTTCAATTTCCTAAAAACGAAGAGCCAAGACATATAGCTATTTACAACGAAAAAATTTTTTTGTTAACTGAAAAAGGCTGTACATTATATGTTTTAAGATATATACAAGAAAAATTAGAAATCCTATATAAAACAAGTATTTTACCTAATAATCACGTAAAAAAAGAAAACGACACAGGAGCAGGAATTAAAATTTCTTCAGATGGTAAATACATTTATACATCTTTAAGAGGACATAATAGCATATCTGTATTTAAATATGAAAATGAAAAATTAGAATTAGTACAAAATATTTTATCATATGGCGATACTCCCAGAGATTTAGAAATTGACAAAACACAGAAATATGTATTTGTTGCGAACCAAGATTCTAATGAAATTGCAATTTATAGTAGAAATATTAATACTGGTAAATTGGAATTTTTAAACAAGCAGAAATCACCGTTACCAACATGTGTACTGTCAGAATAGGGGGCATATATGAAAAAGAAGCTGTTAATAGCAGTTCATACTCTTCAATTAGGAGGAGTAGAAAAAATAGTAATTAATCTTTTAAAAATGATGGATAAAGAAAAATATGATATAACATTATTATCACTAGTAAATGATGGTGTTTTTGTGGAAGATGCACTAAACATACCAGGAATAAAATATAAGTATTTTTTTGAAAGCTATTTTAAAAAAAGCAGAAATGACATAAATTCGAAGCATTATAAAATATCTTGTAAACTAATGAGTATAATTTGGAAATGGTATTTATTTTTAATAAAACATTTTCCAAATTATTTGTATAAAAAGAATATAAAGGAAGTATACGACATAGAAATTGCTTTTCTAGAAGGAAAAGTTGCAAAGGTTATAGCTAATTCTAATAATAAAAATTCTAAAAAAATTGCATGGATACATACAGATATAGAAAATATTTCGCGAGCTAGTATATTTAAAAATTTAGATGATGAAATAAATTGCTACAAAAAATTTGACAAAATTGTTTGTGTTTCTAATGATGTAAAATATCATTTTACACAAAAAACAGGAATTTCGGACAACGTAATTGTACAAGTAAACCCAATAAATTCTGAAGAAATATTAAAAAAGGCTGAAGAACCAATAACAAAAGAATTAAAGAAAGATGGAATTATAATATCTGCAGTTGGAAGATTAGCATATGAAAAAGGCTATGACAGATTATTAAAAATCCATAGAAAATTGTTAAGAGAAAACATAAAGAACTCTATTTGGATAATTGGAGAAGGTACAGAAAGAGAAAATTTAGAAAACTATATAGAAGAGAATAATTTAAAGGATACAGTTAATTTAGTAGGATATACTGAAAATCCTTACAAATATGTTAAAGAATCGGATATATTTGTATGTTCTTCTAGAATAGAAGGACTAAGTTCTGTTGTAATAGAAGCTGCTATGTTAGACAAGCCAATAGTTACAACATTATGTTCAGGAATGAAGGATATTCTAGGAGAAGATAACGAAAATGCACTTATAGTATCTAATGATACATACAATTTATATTTAGGAGTTAAAAAAGTAATATTAAATAAGGAACTTAGGGAAAAATATAAAGAAAATATAAAAAATGTTACACGAAAATTTGATATGAATACAGTTATATCAAATATAGATAAATTACTTGAAAGTTTGGAGAGCTAAAATGATACAAATTGGTTGTAATTATATTGTTAATGAAGATGGCAAAAATATTTATGACGACTTATATAAAAATTTAATAAAAAATAATTATATAGATATTTTAAAGTTTCCAGGTAGATTTTGTAATAACGAAGAACTTAATAACTGCTTGAAACTAGCAAAAGAAAATAATATAAAAGTAGATTTTCATGGTCTACCACATATGGAACCTAGAACACATAGTAAAAGAATGATTAAGAATATAGACTGGCATAGCTTGCCAGCTAATTTAATGCAATTAAATAATAAAAAACGTATTAGTACACATATAGCGGCAGAAATTAACAAGAATATAGATGAGGATAAAGATATATTATTTGAAAATATAAAGAGCTTAAAAACTCAATTTTTAAAATTATATAATGAAGAAATTAAGTTTGGAGGGGAAAATCAACCCGGAGGTTATGGTATTCCCTTAGCAGAGATTTCGCCTGAAACTGTAAGCTATATGTGGAAAATATTAGATTTTGGAGTATTCGATATTTCACATGCAAAACTTGCAGCAAATGATTTAAATATTTCGTATAATAAATATTTAGATTTATTAACAAATAAAGACAAAGTTAAGATTTTGCATATTTCTGGAAATGTAGACAAAACAGGTGAATTTAAAAACAAACTAGACAAACATCTTATGATGGATAAAACAGAAATAAAAGATATTATTTATACTATTAAAAACTTTAAAAATCTTGATTTAATAATATCTGAGTTTGCTTTTAATTCAAGATATAGTTTTGAAAAAGAGCTAAAAATAGAAATGAAAACATTAAAAATGATAGTAGAAACATTAGATGTAGAAGAATGTATAAATTTGCATGAAAGTTTGTGCAAAGAAAATTAAAAATAGAGGTGATTATATGAAAGATACTGTTATCGTAATTACAGGTGGACATGGAGGAATAGGTAAGGTAGTAGCTTCTAATTTTTTAAAGCAAGGTGCTAAAGTAGTAGTTTTAGATAAAGATGACACTACATCTAAAACTATTTTAGAAAATAAAAATTACACTTTTATAAAAACTGATGTTACTAAATTAGAAGATCTTCAAAATGCTCATAAAATAATAGAAAGCAAATATGGTTATATTAATTATTTAATAAGCATGGCTGGAATTAACATGAAAAGTGAAATAGATGGAATTAAAGGAATAACATTTAATGATATAGATAAGTCTATAAGCTTAAATTTAACAGCACATATATACCTTATAAAAATAATGTTAGACCTAATAGAAAAGTCTAACGATATTTGTAGAAGATCTATTTTAATGATATCTTCTATAAATGCAATAACTAGATATGGTTTGCCAGCATATAGTGCTGCAAAGTCTGGAATATATGGTTTTATGAAATCTGTTTTAAATGAACTAGGAACTTCTAATATAAGGGTAAACACAATTTCATTAGGAACTGTGCCACATATGGAACAAGAAATAGAAGGTGATGAATATTTTGAAAATTATAGGAATCATTTGCCTATTAAAAGTTTTGTTAGGCCAACAGATGTTTATGATGCAATTTATTCTTTATTAGAAATAGCTAAAGGTGTTAATGGACAAAACCTAGTTCTAGATATGGGACAAAGTTTAAGATAAAGGAGATTAATTATGGCAAATATTTCTGTTATTATACCAGTATATAATGCACAAAATACCATAGAAAAAACAATAAACTCTGTATTAAAGAGTAAAGAAGATATAGAACTTATTCTTGTAATAGATGGATTAACTGATAATTCGCTAAATATATGCGAAGAAATGAAGAAAAAAGATAACAGAATAAAAATAATCATTCAAGAAAATAAAGGAGCATTATGTGCTAGAATAAATGGAATTAAGAGTGCAACTGGAAAGTATATAATGTTTCTAGATGCAGATGATGAATATATAGATGGTGTTTTTAGCAAAATGAATGAGATTATAAATAAATATTCACCAGACTTAATTAAATTTAGATATAAAAAAGAGAATTATGAACAATATAAATATTTTAGTGAAAACGAAATATTTATTAATAAAAAAGACTTTAGCGAAAAAGTATATCCTATGTTTTTTGGAGGATATCAATTAAATGCTATATGGAATAGCTGTGTAAAGAAATCTTGCTTAGATAGTATAAGTGCCCCAGACCAAAGACTAAGATATGCTGAAGATTTAATGATGAACTTAAACATATTTACAAATATAAATTCAGTAGTATTTATAAATGATATTTACTATTTTTATAACACAAATTCTAGTAGTATTACACAATCTAGAAAAAGTAGTAAAAAGTGGCTAGAAATATTGCAAAATGCTGTAGATGTATATTCTTCATTATTTTTGTATCTTAACATTTGGAATATGTATACAGCTACAAATGTTAAACTTGTACAAGAACGACTAGAAAAAGAAGTCAATATAATTATAAATATATTAAAAACAATGAATTAAAATTTCATTGTTTTTTTATAGTAGGAAGTTGCTCCTAGTAGGAGAAACTTCTGTACTAGATAATTATGACGTACCTTAGATTTTCTTAGAATTTACATTTGTTAGAAAATCTTAGGTACGTTTTTTTTTATTTGCTCTTGCATAAAAACAAATGTTCTGATATAATCTTTAAAAGCGAACAAATATTCTATTACGTAAGGAGGAAAAATATGAAATCAAAAAGGGGAATAATTATAATAATTTTTATAGTAATAACTGTATTTGCAAAGACAAGCTACTCTAAACAAGAAGTTAATTACAAAGTTACAAGTATAGGCCTTGGTGAAACACTATGGTCAATAGCAAAAAAAGAACAAGAAACAAATAAATATTACGAGGGAAAAGATATAAGATTTGTAATAAATGATATAAAGTACAACAATAATTTAAAAGATTCTAATTTGTATGAGGGAATGGAATTAAAAATACCTTCTATGTAGTATATTTTTATATAAGAATTAATCAATTTACTTGAAAATATAAAGTATGAATTATATAATTTTATAAAATAATAAAATTATAAATCTTTAGCAATCAATAAGTAGAAATAATATTTAAGGAGTTAAGTATTGTAATAAATGAAAAAATATTCAAATCCATCATTAATAAAATTTATAGTAAACAAAATTAAACACTTAAAACCCAAAGTAATAGCATTATTACCATTAATAATTATTATATTTTCAGTTATAATTGGCATTATAGTAGTAAATAATTCAAAACAAAAATGGGTTACTTACACAGGAGATAATCTAAATGAAAATAGATATCCTGGTTATAAAGAAGCTATAGATAAATTAAAAAAAGAACATCCAAACTGGGAGTTTACGCTTTTCTATACAAAATTAGGTTGGAAAGATGTGATAAAAAGTGAAAGTCACTCTAATAAAAATATGCCTTTAAATTTAATACCAAAATCAGATAAATATAGTAAAGATTGGGAATGTAAAAAAGACAAAGGGAAAACATATGATAATGGAAATTGGTTATGTGCTTCAAGTAAAGCAATAGAATATAAAATGGACCCAAGAGTTTTGTTAAATGAAAATGATATATTTCAATTAAAAGACTTACAATATACAGAAGATTCTGCAACCAAGGAAGGAATAATGAAAAAAACGAAAAATACTTTTTTAGAAGGTAGTAGTATTGCAGAAGCAATTTTAACATCTGGGAAAGATAATAATATAGACCCATATTTTATTGTTTCTAGGCTGATACAAGAACAAGGTAAAAAAGGGACTAAATTGTCTAGAGGATATAAATATAAAGATAAAATAGTATATAATCCATTTAATATAGCCGCTTCAGGAAATTCGCAGTCAACAATTATAAATAATGCAGCAGAATATGCATATTCGCACGAATGGTTTTCGCTAGAAAAAGCTTTATCAGAAGGGGTAAATTTTATTAATACAAAATATATTAATGAAAAGCAAAACACATTATATTTGCAAAAATTCGATATAATAAAAGAAAATACATTATATAATAATCAATATATGCAAAATTTATTAGCCCCAACATCTGAAAGCCAAATTTTAATAGAACAATATGAAAACTCTAATACATTAGATTCTAATTTTAATTTTATAATTCCATTATACGAAAATATGCCAAATAAACTAACAAAAGAACCAAAAGGAGAATAATTATGAGTTCAATAATTAGTCATATTTATATATCTAATATACTAAAAGAAAAATATAATTTAAATAATGAATTTTTATATGGAGCTATGCTACCAGATGTATTAACTGTAGCAGTTAATTTTAAGACAAAGAATACAACACATTATTTGCAACATGGTACATTAAATGGAAATGAAGGGGATTATCCAGATATAGAAAAATTTATAGATGAAAATAAGTTATCTTTACCAAAAAACTTAATGCTACAAGGATATTTAGCTCATTTAATAGAAGACATGATATGGTATAGTATTTCTATTCCTAATATGGCAATAAAAAGAGATGCTCAAACTGTATTATATACTAAAGATAACTCTATTCATTCAGAAGAAGAATTTTCGAAAGATATATATTCAGATTATCCCATTATAGATAGATATCTTTTAAAAAATTCTAACATTAATATTAATGAATTACAAAATGAATTTTTAGAGATATCAGATGATGAAGGACTAAAGAAAGCAATTAAAGAAAATTTTAAACTATTTGATTTAAGGAATAATAGATTAAATTTAGTTACAGAAGATATTTTAAAATATTATATAGAAACTTCTTTAGAAAAAGTCAGCTTGGTTTTAGACAAAATATATAAATAAAAAGAAAGAGGAGAACAAAGATGTGTACATGTATAAACTTTAAAACAAAAGATAATTATTTTGGTAGGAATTTAGATTTAGAGTATAGGTTTAATGAAAAAGTAGTTATAACACCAAGAAACTATAAATTTAATTTAAAAAATGGTACTTCTATAACTTCAAAATATTCTATGATAGGAATGGCAACAGTAGTTAGTAATTATCCATTGTATGCAGAAGCAACAAATGAAAAAGGACTATCTATGGCAGGATTATATTTTCCTAAAAATGCTTGTTTTTTTAAAGAGGAAGATAATAAATTAAATTTAAGTCCATATGAACTTATACCATATTTTTTAGGTTTATATTCTTCTATATCAGAAATTAAAAAAGACATTGCAAATCTAAATATTACAAATACTCCTTTTTCAAAAGAAATGCCAGTATCGGACTTACATTGGATGATAAGTGATGAAAGTGAATGTATTGTTATCGAACAAATGGAAGATGGATTAAAAGTGTACAATAATCCAATAGGTGTACTTACTAATAATCCACCTTTTGAGTACCATTTAAATAATATTAATAATTATAGTAATTTGAGTCCTTATAATAGTGAAAATACATTTTCTAATAAAATTAATTTAAATCAATACGGACAGGGGATGGGTGCAATAGGTTTGCCGGGCGATAACTCACCTGCTTCAAGATTTATAAGAGCTTCTTTCAATAAACTAAATTCTAAATGCGAAGATGATGAAAAAAGTTCTGTAACACAATTTTTTCATATATTAGATTCTGTAAGTATGGTACAAGGTACGACCATAACTAAAGAAAATAAAAACGATATTACAACATATTCATGCTGTATAAATACATCTAAGGGTATATATTATTATAAAACATATACTAACAATCAGATAATTGCAATAAAGATGTCTGAAAAAGAAAAAAATAATAAGTATTTATCAATTTTTGATTTAATAGAAGAACAGCAAATAAAATACATTAATTAAAACATGGAGGAAATATATATGCAATTTGATAGAATTTTATTATCTTCTTGCACGAAAATAAAAGATGAAGGAGAGCTAGCAGGGAACTTTACATCTGTAACTGGTGAATATTTTATTCCTACTGAAAATAAAACAGGTTTTTATAAAACAAATGCTGGTATTAAGAGTACTGCAGATTTAAGAGAACTATTAGCATCTATATTATTACAAAAAATAAATGTACCGGTTTCAGATATACTACTTGCTTATGATGACGAACATAATGAAAAAGGATGCATTTCTATGAATATCTTAAATGAAGGCGAACAATTTTTAGAAATATTTCCATATCCTTATGATGAGATTCCTCAGAATTTAAGAGAATTTAATTTAGATAACTTTATAGAATCAGATTTATATGTGCATAAATTAAAATATAATTTCACACCAGAGCTAATTCAAGAAAGAAGAGATTTTTTAGTGAACTATGTTTTTATATCAGCCTTTTTAGGAAATGACGATATAAAAACAGATAATTGCCAAGCAATATTTAACAAAGAAAATGGAACTATAAGAAATCCGGAATATTATGATATGGGAAAAGCATTTCAAGAAAAGTCTTTTAATGGCAACACAAGATGCTTTTTTCAAAATCAAACAGATCTAGATGTATTACAAGAAATTTATGAAAAATACCCTGACAAAGTAAAAAATATTTCAGAAAAGATTGAAACATCTTTAAATAAGAAATTTATAAAAAATATATTAGAGGATGGAGCGTTTAAGGATTTTGACAAAGGAACGCGTAAAGAAATTTGGCAAAGTATGGGGGAGAAAATAACATATATTTCAAGACAAAATGAATTATTGTATAATATGAATCATACAAATGACTCATTCATAATTCCATTAGATGAGATAGAAGTGCTAACACAAAAAACAGATATTGAGCTAGTTGATAAAGCAAAAAAAATTTTACAATCATTAAAGCAAAAAGTATTGGGAGGAGCTGAAAGATAATGGTAAATACAACAAACATAGATTATGCAAAATCTTGTACAGAAGTACTTGCTATAGTATATAATATGTCTATAAAAAACTTTAATAAGATACCTCCTGAAGTTATAAAAACTTTAGAAGAAAACAAAGATTCTAACTACAATTTTAAGTTAGACTATAGTAAGAACATAAATGAACAGAATATTTCCGAATTCACGACAGCAATACTTAAAAATTTTTATAGAGATTATTGGGCTACAGAAGATACAAGACAAAGAATATTATTGGATGAAGCAAATAGAAGATACGAGAAGGAAAAAAATAAACATGAATTATATAATCCAGATAATGTTTTTAAAAATATGAATAAATCTAATAATAGTAAAAAACAAACAGCAATTGTTCCTACTAAAGAAGAAAATATATTAAAAAGGCTATTAAGAAAGCTTAAAAACAATATATGGAGGAAAACAAATGAAAAAGAAAAATAAAATAATAATCGTAATAATATCAATTATATTTATTACAATTACAGGATGTACTATATATGAAATTACTACAAGAGATAACAAGTATTATATAAACGAAAAAAAGCTAGAGATTCCTATTTTTGTATATCATAATATTGTAGATGACGAATCGCAAGTGTATTATGATTATATGCAAACTACTAAGGAGATATTTGAAGACCAGATTAAAGGCTTAAAAAGTATGGGATATCATTTTATAACTTATGAAGATTTAAAAGCATATAAAGAAGGAAAAAAGGAATTGTATAAACGATCATGTATATTAACTTTTGATGATGGCTATGAAGAAGTTTATAAAAATGCTTATCCAATAGCAACTAAATATAATATTCCATTTACAATGTTTATTATAACAAATAATGTTGGACTACCTGGTACAATTACTTGGAATGAAGCGAAAGAAATGAAAGAAAGTGGTTTGGTAACAATTGCTTCACATAGTGAAGACCACGCAAATTTTAATAAACTAACAGTTATGGATGCAGTAAATAATGTAAATAATTCTTATGATAAGATAGAAAAGAATTTATCTACTGAGAATACTAAAGTTTTTACCTATCCATATGGATTATATACAGAAGAAGAAATAAATGAATTAGCTAATTTAGGGTACATTCAAAATTTAACAGATAATAGAATTAATACAAGTGAAAATTTAGATTTATCTAGATTACATAGGTGCTATCCTTTAAGTGATTCTACCTACAAAATTCTTCTTAAAATAATGTATAGAAATTTAAGATATAATTAATTGTCCAAATATTTAAACACATAAAAGGACAAAAACAATCAACTATTTTTGTCCTTTTATGTGTTTTCAAAGATTAATTTACTTTGTGGTTTACTAACTTTAGGTAACATCTCATATTTTATATCAAAAATTTTAAAATCATCTAATTGGTTATCTTCTAAACAAGATAAATATATATCTAATTCATCAATAGATTTACAAGCAGTAATTATTGCAGGATGCAAATTGTAATTTGTTAAAGTTAGTATTTAAATTATATGATAATAACGAATATAATCCTAATAATCTTACTATATAATTTAGTACTCCTTGGAATTTCTTTTATTAGTAAACATGACTTTAATGGATTTTTTAGATATAAAGCTTATAATATAACTACTAATAGTATGGAACCAACCATTAACATGGGCGATATTATTATTGTTAAAAAAGTAAAAGATGAAGAAAATTTAAAAAATGGTGATATTATATCTTTTAATAAAAATGGTGAAATTATTACCCATAGAATTATAGATATAGTAGAAGCAAACGGTGAAAAACGCTATATTACCAAAGGTGATAACAATAATATACCAGATTTAGAAAAACTTTCTTTTTCACAAATTGAAGGTGTTAAGGTTATAAGTATTCCATATTTGGGTAAAATTATAGAATTTTTAGAAAATCAAATAATATTTTTAATTATAATTTTAACTATATTAATCATT
>USAE01000009.1 GCA_900552655.1 uncultured Clostridium sp.
TTAAAATTTGATTATTATCATTATTCCCACTTTCAACTTTTTTATTATTATTTAATGCAAAAATAAATATACTTATAATGATTAATATACAAATAATAACTAATATTAATTTACTTTTTTTCATTTAATCCTCCTAATAAAAAATTCTCTTAAATATTAATACACGCCAATTATCTACTATACAAATTGATACTACCAAAGATAATTTTGACTACAAAAAAAGAATAGTATTAAACTATTCCTTTTTAAATTTTATTCAGTTATTTTTTATATATTCAAAATATTCTTTTATTTCTTCTAGCAATTCCTCTTTAGAAATTATTTTATTTATCCTATCTCTCATATTGCTTGCATCTTTTAAATTTTTTATATACCAACTTAATTGCTTTCTCATTTCCTTTATTGCAACTTCTTCTCCTCGTTCTTCTATCTCCATATTTATATGTCTTACCATAGTATTATATCTTTCTTCTAAAGTTGGCTTCTCTAACTTTTCTCCGTTCTCTAAAAAATATATTATTTCTCTAAAAATCCATGGGTTTCCAAATGCAGCTCTTCCTATCATTATTCCATCTACATTTGTCTCTTTAAACATTCTTAATGCTGTCTCTTCGTCTACTATATCACCATTTCCTATAACCGGAATTTTTACACTTTCTTTTACTTTTTTTATAATATCCCAATCTGCTTTACCAGAATAAAATTCTTTTCTTGTTCTTCCATGTATTACGATTGCATCTCCACCAGCTCTTTCTATTATTTTCGCTGTTTCTTCTGCAACAATATTATTTTCGTCCCAACCTTTTCTTATTTTAAATGTAATAGGTTTTTCTGTATTTTCTCTTATTGCCATAACAATCTTTTCTAATAAATCTAAATGTAATAATAAATTACTTCCATCACCATTTTTTACAATTTTTGGAGCAGGGCACCCCATATTAAAGTCTATAATATCTGCTATTTTATCTACTTCTTGTGTAGCATATTTAATTGCTTCTATGTCACTACCAAATAGTTGAATACTAATTGGCCCCTCTTCTCCTTCTGTATTGTATAATTTCTTTGTCTTATTATCCTTGTAAAAAATTGCTTTAGCACTTACCATTTCTGTCGTTGCAAGACCTACTCCCATTTCTTTACACAAAATTCTAAATGGCTTGTCTGTAATTCCTGCCATTGGTGCTAAAAATATATTGTTTTTTAATTCCAAATTTCCAATTTTAATTCTTTTTAAATACACTTTCTTTCTCCTTTAATTTGCAAAAAATTCCTATAAAAAAATATCCACTAAAATTTTTTATACTTTAGTGGACTATAATTATTTTATTAATTTAAAATTTTATTCTATAAATATTGCCTTTTGCCTTCTTCCACTTATATTTAAAAGTATTGCTATTAAAATAAAATTAGTTAGCAAAGAGCTTCCCCCATAGCTTACAAAAGGTAGTGGTACACCTGTTATTGGTAATAATCCCATTGTCATTCCAATGTTTTCTAACATATGAAATAAAAATATTCCTGCTATTCCTATTGCAATATATGATCCCAAGTCATCTTTTGCTGTTTTGGATACATATATTGCTTTAGTTATGAGTATTACATAAATTATTATAACAGCTCCTGCACCTATAAATCCCATTTCTTCACCAATTACAGAAAATATAAAGTCTGTTGTTTTAGGATATAAAAAGCCAAGTTGAGTTTGGTTACCTTTTAATAATCCCATTCCTGTTAATTGTCCAGCACCTATAGCTAATTTAGATTGTGTTAAATTATATCCTGAACCACGTGGGTCAGATTCTGGATTTAAAAATACCTCTATTCTTTGTTTTGCATGACTTGGTAATATAAAAAAGTATAGTAAAGGAACCGCTATAACTATTAACAATATTGTTCCTATTATATATTTTTTATTAATACCTGCTGTAAATATCATCATTACTGTTGCAACTAAAAATGCTGCAGCTGTACCATAATCCGGTTGTTTTATTATTAAAAGTACTGGAACTGCTACTACTGCTAAAGCCATTAATAATTTGGTTGGTTTGTTTATATCATTTTTGTCTTTTTCTTGTATTTTACACAAGACAAGCGCTAAAGTTAAAACCACTGCTATTTTCGCAAATTCTGCTGGTTGAATTGAAAGGAATCCAAAATTAAACCAGCTTCTTGCTCCATTTACCGAATCTGTAAATAATACTGCTATTAGCAGTAAGAGCACTGCACCATACAGAATAGGCGATATTTTTGCAATTGATTCATAATCTATAAATATAATTATGAATACTATTGGTATACAAATAACAAACCATATTAACTGCCTTTGCAAACTTGTATCTTCAGAATCATATGTGGCAGAAAACAGTGCTACCATTCCTATAATTGAAAGTAGAATGCAACATATAAAAATTCCCCAGTCAATGTTTTTTAATATTTTCTTTCTCATCTTTCATCCTTTTCGTATTTAATTTTATAGTTATTTTATCTTTATTTGTTAAACATCCTCTTATCTTCTACCTTTTCTTTTTTTATTTCTTCTTTTACTATTATTATGTATTACAGGTTCTTGTTTTATTTGTGTATTTTCCTGTATATCATTATCTTTTTTTAGCTCTTCTTGTTTTTTAATTTCATTTTGTTCTTCTACTTTTTTATCTTCTTTTTCATTTTTACTAGTAGTAGAAATATGTTCTTCTGTTTTTGGTTTTTCTTCTTGTTTTTTTGTATTGTTAACTTTTTCTTCTTCATTTTTATTTTCTTCTATTTCTGCATCTTCCTTGTTTTTATTATCTGCTTTCTTTTCTTCACTGTTTTCTTTTTTTATGTCTTGTTTTGTTTCTTGTAATTCTTCTTTTTCTGAATCTACTTTTTCTTTATTGTCTTGTTCTTCTGTTTTTGGTTTTGGCTCTTCCTCTTTTTCATTCTTAACATCTTTTTTATCTTTATTATTTTTTTCAGCTATTTCTTCTTGAACCTTTTCTTTTATTTCTTCATCCATTTCGCCTGTATGTTTAATGCTAACTATTGGAATATTAGCATATAATGCTGGCGCTGCTGCTGTGCCATCTTCATTAGTTTTATTTGTTAAATGAACATCTATTTCTCTTTCATCTACATCTATATATTTTTTAATTACATCTATAATTTCTTGTTTCATCATTTCTAAAAAATCTGCAGATACATTTGCTCTATCTTGCATTAAAACTAGATGTAATCTTTCTTTCGCCACATCTTTATTATTATCTTCTTCGTCTTCTTTTTTTAATAACTTCTTAAAGAAACCTACTACGTTTTCAAACATATTCTACCTCCACTGTTATTTATTTTCTTTTAAATAATCTCTTTAAAGCTGCGAAAAATCCCTTTTCTCTTCCTGGTATAGTTACTTCTATATCTTCTCCTAAAAGACGTTTAGCAGTTTCCATATATGCTTTACCAGAAGGTGCTTTTCTGTTAGATATAACAGGCTCCCCTTTATTTGCTTGTGTAATTACATATTCATCATCTGGTACTACTCCTAAAAGTTCTATTGATAATAAATCTACTATATCATCAACATCCATCATTTTACCTTTTCTTGCCATTTCTGGTCTTAATTTATTAATAATTAATTGTGGACTTTTTATTTCTGATGATTCTAATAAACCTATTATTCTGTCTGCATCTCTTATTGCTGAAATTTCTGGCATTGTAACAACTATAGCTTTATCTGCACCTATAATTGCATTTTTAAAGCCTTGCTCTATCCCTGCTGGGCAGTCTATTAAAATGTAGTCAAATTCTTCTTTTAGTTGATCTGTTAATTTTCTCATTTGTTCTTCTGTTATTGCACTTTTATCTCTTGTTTGGGCAGCTGGTAATAGGAATAGTTCTTGGAAACGTTTGTCTTTTATTAAAGCTTGTCTTAATTTACATTTTTCTTCTACAACATCTACAATATCGTATACAATTCTATTTTCTAATCCCATTACAACGTCTAAATTACGAAGTCCTATATCTGTATCTACTAATACTACTTTTTTACCTTCTAACGCTAGGGCTGAACCTAAATTAGCTGTTGTAGTAGTTTTTCCTACTCCACCTTTACCAGATGTTATAACTATTACTTCTCCCATAAATCTTCCTCCTTAAGCTAGTGCTTTTATATCTCATCTATACATAAAATTTGACACTACTATAATATATGAAAACCTGTAAAAAGTCAATGTTAGAAGCCTTATTTGCGTAAAGATTTATCGTTTTTTCTTCTTATATTAATCTAACAGAAAAAGGCGAGGTAATACCTCGCCAATTCCTTTAGAATGAAAAATTACAGTATTTTGTTAATAAAAAATGTAAACAGATTTATTCTTGCTTCGCTCACGCCATGCTTTCTTTGCGCTTCTAACATAATCTTTTTCTTAATATTTACTCTGGTTTTAATTTTTATTATAGCAAAAAACTCATCACATGCTTCCTCCAATGCCTTCTCCTCTTCTGTCTTTTCTTTTATTGCCATACTATAGGCTAATATATACTTGCATAATTCTGTACAATTTACATTTAGTGTTGCTACCGAATTCAAGTTATAATTAACTGCTAAGTTGTTAATTGCTAAGAAATCTTTTGTATCTGCATTTTTGTATTGTTCATAGGTTTTTTCAAGCATATCTCTTTCTTCAAAAATATTTGCCATATTTTTAAAGAAATACCAATCTTGCTTTGATAAGCCTTTTTCTGCAAATATTCTTTCGAGTTCTTTTTTAGCAAATTTAAAAGCATACATAGTAAATGTTAATTCTCTAATTTGTTCTTCATATTCATTCGGTTCGAATAACATTTCTGGTGTAAAATCTTTAAATTCACTTGCTATTAAATTATTAATATTTCTTTCTAATTTAACAACTTCATTTATTACAATATTTTTTTCTTCTTTTTCCAAAGCTAGAAATCGTCTTATCTGTAATTCATTTTCGAGAATTATACCTGTTGCTAAATTAAAAAAATTGTTTTCTTCTAGCAGTTCTCTTCCACGTTTTACATTTACATCGTCTAATAATTCTTTGTAAATTTTTTCTACTTTTGCATCTTTTTTATAGTAAATTTCCTTTATCTGTCTACCAGCTTCTTGCCAAAAAGCTCTAAAATCACTGTCCATTTTCTTAATAATTCTATTTAAACACCTATAAAGAGGTCTATTAAATTCAATTATTAAAACTGTGTTATCAAAAAATGGATGTACTGCAATATCCAATAATATTAAATAATAAAACTTAATATTATTTAATTCTTCTTCCGTAATATGCAGTTCCTTAGCTTTCTTTATAAATTCTGTTGGTAGATTCATCCGTTTAAAATTACTATATTTTGTTATATACCCCGCAGTTTCATCAGTTTCTAAATCAAATACTCCTAGCTCCATACCCAGACCTGGATCTATTTCATTTTTACAAATTCTCATATCTGTAATAAACTTTTCATCCAAAAGTTCATTTAAAATAATACTATCTAATCCAGTATCTTCATCTACATTGCCTGCTAAATCTTCGCCAAAAAGTACAATGTAAGCATTTTTTTGTAATCTGCAATACATATTAATTATTTGCTTTTGGACACTGTTCATTTCATTTTTTAATGCTGAAACAATTTGATTATGTGTTGACTGAACCTCCTTTGGAACATGCTGAGTAAATATTTTTTCAGAAATTATTGTAATCTTAGAAGCTATTTCATCATCTTGAATAGTTTCTTCATGTAATTCTTCTGGTTTAACTGGTCTTATGAAATGTTTTAAATCTCCAAAAAGCCGGTTAAACTCGTTTAATTCTTTTGGTCTTAATGTTTTTTTAATAATCATTATAATTCCTCCTTTTAGACCTTTTTCTATTTCGCTTTAGCTTAAAAATTATAGCATATTTTTATAGTTATGTCTACTTACTTTAGAATTTATCTACTATATAAAAAAAATCTTATACTTGTTATAACTCTTTAATGAAACAAAAAGGTTGGGGTACAAAGATTAATCCTTGCTCCCCAACACTTTTTAGAACATATCGCTAACCGTACTATTCACTACGAATGAGTGGTCCATTCCAAAACCTAGTAATCTGCCACCTTCTAAGTTTATACGCTTTTGTGCCAATAAATACTGGGCTAAAATATCCTCTCTTCTAGCTTTGGTTAAAAATTCACTTTCTCTAATTTTCATAAATTGTTCCACTTTATGAAAATTTAGTTCACAGCAAAACAAACTTACTATGTTTTCAAAATATTTGCCGAGTGTTCTTGCTACTACTCCCCGATAAATTACTTCCACATAGTAACCTACTAAAATTACTGGTTTCCCTTCTTTACTATAGTTACTAATTAAATTCTCTAAGTTATTCAACAAATACTCATCAGTTGCTTTGTTTGAACATACTAATACCTGCATAATCTGTTGTCTTGTTTTACATCTTTGCAGTTGAGAATTTAACCATTCTACGCAAACTAAATCTATATCCACAAGAATTCCGTCAATTTGCTTTGCAAGTCTAGTAGCAAAAGTCGTTTTACCATTTAAACTTGCGCCATCAACAAATATTAAAGTTCTTGGTGTTATTGTGCTTAGTATTTTCTCTTTAGCTTGCTCTTCTTTTCTTACATCGGCGGTTAATGCCCGTCTTAATGTTGCAAGATACTTTGTTGCTTCTTCTATAGGTTGGTTTACTGTGTTCTTGGAAAAATACTCCCATGCCTCTTTGTAGTTTAACTTTGTTATGTTTTTACTCATTTTTTCCTCCTCATAAATAAACTACATCAACAGTTACATCCTATTTATTATAACATACTTTTTGTTTAATGTCTATTTATGTTAATCTCTTTTTATATTACCTCTAATCTCTCTACTTTTATTATAAATTAAGTATTATTTTTTATTTATCTTTTTTCTTAAGTGACCATTTATTCTAAGAAATTTTCTTGACACTTACACCTTTTAAGAATATACTTTAAGTGTATATTTATACGTATATACACAAATTTACTAGAAGGAGGTAATTACATACCAATGGATAATTTAATTGAAATTAGATGGCATGGTAGAGGTGGCCAAGGTGCAAAAACAGCTTCTTTATTATTAGCTGATGCAGCATTTAATACAGGTAAATACATACAAGGATTTCCTGAATATGGTGCAGAAAGAATGGGTGCACCAATAACAGCCTATAATAGAATTAGTACAACACCTATTAGAATACATTGCAATATTTACAATCCTGACTATGTAGTAGTTGTTGATGATACTTTATTAAATTCTGTAGATGTAACTGCAGGTTTAAAAGAATCTGGAGCAATTATTATTAATACTACAAAAGATGGAGAAACTCTAAAAAAATTATTAAAAGGATATAAAGGACATATATATACAATAGATGCGAGAACAGTTTCTGTAGAAGCTTTAGGAAAATATTTTCCAAATACACCTATGCTTGCTGCAGTTGTTAAAGTAACCGGCATTATTCCAGAAGAAGACTTTCTTAAAGATATGGAAGGTTCATTTAAGCACAAATTTGCTAAAAAACCAGAAGTTATAGAAGGAAACATGAAAGCTTTAGAAATAGCTTTACAAAAAGTTATAGAAGTTCAATAATAAATCGAAATTAAGGAACTGTCCTTAAAATCTTAAATATATGTATTAACAAAAATACATTTGGACTAATAATTTAAATTTATTAACAAATACAAAGAAAGGAGTTTAGACAATGGATAAAACAAATATAAACAATTCAACTCCAATGGAAGATATGACAATTGGAGGAACAATATATACAGCTGGAAACTCTCGCGAGATAAAAACTGGCGATTGGAGAAGTATGAAACCTATATTTGACAGTGAAAAATGTAAACAATGTGGTTTATGCTTCCCTGTTTGCCCAGAAAATGCAATTCCAGTTGGAGAAGATATGAAAAGAACAGATTTTAACTACGACTATTGTAAAGGATGTGGAGTATGCGCAAAAGTTTGTCCTTTTAAAGCAATTTCAATGGTAGAGGAGGGAATTGAATAATGAGTATAAGAGAACGTTTAAGTGGTAATGAAGCTGCTGCTACAGCCATGAAACAAATAAATCCAGATGTTGTTGCTGCATTTCCTATTACACCATCAACAGAAATACCACAATATTTTTCTACTTTTGTTAGCAATGGTTCTGTAGATACAGAATTTGTTGCAGTAGAAAGTGAACACAGTGCAATGAGCGCATGTGTTGGAGCAGAAGCAGCTGGTTCTAGAGCTATGACTGCTACATCTTCAAATGGTTTATCATTTATGTGGGAAATGATATATATAGCTTCATCACTACGTTTACCAATAGTAATGTCACTTGTAAACCGTGCTGTTTCTGGACCATTAAACATTCATAATGATCATTCAGACGCAATGGGTGTTAGAGATGCTGGTTGGATAATGCTATTTTCTGAAAACAACCAAGAAGCTTATGATAACTTATTAATGGCTCACAGAATTGCAGAACATAAAGATGTATTATTACCTTTAATGGTTTGCCAAGATGGTTTCATTACATCACATTCTATAGAAACAATCGATTTATTAGAAGATGACAAAGTAAAAGACTTTGTTGGAACATATAAACCAGACCACTATTTATTAAATCATGAAGAACCTATATCTATGGGGCCTTTAGATTTACAAGGTTATCTATTCGAACATAAAGCTGCCCAAGCTGAAGCTATGAAAAATGCTAAAAAAGTTATTTTAGAAGTAGCTGAAGAATTTGAAAAATTAACTGGTAGAAAATATGGACTTTTTGAAGAATATAAATTAGATGATGCAGAAATTGCTATAGTTTGTATGAATTCTACAGCAGGTACTGCAAAATTTGTAGTAGATGACTTACGTAATAAAGGAATTAAAGCAGGACTTTTAAAAGTTCGTGTATTTAGACCTTTCCCTGCTGAAGAAATTGCCAAAGCTCTTTCTCATTTAAAAGCTGTTGCAGTATTAGATAAAGCAGATTCTTTAAATGCTGCTGGTGGTGCATTATTTACAGATATTACATCTGGTATGTATGTAAATAATGTTAATGTTCCTACTGTAAGTTATATTTACGGTATTGGTGGAAGAGATACAAAATGTGATGATATAGAAAAAGTTTATGCAGACTTAGAAGAAATTGTAAAAACAGGAAAAATAGATAATCCCTATAGATATTTAGGATTAAGAACGAAAGGAGCTGAATAATAATGGCATATAATTTAAAAGAAGTAGTTGCAACAAAACCTTCACGTTTTTCAGAAGGTCACAAAATGTGTGCAGGATGTGGAGCTCCACCCGTTGCTAGAATGATTTTACGTGCTGTAAAGCCTGAAGACCATGCTGTAATCGCTGGTGCTACTGGTTGTATGGAAGTTTCTACATTCACTTACCCATATACATCTTGGACAGATTCTTTTATTCATACAGCTTTCGAAAATGCTGGGAGTACTTTATCTGGAGTAGAAGCTGCATATAAATCTTTAAAAAGACAAGGTAAAATAGAAGATGACAAGCATACTAAATTTATCGCCTTTGGTGGAGATGGTGGAACTTATGACATAGGTTTACAATCACTTTCTGGTGCTATGGAAAGAGGTCATGACATGTTATATGTATGTTATGACAATGGTGCATACATGAACACAGGTATTCAACGTTCTTCTGCAACACCAAAATATGCAGATACAACAACTTCACCTGCTGGAACAGTAGTACCTGGTAAGTCTCAAGCTAGAAAAGATTTAGCAAAAATAATGGTTGCTCATCATTTACCATATGTTGCACAAACACTTGCAATGAATAACTTTAAAGATTTATATGAAAAAGCTGAAAAAGCAATATACACAGAAGGTCCAACCTTTTTAAATGTATTAGCACCTTGCCCAAGAGGATGGGGATATCCAACAGAAGACCTAATGCAAATTAACAAATTAGCTGCCGATACATGTTATTGGCCATTATATGAGGTTGTAAATGGAAAATATAAAATAACATATAAACCTGCCAAAAAACTTCCTATAGAAGAATTCTTAAAACCACAAAAACGTTTTAGACATATGTTTAAACCTGGTAATGAGTGGATGATAGAAGACTTCCAAAAAATTGTAGATAGCAGATGGGAAGAATTACTATTGTTAGAAGAATTAACAAACAAGGAATAATTTATAATAGGGATTTTAGGGACGTACCTTAAAATCCCTATAAAATTTTAATTTCTATTATTTCTTTAATATTCAGCTCCTACTATTAAGTTTATATTACATTTTACTTTATATACTTATTGCTTGATTTTATTTACAAAGTCAAAACCCTCTTTTGTAATTTTATATACGGTTACAGTCCTTCCAGTATATTCACACATTTTCTTTGCTGTTTCCTCTACAAATCCCATTTTTTCCAGTTCAGTTAATCGTGGAGCTGCAACATTTCGTTCATCGGTATTTGCTAAGTTCAAATTATACAATTCCACTGCAATCTCTTTTGCAGATTTGTTTCCTAAGCATAATCTTTGTAATATTTGCATATATCTTACTTGTTTATTAGGCTTAATCTGTTCATAGCTCATTCTTCTAGTTATCCATGTCATTTTCATTTGTATAACTCCTCTTATAGGGATTTCAGGTATGCTCCTTTTTTCCTATATATCAATGTACTTTTTAGTAGTTCTGCTTTATTAAATTCTCTTGATTTTTGAAAATCCATATATATTAATCTTAGTATATCATAAAAAATTGCTTTAATATTTCCATTTTTTTGTTTTTGCCTTCTAATTCACTTAACATTTCATTCAAGTTAACACAACTAAATATTTAAATTTTATATTTTATATAATTTTATTCTTTCCCTATGGCATATACAATTACTATACTAATCTTTTTTTAATTTTCTTTCTATTAGAGTTATTCTATTTTTGCCAATTCCTAATATAGCACATATATTTTTGTTACTTACCTTATAGTTTATATTCAAATATTCCTTCAATTCTATTATTAGCTTATTTGACTGTTTTATTTGCTTCATTGTTTTACCCTTTTTATTACAAAATTCATTAATTATATCTTCTATATCCTTTTTCTCTGTAATTTTATTTTGTAAATTTTCATCTATAAAATTACAATTTTCTTCTGTATCAGCTTCTGTATACATGCAATAAAAATTCTCCCCAAATACAATTTTTAATATTTCAGCTCTCATCTTTCCATTCATAATTGCATTGCATGATGAATATTTATAATTTTCAGGTATACTTACAATTCCAGCATTTACAGGATTTTTATGAATATAATGTATACACTGTAATAAGTGTCTTTCATTTTTTATAATTTGTGAATAATATCTAGTAGCAAAGACGTATCCTTTTCTTTCTTCCTTCGAATTATAAAAAATAGCATATGCTGTATTCAATTTCTTCATAAATTTTTCTAATATTTTTATATCCTCCATATACATTAATATATGTGCATGATTGTCCATAACACAATATGATATTAATTGTATACCATTTTCTAATTTTTGGTTTAGCAAAGATATATATTTATCTTTATATTCTTTTTTATAAAAAATAAATTCTCCTGCTAGTCCTTTTGTTACAATGTGAATAAAATTCGATTTAATACTTTCTCTTGATGTTCTCGGCATTTTACCTCCTTAAATTTAATTTGCTCTTGGTTAATTTTAGATTTTTAATTTATTAACTATGAATTAATTTTTTTGATAACAATTAATATTTAGAAAAAAACAGGGATTTTAAGGTACGTCCCCAAAATCCCCCTCCTATATATTTTATTCTTCCTCTGGCGCTTCTACTGGGCAAACTCCTGCACATGTACCACAAGAAATACATACTTCTGGATCGATTACAAATTTATCATCTCCTTGTGATATGCATCCTACTGGACATTCTGCTGCACAAGCTCCACAACTTATACATTTATCTGTTATTTTATATGCCATATTCTTCACCACCTTTCGTTGCTGCATTTTTTATTACTTTTCTTAAAATCTTGCTTTATAAATTTTGCTACTGCAAAATTTATAATCCTTTTCATATAGCATTTTAGTAATATAACATATTATTAATTCTACATATCATCGTCTACTAGAATATCATCTTTAGCTAATTTTTCAAGTTCTTCTAATTCCTTTTCATTTTCCTTTTCTTCTAAATTTAGCTCTTCTGTTTCACTTTCTTTTATTACTTTTACTTCTTCTGCTTTGTATTTTTTATAATGATATCCATCATCATCTTCAAATTTTACTCTTACATTTTCTTTTAGTATTTCTACATTATCTACTACACCTTCACCATCTAATGTTCCTACAATAGATCCGACTTTTGGTAAACGTTGCAACTTATCTTCATATGCTTCTTGCTCATACTTTAAACAACACATTAGCCTTCCACATAAGCCAGATATTTTAGAAGGGTTTAAAGACATATTCTGCTCTTTTGCCATCTTTATAGAAACAGCATCAAAGTTGTTTAAGAAACTGCAGCAACATAACTCTCTTCCACATATTCCATTTCCGCCCATTCTTCTAACTTCATCTCTTACACCAATTTGTCTAAGTTCTATCCTTGTTTTAAATATGGCTGCTAAATCTTTTACCAATTCCCTAAAATCAATTCTTCCATCTGCAGTAAAATAAAACAATATTTTAGTTCTGTCAAATTTGTATTCTACATCTATAAGCTTCATTGGTAATTTATGTTTCTTTATTTTTTCTATTGCAATATTAAAAGCCTCACGTTCTTTTGCTTTGTTTTCTTCGTTTTGCTTTATATCTTTTTTATTTGCTAGTCTTATTACTTTTCTAAGTGGTTCTATTATTTTTTCGTCCGGCATTAATTTATTTGCCATAGCTATTTTGGCAAATTCTTCACCATTTGCAGTATCTGCTATAACCATATCTTGTAAATTAAGTTTTAAACCTGCTGGATCAAAAAAATATATTTTACCTGGTTTCTTAAATTTAATACCTACTACTTCTTTCACTATTAATCTCCTTCCACATATTCATTAATAGATAGTCTATAGACATATCATAATTACTATTTGCTCTTAATCTTTTTTTAACCTCTTCTACTATAAAAATACATTTTGCGTATTTAAAAGATTCTTTTGTGTTTTGCTTAATTTTTATATCTAATAAAATATTTATATAATCTAAAATATTATAAATATCATCTTTACTTTCATATATAGAACTTGCTGAATTTATAAAGCTTACTAAATTTTCTTTATCTATTATATCAAATATTTTATTTATTTGCTCGTATTCTGACGAATTTTCTTTAATTAATAGTGCTTTTTTTATACTTCCACTTGCTGCATCTAAAAAAGAATCATTTACATCACTAACTTCAAACTTTTCTTCTAAAATCTTTTTTACATCACTGTTTTCTAATTTATTAAAATATATTTTCATACATCTAGATTTTATTGTATTTAAAATTTTGTTTTCATTTGATGTTATTAAAATTATAACTATATACTCTGGTGGCTCTTCTAATGTTTTTAATAAACAATTTTGAGCTTCTGTTGTCATAAGGTCTGCATCGTTAATTAAATATATTTTATAATCTGAATTAAGTGGTTTTTCTGCAATTTTAACTTGCATATTTCTTATTTGCTCTATTTTTATTGCAACACCTTCTTCATTTATTATGGTAAAATTCACATTATTGTTTGTATTAAATTCTACACATGGTTTACAGGTATCACATGGCTTTTCATCTTCGGAATTGCACAAAACTGCTTTAGCAAACTCTCTACCTAAAGTTTGCTTTCCAATCCCCTCTTCTCCTATAAATAAATAACTATGTAATATATTTTTTGTTTTTATATTATTTTCTAATATTTTCTTTATCTCTTCATGACCTACAATATTCTTAAACAAGTGTATTCCTCCTACTCTTCTACTTTTCCAAACTTATTTAATGGCCAAAATCTAAGTAATACATTTCCCTCTATCTTTTCTAATGGTATACAGCCAAAAGCTCTACAGTCTACACTAGAGTTCCTATTATCTCCCATTGCAAATACTGTGTTTTCTGGCACTACAATATCATAAAATATTCCTTCAGAATCATCTGTAAGAATTCCTGGTTGCAAATAATCTTCTTCTAACTCTTCTTCATTTACATATACTTTCCCATTTTTTATTTGTATATGTTCACCTGGTAAACCTATAACCCTTTTTATATAACTAACTTTTCCTATTTCTAATACATTGTATTTAAAGTTTTCCAAAAAGCTTTTTTCACTATATTCGTAAACTGCTACTGGGTTAGAAATGTCTGTATCTTCCTCTGTTCTATATGTATTTGATGGTGCCTCGAAAGTAATTATATCTCCTCTTTCTGGCATCTTTTTTAATGTTCTTCCTAATCTATTTAAAATTAATCTTTGATTTTCTTCTAATGTAGGATACATTGACTTTTGCTTTACTACTGTTGGTGTTAACACAAAATATTTTATTAGTAAAGCTAATATAACTGCAATTACAATACAAACAACCCAACTTACTATTTCTTTAACTATTTTTTGTTTCTTGGTTATTTGGTTTCCTACTGTCTTTTCCCTCATTTAATTTTTCTTCCTCCTTTAGGATAAATTTATTATTAGTTTTTGTAGGGATTCTTATTACAACTTCTGTTCCTTCGTTTAATTTGCTCTTAATATCTATAGTTCCATTATTTCTGTCTAAAATTTCTTTTGCTATGGATAGTCCTAATCCTGTTCCACCCATTTCCCTTGTTCGTGCTTTGTCTACCCTATAAAATCTTTCAAAAATTCTTTCTAAATCCTCTTCTGGTATTCCCATTCCTGTATCTATACATTTAATGTAAGCATCATTATATACAAAACCTACATATATATTAATAGTACCTTTTTCATTAGTATATTTTATACTATTTGACAATATGTTTATTATAACTCTTTCTATTCCATCTTTTTCTGCATATACAGGTGGAACATTTGCTGTAACTAAACAGTTTACTTTAAGTTGCTTTTTGTCTATTTCTATTTGAAGTTTCTCTTGGCATTTTTTAGCAAGCTCACCTAAGTCAAATTCTTCTTTTACTATATTTGTTTTATTATTGTCAAATCTTGAAAGTGATAATAAATCTGTTACCAATTTAGACATTCTTTTTGCTTCTGATGATATTACACCTAAAAATTTAGTTTCTATGGTTTTATCATGCTCTGTTTCTAGTAAAGTATCTGCATACCCCATAATAGATGTAATAGGTGTTTTTAGTTCGTGAGATACATCTGCTACAAACTCTTTTCTCATATTATCTAGTTTTACGTGTTCTGTTATGTCTTGTATAAGTACCATTACACCAGATGGTCTATCTTTTTCATCTTTTAAAATCTCAAACGCTAAATTTAGATATTTATCTTTTACCTTAACCTTTTGCTCAGATGATGTCCAATCTTCTAGGTAAATAATTTTTTCCATATTTATATTTAAATTGACATTTTTAAATATTGTTTCAAAATTTGTTTCTTCATCCATAATAGATAAAGCTCTTGTTGCAGCTGGATTTATAAGTATAACTTTTCCTTCCATATTAAATGCAATTATACCATCACTCATATGAATAAGTATGGTTTCCATTTGCTTTTTTTGTGTAGATATTTCAGATAAGTTTTCTTGAAGCTTTGTTGTCATTTCTTCGAATGTATCTGCTAAATTATCTATTTCATTTTTACTTCTTATATGTTTACTTTTTTCTTTTGATGTTAGTTTTTCTGCATTCTTTATTAATTTATCTATTGGTTTTACTACTGTTTTTGAAAGAAATATTCCAACTATAATGCTTATAGCTCCTAATGTTATTAATGAAATCATAAGTATTAATTTTACATTACTAATATTAACGTTTATAACATCTGTAACTTCTGCTGTGTTAATAGCTACATTTATGGCTTCTAAAGAATTTGTAAAAAAGAAGCCTAATCCAATAATAGTAAGCATACCTAATATAAAAAATATTAGTACTATCTTTAATTGTATATTCTTTATCATTTATTACTCCTTATAATAAAATCGCCAGTAAAATAGACTGAATACTGTATATTTTAACCGACGATCTTAATTTTTATTTTAGCAATTTATTTAAATTATTTTTTATTTATCACCTGTGGCTATATAATAGCCAACTCCTCTTTTTGTTATTAAAATTTTTGGGTTAGATGTATCTTCTTCTATTTTTTCTCTTATTCTTCTTACTGTAACATCTACAGTTCTTATGTCACCATAATATTCATATCCCCATACTTTTTCTAATAAAGTCTCTCTTGTTACAACTTGCCCTAATTGATTTGCTAAGTATTTTAATACTTCAAATTCTCTTAATGTTAAATCAACAACTTTATTTTTTACTCTAGTTTCGAATTTATCTATGTCTAATTGCAAATTTCCTACAACAATTTTATTAGTATTGGCTTCTAATTTTCCTTCTTCATAGCTACCTTTACCTTTTCTTAAATTAGCCTTTATTCTCGCCATTAATTCCCTTATACTAAAAGGTTTTGTAATATAATCATCTGCACCTAATTCTAGGCCTAATATTTTGTCTATTTCTTCACCTTTTGCACTTAACATTATAATTGGAACATTTAAATTATGTCTTATTCTTTTGCATACAGATAACCCGTCCATTTTAGGTATCATAATATCTAATAATATTAAGTCAGGTGTATTATTTAAAGCAATGTCTACTGCTTTTTCTCCATCTGTCGCCTCTAATGTGTTATATCCTTCTTTTTCTAAATTGTATACTAACATATCAATTATTGGTTGCTCATCGTCAACAATTAATATTGTTTTTTTCTCGTTACTTACTTCGCCTTCCACAAATGTTCCACCTCTCCTATAATATTCATACATATTTTATATCACAATCTTAAACTTTGTACAAGTATTTAAGTGATTTTTCTATAATAAGCTTGCTGCTCCAATTATCCCTGCATCATTACTTAATGTTGCAAGTACTATGTTTACGTCCTTTCTTGGATTAAACAATAATTTCTTTTCTTGTATTTCTTTTTTTAGCTTTGGAATAATTAAATCACCTATAAATACAAAACTTCCACCAATACATACAACTTCTGGTTCGAATATATTTACTAAATTAGATATTCCTATTGCCAAATACTCTACATATTCTTTTATTAACGGTCTTACTCTTAAGTCATCTATATGTTTTCTAATTTCATTTACAATATTTGCACCCGTATCGTTTTTATCTAATTCTAATGTTTCTATAATCTCTCTTTTTAATGTTTTCATAGAGCAATATTTTTCGAAACATCCTTTGCTTCCACATTTACATTCTCTTCCATCTTTATCTATTATCATGTGGCCAAATTCCATTCCGGATTTATATCTTGGTTCTACTAATTTATTATTTATAAATGCTGCTCCACCTATTCCTGTTCCTAAACACAAATATATATTATCTTGAGCAAATTTTGTACTTCCATACATACTTTCTGCAATTCCTGCACATTTAGCATCATTTTTTATTTTTACTTCTAAGTTAAATTCTTTTTTTATATATTTAGCTATGTCTAATTTTTCTAAACCTAAGTTTACTACATTATATATACAATTGTTTTCTATTGTACCTGGTGAGGCAATTCCCACATAACCAATTTCTTTTGCCTCTATATCTTGTTCTTTTAAAATTTGTTTTATAAAATTTATTATAGTATTTGTTATCATTTTTTCTATATTCTTTTTATCTTTTTCGGTTATATCTACTTCTTTTTTGTTTATTATCTTTCCACTTGATCCTACAAGCCCTACTCCTACATGGCTTCCACCTATATCTATTCCTATATTCATATATATGCTCCTTTTTATTAACATTTTTTTAGGCATATACAACTAGTGTATATGCCTTTTCTTTAGTTTACTTCTTGTACTTTTAAACTTTTAGTATCTATTTTAACAATATATTTATCTCCACTACTTGTTACATATTCTACTGAACTTCCATCTGCACCTTCTTTAAAGTTTGAAGACTTATCTATTGTTTTTACTACTGCATCTATAACATCTGGATTTGTATTAGTTTGTACTAAACCATTAACATTCATTTGCTCTCTATCTTTTTCCACTACTTTTAATGCCATAGTTACTATATCTTTTGCATATGCTTTATCTCTTTCAGCTTCTAAAGCATTATCTTTACCTTTTAAACCATCTTGACCAAATACTAAATATACTATAACTCCTGCTAAACATAGTAATATAATTATTGTAATTATTAAAACAACTAATGTTATTCCTTTTTCTTCTTTTACTTTATTTAACATATAAACGTCTCCCTTCTTTTGTATATATATTGTGCGTAGCACTTTTACTGTTTTTATATACCAATATTTTATATGTTTATGTAAAAAAGTCAAGGTGTTTAATTTAAACATAATATTAATGTAATATTATCGTAATATAGCTGTTTTTATTTTCTTTTTAGCATTGTTATAAAAAATCCATCATGTTTTTCGCTTGGCAAAAATTGCACCATATTATTTTTAGTTATTTTATAAAATTCTTTAGGAATATTTTCTTCTATATTAACAGTTATAAAATTCTCTTCTTGTAAAAATTTATTTATTATAAGTTCATTTTCTTCTTTTAGCATACTACATGTAGAATATACTAGAACTCCATCTTTTTTTAAATAATTTGCACAAGTTTTTAATATTTCGTACTGAATAGTAGAAATATCTTTAATATCTTCTTCTTTCCTATTCCATTTTATATCTGGTTTTCTTCTAATTACTCCTAGCCCAAGGCAAGGCACATCTAGTAATATTTTATCAAATTTATTCTTAAACTCTTCTTTTAAAATAGTTGCATTATTTACTTGCGTTTCTATAATACTTATGCCTAATCTTTTAGCATTTTGGCTAACTTGTTTTAATCTTTCTTCGTAAATATCCCATGCTATAATTTTTCCTTCATCTTGCATTAACTCTGCTAAATATGTTGTTTTCCCACCAGGAGCACTACATGCATCTAATACAAAATCTCCTTTTTTGGGTTTTAAAACGAAGCTACTTAAACCAGCTGCTTCATCTTGTAGAGTTATATAGCCTTCTTCATATTCTTTTGTCTTAATAATATTTTTAGTTTTTGTAACTACTCTAAAATCTTCTAAAATTCCTTTATTTCCTATTTCTATTTTTTCTTTTAAACTATTTAATCTTACAGACATATTTGGTCTTAAATTTAAATTCTTACAAATTTCTTTTGCTTTGCTTTCACCATATTCGCTAAAAAACTTTTTTACCATCCATTCTGGCATAGAATATTTTAAACTAACTTTAGTTATACTATTTGTTATATTATTAATTTCTTCGTAATCTTCTTTGCTTATTTTTCTTAAAATTGCATTAACTAAATTTGCAGATTTAAAATTATATTTTTTGCATAAATTAACACTTTCGTTTACTGCTGCTGATTTTGGTACTTTGTCCAAAAATATTATTTGATAACTTCCCAAGTATAAAATATTTTTTACCCAATCCGACATTTTTTTAAGCTTAGTTTTTGAATATTTCTGAATTATATATTCTAATGTTAATTTCCATGTTATAACACCATATACTAATTCCGAAATAAAATTAATATCTACATTACTTAGTTTATCCCTATTTTCGTTAATGTATTTGTCTAGCACTATATTAGAATATGCTTGTTTAGCATTTACTTCGTATATTATTTTTAGTGCAATATTTCGTGCAAAATCTATTTTCATTAAATATTTTTCTTCCTTTCTCATTATAACTTTATACATTATACCATTTTCTTGTATAAAATTAAATTAATTGTAAAAAATATTACTAATTTTATTTATAGGAGGTATTAGCAAATGACTGTTGAAAAACACATTCGCGTTAGAGGTTCTTCTAATATATCTTGGAAAGATGCAATTGTACAAACTATTAGTGAAGCTTCTAAAACGATAAATTATATATCAGAGGTTAAAGTTATAGATCAAACTGCAAATATTCAAGATGGAAAAATTGTAGAATATTTTGCAGAAATAGAACTTACCTTTTTTATTGACCATTCGAATGAATAGAAAGGAGTTTTTATGCAACCTATAGAAACGCAAAAAAAATATCAAGAATATGTAAATAAAAAGTCCCCAAATTCCCCTATCTTAAAAAACTGTTTTAACGCTTTTTGGGTAGGTGGCTTAATTTGTACTTTTGGACAAATTATTCTTCTTATCTGTAAAGCACGTGGTTTAGACGAAGCTACATCTGGAACTATCGCTTCTATTATTTTAATAGGTCTTAGTGCATTTTTAACTGGATTAAATATTTTTAACAAAATAGGTAAATTTGCAGGAGCTGGTTCTTTAGTTCCTATTACAGGTTTTGCTAATTCGATTGTTGCTCCATCTATAGAATATAAATCTGAAGGCTATGTTATGGGTGTTGGTAGTAAAATGTTTACTATTGCAGGTCCTGTTTTGGTTTTTGGTATTTGTAGCTCTATAATTGTTGGAATTATATACCTTATTTTTAATACACAAGGTATTACTTTAACATAAGGAGATGATTTTTTGGAAAAGTTAGGAAAACAAACTATAAAATTTACAAATCTTCCCACCATATTAGATACTGCCTGTATCGTTGGTCCAAAAGAAGCAGAAGGACCTCTTGCTAAATATTTTGATAAATGTTTAGAAGATGAGTTTTGGGGAGAAAAAACTTGGGAAAAAGCTGAAAGTAAAATATTAAAAGAAACTTTTTATTCTGCAATAAAAAAATCTAATCTTCCTGCTTCTAGCATAGATTATTGTTTTGCTGGTGACTTATTAAACCAATGTATATCTTCTAGTTTTGGTCTTCGTGACTTAGATATTCCTTTTATAGGTATATTTGGTGCTTGTTCTACTTTTGTTGAGGGTTTAGGTGTAGGTTCTATATTTATAGATAGTGGAGCTGCAAATAATGTTATTTGTGGTGCTTCTAGCCATTTTTGTAGTGCAGAAAAGCAATTTAGGTTTCCATTAGAACTAGGAAATCAAAGACCACAATCTTCTCAATGGACTGTTACTGGCGCTGGCTCTGCAATTTTATCTTCTAATGGTACTGGGCCTTTTATAACTCATTTTACTCCTGGAAAAATTATAGATATGGGCATTAAAGATGGTAACAATATGGGTGCTGCAATGGCTCCTGCTGCATTAGATACTTTAATTACCCATTTAACTGATACAGGAAGAAAGCCTAGTTATTATGATGCAATAATAACTGGTGATTTAGGTCATGTTGGTAAAGACATATTAATCGAACTTGCACAAACAAAAGGTTATAACATAAAGTCTAACTATAATGATTGCGGTGTTTTAATTTTTGACAAAGAAACTCAAGATACTCATTCTGGAGGAAGTGGTTGTGCTTGTTGTGGTACAGTTTTTTCTGGCTATTTATTTAATATGCTACAAACAAAAAAATATAAAAAAATATTGTTAATAGCAACTGGGGCTTTAATGAATGCCACATCATCACAGCAAGGCGAAAGTATTCCCGGCATTGCACATGCTATTAGTATTGAAGTATAAATCGTAGTTATTATGAAGATTTTGCAGTATAAACAGTTAGACTGTATAAATCGTAATTATTGGAGGAATTTTTATGAGTAATATAGATTGGATGTCAGTTTTTGAATGGAGCTCATTATTAAAAGCTTTTGTTGTTGGTGGTTTAATATGTGTAATTGGACAAATTTTAATAGATAAAACAAAATTAACTCCTGCAAGAATTCTAGTTTCTTTCGTAACGCTTGGTGTTATTTTAGGTGGGCTTGGCATATATAAGTATTTAGTAGAGTTTGCAGGTGCAGGTGCTACTGTTCCTCTTACTGGATTTGGGTATAACTTAGCTAAAGGTGCTATAGAAGGTGTTAAAACTTCTGGACTTTTAGGTGCATTTACTGGTGGTATAAAAAATGCTGCTGGTGGAATTGCAGCTGCAATTTTCTTTGGATATTTAGCTTCATTAATTGCAAAGCCAAAAATGAAAAAGCAATAAAGAATATTCTTTATTGCTTTTATTGTATTCGAATCTGCTTTATATCTCTTTGACAAAGCTTTTATTTTAAAATCTTTAAAAATGCTAATTGGCTTAGCACATTTCTTAAATCTTCTGATAATTTAAAATTCTTATATATTTTATCATGTACTATGTCTTGTGCTAACTTCATTCTTTTAGTTTTTATTTGTATTTCTAGAGGAATATTTTGCTCTACAAAATAGTTTAAGTGAATACTTTGGTATCCATTTTTAGGATTTTTAATATAATCTTCTTCTATACCATTTCCAAATGTATTTTTTAGTTCATTTCTAATTTTATATACATCTTCTATCTTGTCTGTAACTAACATAAATCCTATAAAATCACTTATCTGGTTTGCATATGCAAATTTTCTTACTTGCATTTTTTGTAATGCAGATTCTTTATCTTTTACTCTTGCTAACACTTCTACATTACTATTTCCAACTATAGAATTTATCTTATTTAAATATTTGTTACATATGTTATTTTCGTTTATATAATCTATAATAGATACTACTTTTTGGTCTTCAGACATAAAATATTCCTCCTTTCTTAATATATAATATGAGCATTTTAAGATTTTTTTGTTAAAATTTAAAATAAAATTTTAGCACATAAAAATACTAGTTTAAAAAACTAGTATTTTAGAACTTTTTTAAATTATGCTTTTTTTGCGATTTCTGCAATTTCTGTAAATGCTTTTGGATCTGTTATAGCTATGTCTGCTAACATTTTTCTGTTTATTGTTACATTAGCTTTCTTTAACCCTGCTATTAATTTGCTGTAAGAAATTCCATTCATTCTTGCAGCAGCATTTATTCTTGCTATCCATAATTTTCTAAAATTACTCTTTTTATCTTTTCTAGCTATATAAGCATACATTCCAGATTTCATAACAGCTTGTTTAGCCATTCTGAATCTATATCTTTTTGCTCCAAAATATCCTTTTGCTTGTTTTAATACTTTTTTATGTTTTTTACGAGTAATTCTTGCTGTTTTTACTCTTGCCATTTTCTATTCCTCCTTATTCTTCGTTCTTCTTATTAACCATAAGGTAATAATTTTTTAATTCCTTCTACACATGTTTTGTCTGCATAAGAATTTTGTTTTCTAGACATTTTTTGTCTGCTTGTTTTTGTAGATAATCTGTGTCTTGCATTTGCAGATGTTCTTTTTACTTTTCCTTTTGCTGTAAACCCATATCTTTTGCTTGCAGCTTTATTTGTTTTTAATTTTGGCATTTTAATTGCTCCTTTCTATTTATGCTTTTTTTGATAAAATTACAAACATATTTCTACCTTCTAATAAAGGTTTCTTTTCTGGAGTTGCTACATCTTTTAATTCTTCTATAAATTTGTTGATAACTGCTTCTCCTAATTTAACATTATTAACTTCTCTTCCTCTAAATCTAACTGTAATTTTTACTTTTGCACCATCTTCTATGAATTTTCTTACATTTTTAGATTTGAAGCTAAAATCGTGTTCTTCTATATTAGGTGTTACTCTTATTTCTTTTAATTCAAATACTTTTTGTTTTTTCTTTGCCTCTTTTTCCCTTTTTGCTTGTTCGAATTTATATTTACCATAATTCATAATTTTGCAAACAGGTGGCACAGTATTTGGAGAAACTAAAGCTACATCTAAATTCTTTTCTGAAGCTATTTTTAAAGCTTCATTAAGTGACATTACTCCTAATTTTTCGCCATTTTCATCTATTAAGTTTACTTCTTTGGCTCTTATTTTTTCGTTAATAGGTAAATCTTGTTTTATTATAAAACACCTCCATATATTTTGCTTATAAATAAGCAATAAAAAAATGAATTAACTTAAAGACGCAAGTTAACCCACTAAAATAATTATATACTATATATATTGAATTATTTTACCTTTCTATTTATATAGACAAGGTGGAAGTGGTTACCTTCTTCTTTAATCGCTTATATATAATATCATCTATTTTTTATATTGTCAATAGCTAAATGCTATTTTTCAGTTTCTCTTTGATATTCTTCTCCTGATTTAAATAAAAATTTCTTTATAGTTTGCCATATAATTTGGAATTTGTTTTTTCTTTCTATTGGTAAATCTACTATTTCTTCTGTGTCATCTAATAAATTTTCATTTTCTAATTCATTATATTTGTTTTCTAATTTATTCATTGTTTTTATATAATATTCGTTAAATTCATCTTTTCCTTCTACATATCCTACTAAATCTTTATAGTTATATAAAGCTCTTCTGTAGTTTTCTACTTCTTCTAAATTTGTAATTTTGTTAAAAGATGTATCAAAATAAGAAGTTATTATTAAGTTTTGAGAATCCATAAAAGTTTTTTGAATATCATTTTTTATTTTAACTCTTTTTTTATTCATAGAAGAGTTTAAATTATCTGTAATTTCTATTTTGTTGTTTAGTTTTAATAATTCTTCCTCTAATTTTAACAATTTGTCAAAATTTTTCTCTAAAGTGTAAAATGTCTCTTCTGTTGTTTTTTCTATAAATGTTTCTTTAAAATTATTATTACTGTTAAATACACTATCTAAAAGTACATCTTCTCCTGTTACATATGCCATTTGTACAATCAAATTACATATTAAAGGGTAACAGGTAGGGCTAATTGTATCAAACGAAATTCCATAATATTTCACATTATCTTTTGGCTCTTTTGTAGCTCTTGCTGTAGCATATTGTACTGCTGCCTCATTTAGCGCCAAACCATGCACTTTGTATTGTGTTAAATCACATAAACCTAATCTTATTAAAAAACCGGCTTTATCTTTTCTTTCTTGCAAATAGTGAATGCACTCGTGTATAGCATAGTCTTCAATTTTTTCTAATGGTACTTCACAATTAAAATATATTGATGTATTTTTATAAAAATAATTAGCTTCTGAAAAACCTTTTGGAACTTCTGCATAATACATTTTTATTTGTGAAAGTTTTATAAATATTTCACCTAATTTAAACTCCATATTAGGAAATGCAGCCACAATTTTTTGAGCAACATTTTTAGCTATTGTATTAACTTTTATCTTATCAAGTTCTTCTATAACTTGAATTCCCTCTTTTTTTAAGTTTGCTTCTATCCCCATATTCTTTCTCCCTAATACACTTATAGATAATTATATTATACTATATATAAATTAAACTTCTATAACATTCTTATTAAAAAAGCATTACAGCTATGTTACAAAACATAACTGTAATGTTCTTTTTTAACTGATATGTATATTATAGTTTAATATAGTCCAAATTATTTGTTCTTTTTAAGCAATTACTATGTTATATATTTTATTTTTAACATATATTTCTTTTATTATTTTTTTGCCTTCTATTTGGCTCGCAACTGCTTCATTTGCTTTTTGTTTTACTATTTCTTCATCTTCATCTTTTTTTATAGTAATTGTCGCTTTAACTTTTCCTTTTATTTGAACAGGTATTTCTATTTCAGCCTCTACTGTTTTTGCTTCATCATATGTTGGCCAATCTTTATATGCTAAATCTTCTTTTCCACCTATTATTTTGTATAATTCTTCTGTCATATGTGGTGCAAATGGATTTAATAATTGTAAAAACGTGCTAAATTCT
Organism: uncultured Clostridium sp.; assembly: GCA_900552655.1. Lineage (GTDB taxonomy): Bacteria > Bacillota > Clostridia > TANB77 > CAG-508 > Merdicola. Next base: position 25,702 of record USAE01000009.1, read on the forward strand.
GCTTTGTTAATTTGTTTTTCTTTATAAAATTCATTTACCATTGTCATAAATGTAGCAACAGAAGTATTAAATTTCATTTCTTCTATATCTGTAGAAATTTTCTTTATTGCTTTATTCATCATCTTTTCGAATTTTTCTGAATATTTATCTCCTTCTACTAAGAAATCTTGCATATTCCAAACTCTATCTAGGAACTTCATACATCCTCTAATGCTTTCCATAGACCATGGAGCTGTTTGGTCGAAAGGTCCCATAAACATTTCATAAACTCTAAATGCATCTGCTCCAAATTCTTCTACTATTTCGTCTGGATTTATTACGTTTCCTTTAGATTTAGACATTTTTTCGCCATTGCTTCCTAATATCATTCCATGTGATGTACGTTTTGCATATGGCTCTTTAGTTGGTACCACTCCAATATCATATAAAAATTTATGCCAAAATCTTGAATATAGTAAGTGTAAAGTAGTATGTTCCATACCACCATTATACCAGTCTACTGGTGACCAATATTCTAGTGCTTCTTTTGAAGCTAATTCATTATCATTATGTGGATCCATATATCTTAGGTAATACCATGAAGATCCAGCCCATTGTGGCATTGTGTCTGTTTCTCTTCTTGCTTTTCCATGGCAACATGGGCAAGTTGTATTTATCCAATCTTCTTGTTTTGAAAGTGGAGATTCTCCATTTTCTCCTGGCTCGTAATCTTCTACATCTGGTAATTTTAAAGGTAATTCTTCTTCTGGAATTGGAACCCATCCACATTTATCGCAATATACCATAGGTATTGGTTCTCCCCAATAACGTTGTCTAGAAAATACCCAATCACGAAGTTTATAATTTACTTTTCTTTTACCTAAATTATTTTCTTCTATATATTCTATTGCTTTATTTATTGCTTCTTTTGATTCTAGTCCATTTAAAAATTCTGAATTTACTGCTATACCATTATTTACATCTGTAATTGGTTCTGTTATTTCTTCTAATGTTTCTTTGTTTGTTTTTTCTACTATAACTTGTTTAATTGGTAAATTAAACTTTTTAGCAAATTCGAAATCTCTTGCATCATGTGCAGGAACAGCCATAATAGCACCTGTACCATATGTTATTAATACATAATCTGAAATCCAAATTGGAATTTCTTCATTTGTTAATGGGTTTACTGCTTTTATTCCTTTTATTTCTACACCTGTTTTTTCTTTGTTTAGCTCTGCTCTTTCGAAATCGGATTTTAATGATGCTTTTCTTTTATATTCTTCTACTTCTTCAAGATTTGTAATTTTGTCTTTGTATTTTTTTATAATTTCATGTTCTGGTGCTACAACCATATATGTTGCTCCAAATATTGTATCTGGTCTAGTTGTATAAATTAGAAGTTTATCATCTTCTCCACTTATTTTAAAGTTAACTTCTGCACCTTCACTTCTTCCAATCCAATTTATTTGTTGTGCTTTAATTTTTTCTAAGAAATTAACATCGTCTAAATCGTCTATTAATCTTTGTGCATATTCTGTAATTTTTAGCATCCATTGGCTTTTTTCTTTTTGTACAACTGGACTTCCACATCTTTCGCAAACTCCATTTACAACTTCTTCGTTTGCTAGTCCTACTTTACAGCCTGTACAAAAGTTTATTGGCATAGTTGTTTTGTATGCTAAACCTTTTTTATATAATTGTATAAAAATCCATTGTGTCCATTTATAGTAATTAGGGTCTGTTGTGTTTACTTCTCTTGACCAATCAAAAGAGAAACCAATAGATTTTAATTGCTCTTTAAAATGATTTATATTTTTTTCTGTTGTTATTTTAGGATGAACATGGTTTTTTATTGCATAGTTTTCTGCTGGAAGACCAAATGCATCAAACCCAATAGGAAATAATACATTATACCCTTGCATTCTTCTTTTTCTAGCTATTATATCTAGTGCTGTATAACTTCTTGGGTGCCCAACATGTAATCCTTGACCAGATGGATAAGGAAATTCTATTAGTCCAAACCATTTTTCTTTTGAATAATCGTTTTTTGCATTAAAGGTACCTTCTGTATACCACTTATTTTGCCATTTTTTCTCTACCTCTTTATAATTGTACATAACCTTCATCCCTTCATTATTTTTGTTTGACAAATTATATATCAAAAAATGTAAAAAGTAAATATTTAGTATTTGCTTTACTTAGTTCTTTATAATATGTTTATTTTTGTATTGCTATTTATTCTTCTAGCAAATATTTTTTTATCGCTTTTGAAGCATTTCTTCCAGAACGTGCAGCCCATGCAACAGTTGACTTTGTTCCTATTAAATCTCCTCCTGCAAATATTCCTTTTTTAGATGTCATATAATTTTCATCTACTTTTATATTCCCATATTGTGTTACTTCTAGTTTTGTTTTAGAAACAATTTCTCCATCAGGCTTAGAACCTACAGCCATTACTACATAGTCCATATCTAGTAAATAATTAGAATTTTCTATATTTACAGGTACAGGTCTTTTTTCTCCTTCTTTTTCTACTAACTCTGTTTTTATACATTCTAATTTTTCTACTTTTTCGTTTCCTAATATTTTTACAATATTTGTTTTAAATAAAAATTCTACTCCTTCTTTTTCTGCTTCTTCTATTTCTAATTCTTCTGCTGGCATTTGTTCTTTTGCTCTTCTGTATATTACATATACATTTTTTGCTCCTAATCGTTTTATTGTTCTTGCAGTATCCATGGCTACATTTCCCCCACCACTTACTGCTACATTTTTACCTTCATAATTTGGGTGTATATTTGTTTCTAGTAACTCATTTCCTCCATATACCCCTTGTAAGTTTTCACCTGGTATATTCATTTTTGATGAAACATTTGCTCCAAAACTTAAATATATAGCATCATATTCTTTTTCTAAATCTTCTAAGTTATAATCTTTTCCTAAAGCTTTATTACATTCTGCTTTTATTCCTAAGTTTAATATTTCTTCTATATTTTTATCTATTATTTCTCTAGATAGTCTAAAGTCTGGTATTCCATATCTTGTAATACCACCAAGTTTTGGTTGTTTTTCGTAAATAGTAACATCTGCACCAGACATCCTTAAAAATGCTGCACAAGTAAGACCAGCTGGTCCTCCTCCTATTATTGCAATCTTTTTTCCTTCTAATTCATTAGTTGTTTTTATATCATAATTTTCTTTAAATGCGTTATCAAACACATATGCTTCCAATTCTCCAATACTTATAGGTTCAGACTTTATTCCTCGTACACAGCTTCCTTTACATTGTTTAAAATGAGGACAAACTCTACCACAAATTGCACCTAAAACAGTGGTTTGTGTTAAAACATTAAAAGCCTCCTTTAAATTATCTTCTTTAACAAATTTAATAAAACTAGGTATATCATTTCCTAAAGGGCATGCTTTTTGGCATGGCTTAACCTTACAATTTAAGCATCTATTTGATTCTTCTAGTAAACTATTCATTTTTCCTCCTGTATAATTTTATATATTCGAAAAATAACTTAATATAGCTATTATTTCTGCCGAAGAATGTATTTCTCCGTTTTTGTATAATTCTTTTAATTCATCTATAGAAATTTTACGTACTTTTATATCTTCTGTTGCATCTAAATGTCTTTGTGTTTTTGTTAAATTTTTTGCCTTAAATATGTATACTTTTTCGTTAGAATACCCAACTGCTGGATATTCATATATCATTTCTTCTATTATACCTGCTCTATAACCAGTTTCCTCTTCTAATTCTCTTATAGCTGCTTCTTCTGGCTTTTCCCCTTCTTCTATTAGACCTGCTGGAAATGCTAATATACTTTTTTCTATAGGAGTTCTTACTTCTTCTATCATAATTAATGTGTTATCATCTAAAAAAGGCATTATAACAGCTCCGTTTCCAGATTTTATATGTTCACGATAAATTTCTTTATTATCTCTTTTATTATAATATCTTTCAATTTTTACTGTAACTCTTTTACCTTTAAAAGCTATATCTTCACTTAATTTTTCATAATCCATATCTTTAAAATATTTTTCCATAATACCCCTCCAATTTTTATTTTCTTACCAGTATACTTATTTTTTATTCCATTATAAATTTACTTTTGCTAAAATTTAATTACTGTTTTAATCGGGATTTTAAGGACCGTCCCTAAATCCCGATTTCTGTTTTTAATTCTTTACACATTTCTAGTACTTTTTTTAGGTCTTTCCAAAAGTCTATCTTTTTGTTTTCATCTCTTAAAAGTGCTGCGGGGTGCCATGTTGGCATATACATTATTCCTTTTTTTTCTATCCAATGTCCTCTTGATGCTGTTATTTTGTATTCTTTTCCTAATATGTTCTGAAGTGCTGTACTTCCCATTAGTACTATTATTTGTGGTTTTACCAGTATTACTTGATTTCTTAAATAATTTAAACACGCTTGTGCTTCGTCTGCTTCTGGTACTCTATTGTTAGGTGGTCTGCATTTTACTATGTTTGCAATATATATTTTCTTTCTGTCTATTTCCAATCCTTCAAATGCTTTATTCATTAGCTGACCTGCTTTTCCTACAAATGGTATTCCTTGCTTATCTTCGTCTGCGCCTGGTCCTTCACCTATAAACATTACATTAGCATTTTTATTTCCTTCTGCAAATACAATGTTTGTTCTATTGTTACATAATTTACATTTTTTACAACCTATTATTGATTTTTCTAAGTCTTCCCAATTATCGTACAATTTTTACACCTCTTTATGCTATTTTACACATTTTTCTAATAATCTTATTTTTATTTCATCTTCTGTATCTATTCTTACTCTTATTCCAATTGGTATAACTGTTTTTTTATCTATATGTCCAAAATTGCTTGATTGTATTATTGGAAAATCATATTCATCTCCTATTGTATCTTTTAATATTTTAGAAAGTGTTATGCCAGATTCGTGTTCATATCCACCAAACCATATTCCTTTAATTTTGCTAAACACATCATTTTGTTTCATTCTGTAAAAATATGAACTAACTGCTTCTGGTGGTGATTCTAGTGGAAATTCTTCTAAAAATAAAATTTTATCTTTAATGTTCATACTATATTTTCCTGTTATTAAATTAGAAAATATACTTAAATTTCCGCCAATCATAACACCTTCTGCTTTACCTTTTTGTATTACATTATATTTATCACTATTATCTCCAAGTTCTAAGTCTGCATTTTGAAATCTTTTTATAATTTCATTATAGCAATATTCAGTTTCACATGAAGATAGTCCTTTAAATGTTTGTCCAGAAAATGTAACCAAACCTGTTTTTTCATAAATTATATTAGCTATAGCAGTAGTGTCACTATACCCACATAATATTTTAGGATTATTTTTTATTAGTTCATAATCAATTAATTCAAAAATAGAATTGGAATTATAACCACCTTTAGCACACCAGACCATTTTTACATCTTTATCTGCAAACATCCTATTTAAATCATCTGCTTTTTGCTTTGCTGTTGCTCCATAACCTGTTTCATTAGAAAAAACATTTTTGCCTATCTTTATGTTATATCCAGCTTGCTCCATTAACAAAATTGAATTATTAAATTCTTCTAAGTTTTGCTCTGTAACATTATCTGATGGTGCAATTATTCCTAAAGTATCCTCTTTTTCTAATTTATTTGGTATCATAATTTCTCCTTTCCAAACATTAAACATTGTGAGTATTATAAACGTTCTTTTTTGTTCATATATTATTATTTGTTGAACTTTTAATAACGTCTCCAAAATTCAAATAAAGCTTACAAAAGTTCTATTATATTCATATTTCTATCTGCTAATTCTTTTTCTGCTCTATATGAGTGCATTTTGTTCGAATTGCATACACTGCAGATATTGCTATCAAATATATTTTCTTTTTTTATTCCTATTTCCATTAAATAGTCTATTATTAATTTTGTTGTATCAAAATAATATTTTTGCTTTTCTACTACTTTTTCTGTTGGTTCATTTTCTATAGTCTTACCTTTTTTATAGTATTTTTCTATATTTCCAAATTCTTCTTTAAATTTTTGTATAAAATCTTCTTCTACTTCGAAATGGCATTGCTTTATACATGGCCCTATGCACACTATAATGTCTTCTGTGTTACACCCATATTTTTCTTTCATCATTATAACTGCTTTTGGGCTTATCTTTTTCAATGTACCTCTCCAACCAGAATGAACATTTCCTATTACGTTTTTTATTTTATCATAAAAAATTATTGGTGTACAATCTGCATATTTAGTAACTAATGGTATTTCTATTTTGTTTGTTACAAATCCATCTACAAATTCAAACTCTTCATCTGTAAATTCTGTTATATTTTGTACAATATCTGTGTGTTTTTGCGTAGATTTTATTATTTTATTAGAATCTATTTTTAATGATTTACATATTTTTCTATAATTTTCTGCTGATTTTTCGTTATCATCACTAAATTTTAAAGGTTTTAACGAATATGCATGTTGTATCTTATCAGAATATTTTAGTAATTCTCTAAATTGTAAATATTCTACATCGCCATCTTTAAAATGAATAACATTTTCATTACTTAGATTCATTAATATCTCCTTTCATACATTCTAGTATATATGCTTTTTCCATATTATCTATATAATTATAGTCATTTCCATAAAAACCTTTTTTAAAATTACAAATCGAATTGTATTTACAATATTCACAAGGTTTTCTTTTAGTTTTAACATTATAGTATGGTTTTATATCGATATTTCCATCTAAAATTTCTTTAGAAATTTGGGCTAAAGTGTTTTTTACATACTTTTGTAAAATTTCGAATTCTTTTCTAGAAACTACTTTAGAAGTTTTGTCCATAGTTCCATCTTTCTTTATTTTTACAGGAATTACATCTGACTTTTCTCCGTCTTTTAGTTTATTATCCATCATATTTATAATATTCATTTCTGCTAAAACTAATCCATTCATTCTAAAATGTTCCCTTAGTTTTTGTTCTATCTCCTCTTCTGTTATATCTTTAGCTCTTTTTCCTTTATCTATTTTAGGTTCTACTAGTCCAAAATACAATATTCCTGCTGGTATTAAATCTTTGTCTTGGCATACTGCATCTAAATAAGTAATTAACTGTAATTGTAACCCTGCTAATACTTCATTTAAATTTATATCTTTTGCAGAAGATTTATAGTCTATTATCCTAATATATTTACCCGTTTCATCTTTTGCTAAATCTATTCTATCTATTTTTCCTGTTATTTCTACTTTTTTACCATCTTTTGTAACGATTTCTATAGGTCTATATTCTTTACCATTTTTAAACTCGATCTCGTTTCCTACTACTTCAAAATCGGTATTTTTTAGCCCTTGCACAATATATATTATAGAAAGCGTCACCAATCTACATAATCTATTTGTAAGAATAATAAATTTTGGAATACTTTTAAAAATGTAGTTAGATGTTAAATTTAGTTTTTCTTCTACTATTTGTTTCACAATTTTTTCTATATCTGCATTTTCAATTTCTTTTATCGAAATTTTTTTATTAGATACATTCTCAAAAAATGTATCTATAACCTCATGCATAAACGAACCTGTATCTATTGGGTCTAATTTTAAAGATTTCTTTTCTTTTAATTTTAATCCATATTCTAAGTAAAAAGAAAATGGGCAACTTCTATATCTTTCTAATCTAGAAATTGTTGTATGCAAAGTTTCTCCATATAACTTTTTCACAAATTCTGGCTTTATTTGTTCTGGAATATTTGTATAAGTAATTCCCTCTAAACTTTTTAAAAGCCTGCTTTTCCATAATGCATCGTTTTCATAATAATTTAAAACATCAAACCATATATCTTCTACATCTTTTCCTTCTTGATAATCGTTTAGCTTTTCTATTAAGTTGTCAAATGTATTATTTTTAGTAATAATTTCTTTTTCTTGGCTTATTATGTCACTTGTTTCTTGCAAGTTTGAATATATCTTTTTCATCTTTGTTATTAAGATTGATGGTCTTAGTGTTCGTCCTTCATTATCTGATGAAGCATAAGATAAAAACAATTTTTCTTCTGCAACTGTAAAAGCTTTGTATATATTAAAATTCTCTTCGTATAAATTTTCTAAGCTTCCATTGGCAAGTTCAAAGCCTTGCTCTTTTAAATATTCTCTATCTTTATCGTTAAAAAATCCTTCGTCTTTATATACACTTGGAAATTCCCCATCATTTATTCCTATAATAAATACAGCTTTAACTTTATGGCTTCTCGACCTACTAACATCACCAACAATTACTTCATCTTGTGTTGCTGGAATTTTACCAAGCCCTGTATTTTTTAATCCTATTTTTAATGTGCTTATATATTTATCAAAATTTGTTTTTTCTTCTCCAAATACTAACACAATTTCGTCAAATAATTCTATTAAAACTTTAAAACTAGTTTCGTATTCATTTGCAAGTTCTATAAATCCTTTTTCTTCTAATTTATTTATTTTTAATTTTATGGTTTCTTCCAATTTCATTTCTTGTAAAAACTCATATAAAATTTTAGTCAAATTAAAAAATGTATTATCTTTTTTTGCTTTTTCTTGTAAATTTCTTATTGGTTTTACTATCATTCTTCTTAATTCGTTTAGCCTATCTACTTCTTCTTTTGTATATTCATCTTTTCCTACATAATTCCAATCTTCTTTATACCACTTGTTTCCTTTTATTCCCCATCTTATGCAATAATTTTCCAGTTTAAATATTTCTTCTCTTTCTATGTTTACAAATCCAGTTTTTAAATAATTAAATACAGATTCATATGACCAATTTTTATTGCATATTTCTAGAACCGAAATTAAAAATTTAACTATTATATTTTCACTTAATTCTCTTTTTTCATCTATAAACACTGGAATATTATAATTGCTAAATATAACTTTTATTAAACTAGAATATATACTTAAATTTTTAGTTATAACAGATATATCTTTATACCTATACTCTTCATTTCTAACTAGTTTTACTATTTGAGTTGCTATATGTTCTATTTCACTATATTGATTGTTAGCTAAAAACATTTTTATATTTTTTGGCTCTTCCTCATATTTTTTGTAAGGTATTTTATAAAAGTTTTCTTCTAAATGTTTAAGTTCTTCATTTTTAAACCTATATAAATTTTTAAGCTTTACATCTTCTTCAATTTCTATACCATATTCTTTGGCAATATTAATTAACTTGATTCCTGTATTTTTACTTGCATAAAAAATATCTTTGTCTAGTTCTTCATTTTGCATTAAATTATCTGTGCAAATTGTAATATTTACTTGTTTTGCAATTTGCAGTAATTTTGCTATTATTTGATATTCCTGAGTTGTAAAGCCTACAAATTCGTCTATGTATATTATTGCATCTTTAAATTGATTACTTTCTACTATTTGATTATTTAAAATATCTAAAACATCATTTTCGTCTAAAAATCTATTTTGAATACTACTTTCAAATTCTTCGTACATTGTAATCATGTCATTTAGTTTTAACTTTAAATACACATCTTGGGTATTATTACATTCTTCCCTTAATTTATTTATATCTATTCTATGTTTTTTAAATTCAGTTATAGAATTTCCTATTATATCTACATTTTCAGAACTTTTCCCTAAAAAATTTAGCGAATCTTTTTGTTTGCACAAAATATCGTAAAGTAACATTGCTTTTCCGCTTTTACTTAAGTTAGTTTTTTTAGCTCCACCTATTTCATTTCTTACTCTAAAAGCCATTCTATTAAATGTAATTACTTCTGTATTTATTAGGCTCACATTATTTGTAATTTCCATTAACTTTTTCTCAGCCATTAATGCCATTTGGTTTGGCACAATTAAATATATCTTTTCTTTATTTATATCTTTAGCAATTTCTTTAAAGCAATATTCACTTTTACCAGAACCCGATTTTCCATATATTAATTTTAAACTCATTTTCTCACCTCATATGTGTTAATATTATCATATTTAGGCAAAAAAAAACACCTTAATGTAAAAACATTTGGTGTTTTAAACCGGGATTTTAAGGACCGTCACTTAATCCCGAATATTTGTTACATTCCGATTCCTGTTGCTATAACTGTAATTATTATTTCATCTTGTAAAGAATCGTCTATAATTGTTCCAAAAATTATATTTGCTTCTGGATTGTCTACTCTATCTCCTATTACTGTCATTATTGCATTTATCTCGTCTAAAGGCATTTCTCCACTTCCTGCTATGTTTACAATTACTCCTTTAGCATTTTGTATCATTGTTTCTGTTAAAGGATTTCCTATTGCTTCTTTTACCGCAACTTCGTTTCTGTGTTCACCTTTGCCTCTACCAATACCCATGTAAGCATTTCCTTTGTAGCCTATAATTGTTCTAATATCTGCAAAGTCTATATTTACTAAACCTGGTGTTGCAATTTGGTCTGTTATACCTTTTATTCCCTTTTCTAGAACTAAGTCTACTTCTTTAAAGGCACTTTGTAGTGTAAGCCTACTGTTTCCTTTTAATAAGTTGTCGTTTAAAACAACTATTAGTGAATTTACATTTTCACGTAATTCGTCTATTCCTCTTTGTGCTCTTGCCATTCGTATTTTTCCTTCAAAAGAAAATGGTCTAGAAACTATACCTACTGTTAAGATTCCCATCTCTTTTGCAAATTGTGCTATTGTAGGAATTGCACCTGTTCCTGTTCCTCCACCCATTCCAGCTGTTAGGAACAATAAATCTGTACCTTGTAATATATTTTTGATTTCTTCCCTGCTTTCCATTGCAGCTCTTTCACCTATGGATACATCTCCTCCAGCACCTAGTCCTTTTGTAATTTCTTTCCCGATTTGCATAACATTTTTTGTTTTTGATTTTTCGAGAACTTTTACTTCTGTGTTAAACTCATAAAATTCTACACCCTCGATTCCATCTTCGATCATTCTATTAACAGCATTGTTACCAGCTCCACCGATTCCAATTACTTTAATATTAATTAAGTTCTTAACATTTAATTTATCCATATATTATCTCCTTTATTTTTTATATTTCAATAATATATTACTAGGCATTTTATAAAATATAACACTTCGACCTCATTATAACACGTTTTTCGCCTTTTGTGGAGTTTTTTTCAAATTTTTTTGAAATTTAATATGTTAACTAATTATTTTTACCTAATAGTTTTCCAATATCTAAATAATTTTCTGGTATATTTCCTATAATAACATTTTCTGCTAATATTATTTTTTCTTCTATTTCATTACTTATAGTATTAAATGGTGTTAATACTTCTATTTTACAAGTTATATTTGTAAAAATCCTATGTATAGATTGGTTTATTCCTGTAGATGTAAACTCACTCATAACTTCGGTGTTTATATTACCTATACTAGATATTCTAATTGGAACTTTTGGGCCTCTTCCCGATAATAATTTAATCCCTGTAAAAGAACCTAACCTTATATATATATCCCTATTTGGGGTATTATCTATTTTATCTTGTATTTTTAGAGAAATTTGTGAAATAATTTTATTTATTATTGCAATGTTTGCCTGCATCGAAACTATTTTCCCTTCTTTATCTTTTACTAATGTAACTAGATCATTATAGCCATATTTTTCCATAACTTCGTCTATTGTTTCGTGTACTATTTGTGTTGCTACAGATTTTGCTTCGTTTAAACATAATTGGTTAAAAGTAGGTCCAATTGTTTTTACTAAATAACATACTGTAAGTATCGCTGTTATTAGAACTGCAAGAACTAACTTATACTCTTTAGATAAATTTATCTTTTTTCTAGAATATATTTTTTCCATATTACATAGCCTGAACTTTTTCTACATATCTAGGTATAAATAGTTGTTGGTTTACTTCTATTTTATCTTCATCTTCTATATTATTAATTTGTTTTATATTTTCTACTGTGCTCTTATACCTTTTAGCAATATTCCATAATGTGTCTCCAGGTTTAACAAAATATATTATTATACTATGTTCTTCTTTTTCTTCTAATTCCGTTTCTTCTAGTTCATCTATAATATTAAGTTCTATCGTTTTAAACATTTTTGTATTAATATTTAGTTCTATGTTAAGACCAACATTTTCATTTTCTGCAAGAATATCACACTTTTCCACATCAACAATAATGTCTAAATTTTCTTCTTTCATTCCTTCTAATATATTTATTTCGTAATTAATTGGAAATCTAAATTCTTTTTTATCTATTTGTCTAGTTTCTACACTTTCGTATAAAATATTTACAATTGCCTCTCCTTCGTAAATAGCTTTGCTACCAAGTATTTTTATGTTATTTATATTTGCATTTGTACTAACATTATAAATTCTTCCGTTACTAATTTCTGAATTTGTAATTTGCTCCTTCATTACGTAATTATCACTTATATTTTGCAATCCTACCATTGCTTTTATAGTTTTTTGTTTATATTCTATATTAGAAAATGGCGTAAATACATCTTGTATTAGTTCTATATCTTTAGTTTGGTATGAATAGCAACTAATTTCTGTTTCTACTTCTAAGTATATAGAATTTTCTTCTGTGTTATTAAGTTTTATTAAAATATTTTTTATACAATATTTTAGTTCACATATATTTTCTTCTGTTATATTCTCCATATCTATAAATCCCATAATAGGAATTACTTTTTCTACATAACTTATTTTTCCTTCTTCTGTTAAATACAATATTTTTACACTAAGTTCGGATTTAGCTACAATTTTATTATAACTAATTTTGAAATCTTTATTTATTATTTTTACTTCTTTTTTTAGAATTTCTAAAATTTTTTCTTCCGAATTTAATATTATATTTTCCTTAGCATTTGCATTTGTAGTATTTTTTCCTACCATAGAATTTAATTGTACTATTTTATTAAGTTTTTGTATTCTTTTAATTCCCTTTATTTCTTTTAATATACTCACTCCATTGTTAGAATATAATCTTACATTTACCTCTATGATAGCCTTCAAATTAATTTTTCTTCCATTTAAAACATCACATTCCATGTTTTTTAAAACTATATTAACATCTATATCTGCCTCTTCTACTTTGCTTTCTACATCCAAAAATTCTGAAAAATCTATATTGCTATTAAGACCTCTTATAGTTTCATCTCCACTATCTGCCAAATATATAATATTGCTATCTATTGTACCATCTATTTTAATCTTTCCATTTATCATTTCTTTTTTATATATACAAACATTTCCACTTAAATCTATTGTTTTTACAATATCTGGCTTTATATCTGGAACTATTATAGAACTTTCTAATGTAATTTCCTTCTTTTTCCCCTCTATAAGTCTATTTACACATAAGTTGTCTTGTAAAACTTCTATACTCATTTTTTACCTCCTTTTCTTTTTTATATTTATATGAATAAGGCAAAAAAAAATTCCTATTTCTAGGAATTTTCATCTATATTTAAGCAAAATATTATAAATCTATTTTTTTACTTAATCTTTTATCTTCTGCTGGTGGTATTAATGGGCTATATTCTTGGCCATCAAATACTTGAACTTCTACAGTTCTAGTTAAGATATCAGTATAACTATATGTTACATTTCTATCGTTTTCCTCATATTTTACTATAAAAATATTTGGATAGGCTTTTTCTATTGTGGCTTCTTTCTCGAAAGTTCTGCTTCTTCCTAAAGATCCTTTTACAATAATCTTTTGACCAATCTTTCCATCAATATCTGTTTTTAGATTTGTTATATCATCTCTACAAATCATTCCATCACCTACTTTTTAAAACTGCTCTAATTATAGCAGTTTTGTCGAAAGGTGTCAAAACGTCAAACCTTCTGTGTACCAGTCTTTTTCCTTGATATATAGGCTCTTATTGCTACTTGTTTTTATTTTATTACATTTACATTACAATTAAATTACATTTTTATTACTTTTCTAGTGTTATCTCTTATTTCAGCTAAAAAAATAGTATCGTTTATTGTTCTTATTTACTTTCTCTTTTTTCCTCTTGCTCCTATTCCTCCAATTCCTTCTTTTCCATCTCTTAAGTCATTTGCTATATCATCTATAGTTATATAATATTCGCTGTTGGTAGTGGCAATTCTTTCTGCTACTATTAGTGGATCTGCAAAGTCTATTAATACTCTTCCTGGTGATGAAGCAAAATTTGCACCAGCATCTATTAACGCTTCAAAAAAACTTTGACAAGCTCCTGCAAATATAACTAAATTATTTCCCATTTTATGTTCTCTTGCTTTTTTTACTGTATTTACGAAAAATCTAGAATTCATGTAATTGTATATATCATTATAGTTTCTCCCTTTTTTTATCATTCCATCATGTCCGGTTATTACTAAAATATCTGGTTCGTATTTAGATATTATGTCTTTTATTACATATTCTTGTTTTTCTTCTGGAACATATTTTACTATAGCATTTAATCCTAATTTTTTATAATATTTATATGATTTTTCCATATACCTTTTGTCGCCATCTAGGTGAAGTATTTTTCCTGTTTTAATGTTATTATACGAATTTCTTCTTTTATAAATTTTATTTTCTAAAATTTTTGTGTTTTCTTCTATATATTTATTTACATATTTTCGGTCTACCAGCTCTAATTCTTCTACAGGAAGCTTTTCTATAATTCGTACATATACTCCTTTTAATGTTGCTATTCTCTTTTTTTTCTCTAGTTTTATTTTTTCTACTATAAAAATAATTTTATTTTTGTCTGATTTTTTTATCACAACACTTCCCTTTTTTATTTTATTCATTGCTATCACCTAATATATTTTATGTTAATTTATTAAGTCTTGTGAATATCATGTTAACTAAAAAAGGAACCTAAGATTTTATAGAAAATTTAAATTCTAAAAGTCTTAGGTTCATCGTAATTTTATTTCGCAATTATCCCGCTTTATCTTCCTTTATATGGCTATATTTAAGCTTTGTTGCCATTCCTCCTCTTATGTGCCTTTCTGCTTTATTTTTATCTAATATTTTTCGTACTTCCTTTGCCAATACTGGGTTTATCTTTAGTAATCTTTCACTTAAGTCTTTGTGCACCGTACTCTTACTAATTCCAAATTTAGACGCTGCACCCCTTACTGTATCTTTTGAATTTATAATATAATGTGCAAGTTCTATTGCACGTTTTTCTATTGATAGATTTTTCATAAAGAAAACCCCCATGTGAATACTTTTGTTACAATGTATTCAATAAGGGGTTGTATTAGAACGATATTAATTTAAATTGTAATTTTCTTTATAAAATTTAGCTAAAATTATTCCTTTCTTCTATCTATTACATAACTACTACCAAGCATTGTTTTTGCTAAATGTTTTACTTGTGCACCAACTTCGCCTATTTCTAGTATGTTTTCAAATCTATCTACACCTGCATCTACTACACCAATAGAAATTGAAGTAAGTGGAAAATCTTCTAAAATTCCTCTTCTATTTGCAACTTCTATATATCCTCTTTTTCTATCTTCTTCTGTAAAATAACTTAAAATTTCTGTGTCGAAATCATTAATAATATTTTTACAAATTTCGTCATAGTCAGTTTTAGAAACCACAGCTACAAAATCATCTCCACCAATATGACCAACAAAGCAATCATTATTTTGTAATTTATGTACATTTCTTACAATTGTTCTTGCAGTAAATTTTATTATTTCATCACCTTTAATAAAACCATAAACATCATTGTATGCTTTAAAATTATCTAAGTCTAAATATAATACACCAAATTCCTCTTTATTAAACAATCTCTTTTTTAATTCCGCATGTATTTGTACATTTCCTGGTAACCCAGTTAATGGACTAACACGTCTATTTGTATACATTAACCTCATTAAATTTTTAATTGTATAATACAAATAATCTTGGTCAACAGGCTTTCTTATATAATATTCTACTGCCTTTTTTAAAACATTTAATCTATGCTCTTTATCTGCATTAGAAGAAATAACTATTATTGGAGTTATACTATTATCTTCATTCTTTCTTATTGTAGCACATAATTCTTCTACATCTCTGTCTACATTATCTTCATTTATTATAATTAATGATGGAATATTCATTAAAGCTTTGTTAATTTCTTCTGTAGAAACATTTACAAATTTATATTCATCATTATCTACAAATAGTTGTTTTAAATCTTGTAATGAGTATTTATCATCATCAATTATATATATCTCTTGTATCATAATTTACTCCTTTTTCTTGTTTTTTATTTCTTTTACTTTTAGTTTTACGTATTCTTTTATGTGTTCAGATTGAATAGATGGAAATGCTTTATTTAATTTTAGAACTTGTTTATCTATTTTATCTTTCATCATTTTTTGATTTAATTTTAAATCATCTATCACTTTTTGTAAAGCAACTTTTTGTTTTTCTGAAGAAGTCTTTTTTAGTTCTTCTAATCTTTCTTTTAAATTTTCTCCTATTTGTATTACTCTTTGTATTCTCTTTTGTAGGTTCGAAGCTTTTACTACACTTGTAATAAAGTCTATTAATATATATA
>USAE01000010.1 GCA_900552655.1 uncultured Clostridium sp.
TGCATCTACCTGATTTATAGCTTCATTTAAAATATATTCCATGTCATTTTCAATCAAAGCCTGTTTAAATCTTTTTTTACCAGTAGGATTTATTCTCTCTCCTATAATCAATTCCCTATAATTATAATATATAATTATCCTTTTGTATAGGTTTTTTTGAGTTATTTTTACATTTTTGATGAAAATTATTTTTTAAGTCCCAAATTTTCTTAAATAATGCTAAAAAACTGGCTAATGTTTTTTTAATAGGTGTAAGTATTTTTAGAAAGATATTATTCACAAATTTAGTAAATAATATTATATAAATAGCTATTCCTATTAAAATACCAATAAAAAGATATGCACGTAATTCTCCGTCATTAAATTTAAATATTGATGAAATTATTAACCATCCCGATATTAGCCAAAAAGAAATATCTTCTATATATGTAAAAAAGTTATTTGTTTTAAAACTTTTTCTTAGTATTCTAAATATGTCAAATATAAAACTTATAACTATACCTAAAACAATAAATACACAAAAATTATATAGTTGTAACATACAAACCCTCTACTTACTTGAAAATCTTACTAAAAAAACTTTCTCCTTTACTTTCTTCTGAATTTTGACTATAACTCATACTGCTTATATTTCCCTCTATTTTAACTTCACTTTCATCTATATTTAACTTGTTTATTTTTAGTTCATTTCCTTTTACTGTAAGCATACCTAAATCTGTAGAAAGAATAACCACTTGATCATCGAAACTTAAAATATCATTTATGCCTGTTACATTTAATCGTTCTCTGTTTTCTAATACTATATTTTGAATAACATTAATATTGTTTTGTCTTCTTTCATCTATCATAACTCGTACCTCCTAAAGTATATATATTCAGAGTTTCTATAAATTATTACAATTTATAGAAATTTCTATTTCTTATATAAGTAGAATATTATGAATATACAAAATAACACCTACCTTTCGATAAGTGTTATTTGATAATTTATTTTCATTTAATTTACCTTTATTATATTATTTAATAATAGGTTTATCTTGGTCTTGTTGTTTTAATTTTAAATATCCAAGTTCTTCCCATCGATTGTATGCTAAGTTTAATCTAAATAGTAATTTAGGTTTAGCACCTGCTCTGTTTTTATCTACAACACAAGCATAATATCGTACATCTGGATCATCATATTTTACTAAATCGTAGCACTTCTCATCCATTTCTTCTATAGAATATTCATAATCTTTATAATTTTCGTGGTTAATTTGTTTTACTAAAGTTAGTGTATCTAATACTTCCTTTACTGTTCTACTTGCTTGTAGATCGTTTATTGTCAAATTAATTGGCCATGTAGCAGTTTCTGTTAATTGTAACGTCGAAAATATGAACATATTAAAGTTTTGTGCTAAATTAGAAAGAATTGTAGCAGTTTTCTTAACTTCTTCCCCATTTCCTATATGTTCTGTGTCTGTTTTTAATGTATCATAAAATACATACTCTATGTGCTTCATATAATAATAATTCATTATAACTTTTAATAATTCGTCATTAGTATGGTCTGTTATATTAATAAAATATATAGAATTATTTATTTCTTTATCTATCCAGTCTGTTACTGCAATTGTATCTCTAAACTCTTTAGAAATTTTTGCTAATCTCTTTACAAATTCAGGTCTTGTTTCTCCTTCTTCCGGTAATACAAAACCGTCTTCATCTATTTTTGCATCTGCATCTTCATCAGGTCTAAATTTGAATTCTAATAATTCTCCTTCTGTTTTGCATAATTTCTTACCATGTATTTTTTGAATTTCTGGATCATTTATTATAGTTGTCATTAAACATAATTTCATCTTTTCTTCTGACATTTCGTTAGAAATTACTAATACTCTTTTTTTATGTACTAAAGATAAGTTTGCTACTAAATTAATTGTAAATCTACTTTTTCCGGAGTTTGATGGCATTGCTATTGCCATTGTCTCTCCTTTTCTTAAACCTTTAAATTCTTTTGTTAAACGTGCAAAAGGTAAAGGAATTCCATTAGTTAAATTGTTTTCTCCTGTTTCTAGAAATTCTGTAAGTCCTCTATTTAATACAGATCTTTTAAATTTTTCTGTAGCAGTAACTTGTTCAACTGCATTTTCTACTTCTTCTACAGACATTTTATCATATAGTTCATAATTCTTAATTTCTACAACTTTATCTTGAATATTTTTAATAGGTATTTTTAAAAACCAATTTCTTAAAATAAATAATTTTTTTAAGTCTGTGTATACCTTTTCCATAGTAACTGATCTTTGTAATTTAATACGAGTTACTAATTGCTTCTTTAAGTCGTATACTTCTTTTGTTGTTTTAGCAAAGTTAAATTTTCTTTTTACTGCTTCTGGTGCATATTTTTCACCTTCTGTAAAAATAACACTTTTGTATAAATTAAGCATTCTTTCATCTTGAAAATATACTTCATCATATACAAAGTTGTAGCTTACTATATATCTTGGGTCATAAAGTAATAAACCAATATAGTCTTTTTCTAAATCTAAATCTTGTAATTCACTAGGAAATCTTTCTACTTCATCTTCATTAATTTGCTCAGCCTCAAATTCTCGTTTTCCTTCTTCTAAAGCTGCTTGTTTTTCTTTTGCTTTCTTAGTCTGGTTTCTTTTTATTTCTTGCTTTCTCATTTGTAAAGCTTCATTTAATTCTTTTATGCCATCAAGCGCCTTTTTTAAGTCATTTTTTCCAATTGCATCTTTAATCTCTTGAATTTTTTTCGCATTACCTTTCGTTACTGGTATATGATTTAACAAATCGTATAATTGTGATACATTGCTATCATTTCTTTCCATTTTGCTACTCCCTTTTTCTTATATTTGCTTCATTATATCAATAATAAAATATTTTTTAAAGTATTTAAAATAAAAAACATATACATTTTTTATAATACAGAAAAAAACGGGAACTATTCCCGTTTTTTTCCTGTTTCTTTAGAGGCAAGATAAAATTTAACTCTTCTTAAGATTTCTTTATCTTCTTCTTTAATTTCTAAGTCTAAGTCCCACTTTGCTAAGTTTTTGCGTTCGCATATTGCCACATAAAGAGCATCTGTTTGCATTAAGTCTGTAACTACAGTTTTTATATCCTCCATCTCTTGTTTGTTAGCTTTCATAAACAGTCGTGAAAGCTGTACAATTTTAATAAGTGAAGGATTTTGCATCATTACTTCTTCAAGAGTAATCTTTTTTAGTTCCCGATGAACTAATCTTGCGAAATTCTTTTTGTTGCCATAGTTTCTTGCTACCTTTTTAAATTCTGTAGGAAATCCAGGATCATCCAAAATTTCACTATTTTCGATGTCTTTTGCAGGTGCATATATAGCACATTCGCAAAAATCTTCAACCAAGCTTACATTTTTTCTTAGTAACTCCCGACAAGCCTTTTCCAATTCTGTCATGTTGTTTACCTCCATTTTTCAACTATTTTTGTATCATACTTAATTATAACATAAATTTACATATTTTACTAGTATTACAGAGGTTAAATTGCACACCTTTAGTTAATTTTACATCAACCGAAAATTACCTTTTTTACCTAGCTTAAATTGTGTGCTTATATTTCAACATTAATATTTTCTTTTTCATTTTTTCTATCTGTTAATTCGAATAGTTCGCTTTCTTTAAAATTAAATATTTTACCAATTATATTAGAAGGAAATACACTTAATTTGGTATTGTATTTTGTTACATCATTATTATAAATTCTTCTTGCAGCCTGTAATTCGCTTTCTACCTTTATAAGGCTTTTTTGCAATTTTGCAAATTGTTCACTTGCTTTTAACTCTGGATAGTTTTCAACTATTAGCATCAAATTATCATATTCTTTATTTAATTTATACATAGAATCTCTGTCATTTTTTTGGTTATATGCTGTTCTATACTCAGTTATTTTTGTTAAAACATCCTTTTCATAATTTGCATATTCCTTTGTTATTTCTACTAAATTTGGTATTAGGTCAAATCTTTTTTTTAGATAAACATCAATTACGCTATATGAATTATTTATCTGTTTTTTTAGTTTTACAAAAATATTATATGTAACTATTACATATATAATTAAAGCAATTAGTATTAAAATTAATGCAACTAGCATTTTACCTCTCTCCTATCTTTTTTATATAAAATAATTATATGCTTTAAAATAAAAATTGTCAAAAAATTTACATAGCAAATAACTTATGGTAAAATAACCTCAATAGGAGGTTTTACAAATGATATTTTTAGAAATTTTAGTTGCAATATTTGTTGGTTTCTTAGTGTACAAATTTATTTTACTGCCAAGCTTTTCTAATAAGAAAATAGCACTTTCCCAGATACCAGATTCTTTTCATGATATATTTACAAAATTTAATAATTTAGACTTTTCCGAGATACTTTCTATAAAGAAAAAACTATTATTTTATACTGTTTTGGGAATATTGTGCTTTGTTTTACTTTTATTTACTTTTATTTTTACTTATTTAAATTCTTTTAACATGGCATTTTCTATTATTCCAGCATTAGCTTTACTCATTGTAATTGTTATGTTTTTATTAGAGTTTAAAAAGTTTAGGGTTAAATATTCGAACGTTATAGAACGTTTCATACAATTAATAAATATAGATTTAAGTTATAATAATATATCTTATGAAAATGAAGAAAATTATTATCAATCTGCATATTTTGACAATTTAGAACTTAAAAGTTTGATAACTAAAGATACTATAAGTGGATATACTAAAGAAAATCATAAATTTTATGCTTCTAATATAGTTGCAACCTCCACTACAGAAAATGTATTTAATGGAATTTTTGCTACTGTTATTTTAGATAAAGCTGTTCCTTCTTATACAAAAATTAATACAGAAAATTTAGAATATAATACGTCGTATGCATTAGGTGCTACAAATTCATTATTAAAATACATAGAAATGGATAACTCAGATTTTAACAAGGTTTTACATGTATATTCAAATAATAGACTAAATACTCACGAAATATTAACTTCAGATATATTGGATTATCTAACTGAATTTTATAAAAAATATAATGTAAATTTCCAAATTGTTTTTTCAGGCAATTATGTATATTTTAGATTTTTTATTAACCAATTATTTACCCCATCTTTTATGGGTAATTTATTTAACGAAAATAATTTTGCATTGTGCTATATTATAATAACATTTATATTAGATATAATCACAAAAATATCAAGTAATATGGCTAATTATGAAGAATAATATAGGAGGAAAAAATGATTTCACGCGATATGAACCCAGAATATCTAAACTCGTTTTTAGATTATTCTATAACAATATTAAATAAATCTCCAAATACAATAAAAGAATATAATTATGACTTAGCAATGTTTTTAAAATTTATAATGGTCCATTTTAATCTTACATCATCTAAAGATTTTAAGGACATTAATATAAGTAATTTATCTTTAGATGTAATAAAGAAAATAGAATTAAATGATATACATGCTTTTCTTGCATATCTTACTACAACCTACCATAGTAAAGCTGCTACACGTGCAAGAAAAGTTAGCAGTATTAGGGTGTTCTTTAATTATCTTTCACAAAAGGCAAATTTAATAGAAAAAAATCCTGCTCAAAATTTAGAAACTCCCAAAATAGAAAAACGTATGCCAAAATATTTAACTCTTGACGATAGTAAAAAGTTACTCACTGTTACAAGTGACGAAGAAAGAAATAAAGAAAGAGATTATGCTATAATAACATTATTTTTAAATTGTGGACTTCGTTTATCAGAATTAGTAGGTATAAATATTAACGATATTTCGTTTGATGATGCAAAAATGACTGTAATAGGTAAAGGTAATAAGGAACGAACTATATACTTAAATAAAGCGTGTTTACAAGCCATTAACAGCTATTTAGAAGTACGCCCTAAAATAGGTATTAAGCCAAGTTCTATTAAAGCTTTATTTTTAAGTGAAAGAAAAGAACGTATTAGTAAAAGAACTGTTCAATATGTTGTAGACAAAGAATTAAGACGAGCTGGCCTAGATACAAAAAAATACTCTACTCATAAATTAAGACATACTGCTGCAACTCTTATGTACCAATATGGAAATGTTGATATTAGAGCTCTGCAAGAATTACTTGGACACGAAAGTATTTCTACAACAGAAATTTACACTCATGTGGCTAATGAACAAGTACGAA
Organism: uncultured Clostridium sp.; assembly: GCA_900552655.1. Lineage (GTDB taxonomy): Bacteria > Bacillota > Clostridia > TANB77 > CAG-508 > Merdicola. The sequence goes on from USAE01000010.1 coordinate 6,215, forward strand.
ACGCTGTAGAAGTAAACCCACTTTCAGATTATTCTGCTAATAAATAATTTAAAGCACTAATTTTTATTAGTGCTTTTATCATTCTACTTAAGCTCTATTAATATGAATTATACTTTTTATTAATATATATTTTATACCTTTTATCCTATTATAGGTTGTAATTGTTTATTATTTAATGCTTCTTTTATAGATGGTATTAAGTAATCAAATTTAAAGACTAATGATGTTGGCTTTGTTATAGGATTATCCTGTGTAAATGGTACAAAATAATAATTTTTTCTATTTAATAACTTGCCTATGTTTTCGGCAGAACCAGAAAGTCCATCATTAGTAGATATACCTACCACTAAAGGTCGTTGATTTCTTAAATGTGATTTTATTGCCATGGTACTTGGTGTATCTATTATCGAATTTGCAAGTTTTGCAAGAGTATTTCCAGAACATGGAGCAACTACCATAATATCTGTTAAACTTTTAGGACCAATAGGTTCTGCTCCTTGTATTGTATGAATAATTTTATTTTCTGTAATACCTTCTATTTCTTCTATAAAATCTTTTGCTTTTCCAAACTTTGTATTAAAATTGTAGCTATTGTATGACATAATTGGTAGTATATTAGCACCTAGATCCTTTAGTTCCTTTATTTTTGGTATTACCTTTTTAAATGTACAAAAAGAGCCTGTTAACGCAAACCCTACATTAATATTCTTAAGTTCCATTTTTCTCCCCCTTTCACATTATCTTTATATATAATATGAAATTATGTTAATTATGGTGTTTTTAGATAGTAATTATACTAAAAAAGACCTTAATATTGCGTATTACACAATATTAAAGTCCTCTTAAAGTTTAAACTATGCCATTGAATGGAATATCTGTATGGTAAAAATAGTTATACAGCTCTCTCAAAACTTTCTGGTATGGCCTCCAGTCCAGAGCGCACTGTCTGTAGCTATATCCCATTTTACAACCAATTTCTGGAAGATTAGGTACTAATGCTCTTCCGCCATATGGTCTATCTTCATCTTCGAAAAAACATCCCGTTTCTTCAAGCAGAATACAAGGTCTAGCAAGATGTACATCTAAGTCACATACTCTAGCTCCTTTGTTCCGAACTTTTAAAGATAAAATATCTTCTTCTAAGCCGGATTGTATGTCTGGAATAGTGATAATAGAAATGAATCCCTTAGAAATAAGCTTTTTTAGATATGCATAGGATATTTCTTTGAAATCAGTAGGTGCAAAGCTACAACCACTTACTTTACAGCACCGTCCTCCACACATTTTACAGACTTCATGACTATAAGAAAATTCTTGTATCTGAAGTCTTTCTTCTGCAAGAATGTGTTCCACTGTAGCCTCTAGAATAACGGCAAAAGGCTTCCATTCTTCTAATGCTTTTTCTACAGTAAAATGAGTCTTACAATCTTCTATAACAAAAGAAATAGGAAGCGATGTTAAAAAAGATTGTGGTCTGCATTCTTTTATTTCGACCAATTTAGGCTCTAAGAGTTTAGCTCCTCTAGGCCTGTGATAGTAGTCTGTTATTTCACATCCTTTTTCTGTTAAATGTATGCATGGAGAATTTCCTACCATGATATTAGTCTGTATTCTAGGTGTTGCAACTTGTGCAGGTTTTACTAACCATTGATTAAATGGTGTACCACCGTCTAATTGTGACACCCGCGAGAACATTATTTTTCCTTCATTATATAGCCGAAGAAAATGTTCTACACTTATTTCTTTAAAGTCTTCTGGTGCATACAAGCAACTGCTAGCTTGGCAGCATTTTCCTCCACATTCTCTGCATAATTCGTTGTTTTCAAATTTCATTTGTTTTTCTCCCTTCATTTATTAGAGTTATATTAACAAGTTATCTTATCTATTATAACATTTATTTACAAATTTATCAAATTTAACATAAAAAAAGCGAACATACTTGCAGCAAATTAAGTTTATTTGCTACACACATATGTTCCCTTTTATTTATCTATTTAATTAATTCTAAAGTTTGTTTTGCAATCATTAATTCTTCATCTGTTGGTACTACATAAACTTTAATTTTAGAGTTTTCAGTAGAAATTAGTCTTTCTTCTCCTTTTACATTATTCTTTTCATCATCTATTTCTATTCCTAAGAATTTTAAATTTTCACAAATACCTTTTCTTATATTTTTTTGGTTTTCTCCAATTCCTGCTGTAAATAACATAACGTCAAAACCATTCATTGCAACAGCACATTTAGCAATTTGAGTTGCTACTAAATAATTATGTATTTTTATTGCAAGTTCTGCTTGTTCATTTCCTTCTTCTGCAGCAGCTTCCATATCTCTACAATCTTGTGAAACTCCAGATAATGCTAAAATTCCAGATTCTTTGTTTAAAATACGTTCCATTTCGTCAGGTGTTAATCCTTCTTGTTTCATTATGAAAGTTACTACAGAAGGGTCTATATCTCCAGAACGTGTTCCCATAGGTATACCAGCAAGAGGAGTAAGCCCCATACTTGTTTCTACAGACTTACCACCTTGTATAGCACATATACTTCCACCTTGACCTAAATGGCAAGATATAATTTTTAAGTCTTCTACTGGTTTTCCTTCAAGTTCAGCTACACGTTTTGATACATATTGATGTGATGTACCATGGAAACCATATTTTCTAACCCCAAGGTCATTATAATATTTATATGGTATTGGATATATATAATGTTCTTTTGGCATTGTTTGGTGGAAAGCTGTGTCAAATACTGCTACCATTGGTTTGTTTGGCATTATCTTCTCTGCTGCTCTAATTCCCATTATTGCTGCTGGGTTATGAAGTGGAGCTAAATGAGAACATTCTTCTATTGTTTTTATTACTTCTTCATTAATTATTACAGGTTTGTTGAATTTTTCACCACCATGAACAACTCTATGTCCTGTAGCATTAATTTCTTCTAAAGAATCTATTACCTTATATTTAGAATCTAATAATTGTTCTAAAGAAAATTCTAATGCTTCTTCATGATTTTTTACTGGTTTTTCTAATTTATATTTTTCTCCATTCACTTTATGTGTTAAGAATGAATTAGGTTGTCCAATTCTTTCAAAAGTTCCTTTTGCCATTACATTTTCAGAAGCCATATCTATTAATTGATATTTTAAAGATGAGCTTCCACAATTAATTACTAAAATTTTCATAAAAAAACCTCCAATTTATTTTTCTTGTTCTTGAGCTTGAACTGCTGTAATTGCAATAACACCTTCTATATCTTTACTATTGCATCCCCTTGATAAATCATTAACAGGTTTTGCTATACCTTGACATAAAGGACCATATGCTTCTGCCTTTGCAAGCCTTTGAACTAATTTATAACCTATATTTCCAGAGTTTAAATCTGGGAAAATTAAAACATTAGCTTTTCCTTTTAAAGGACTTCCTTTTGCTTTATATTCTGCAACTTCTGGAATTATTGCAGCATCTAATTGCAATTCTCCATCTACTAATAATTCTGGAGCTTTTTCTTTTACAAGGTTAGTTGCATTTATTACTTTTTCAGTTAAATCTGACTTAGCACTACCATGTGAAGAATAAGAAAGCATTGCTATTTTAGGTTCTTTACCTACTAATAGATCAAAACTTTTGCTAGATGAAATTGCTATTTCAGATAAAGCTTCACTATCTGGATTTTCGTTTAATCCACTATCTGAAAATAGAAATACTCCATCTTCACCAAATTCACAATTAGGTACAATCATCATAAAAAATGCAGATACTAATTTTGTTCCAGGTGCTGTTTTTAAAATTTGAAGCGCTGGTCTTAATGTGTCTGATGTAGAATGTACTGCTCCAGATACTAAACCATCTGCATATCCTTGTTTTACCATCATCATACCAAAATATGTATTATCTAACATATATTCTTTTGCCTTTTCTATAGTCATACCTTTATTTTTTCTTAATTCATAAAATTTTTCTACAAATTCATCATATTTATCTGAATTAACTGAATCTATAATTTCTGCTTCTTCTACATTTTCTAGATTTAATTCGTTTGCTCTTTTTAATATTTTTTCTTTATTTCCTATTAATATTATTTCTGCAAACTTTTGTTTTAGTACTTCAGATGTAGCTTTTAAAGTTCTATCATCTTCAGATTCTGGAAGTACTATTTTTTTTATATCTTTTTTTGCTCTATTTTTAATTTCATCTATAAATGACATTTTATCCTCCTTTTAAAGATATACTTGGTTGTAACTTTATTAATTATATATTAGTATTTAAGAGTTGACAAGCTAAAACATATTAATTTATAAAGATTGTTCCGAATTTTCTTGCTTTCTGTTTTGCTCTCTTATTACTCTTTTTAATAATTTTACTCCGTTTTCATTTCCCCTAATTCCTAATTTTAATCCCTCTTCTTGTAAAGTAGCTATCTTACCTATATCTACACCTAAAAACATATTATGCTTATTAGAATATAAATATGTTTTTGGTTGTTTATCATTTACAAATATACAACTTGTATATTCCTCTGGTTTAATTTCGCAAGGAAATATAAAAAGCTTTTTCCATATTTCATTTTCTGCTAAACTACTTAACATTTTATAGAAAAAAGAATATTTTTGCATATATCCCATATCTTTAGAAATTTCATTTATTTCATTATTACTTATAAAGCTTGATACTCTTTCTGTTAATGGTAAACCTTTTAAATTATTTATAATACTATTTATTGTTTCGTCTGAATACTCTACTTCTTTATTAGGATAACCTATATTTCTATCTGCTTCTATTATTTCCTTTTCTGGTAGCTCATCTAATAAAACATATTCATTATCTGACGTGCCAAAATATCTTGTTTTTCTACCAGTTTGAATAAACTCTAAATCAGATTGTAAGTCTAGTTTTATTCTTCTACCATCCTTTAATGTAAGAATATTAAACACATGTTCTAGTTCTTTAGGTTCATGAGTAACAGTACAACTATATCCTAAGTTTTTAAAGATGTATTCACATTGTCTTGCTAAAGAATAGCATATAATCTCTCGTTCATCCAATCTTTTTTCTACTTCTGTTCTTCTTCTAGCAAGATTATATATTTTCTTTTGAGTCTCAGTATTACCAAAATAATATTTTACATCAAAAGTTTTATTTCTTCCTATTTCTAATCTTTCTAATAAAACTTAATTCATCTAACTTTTTATATTCTTCATTGCTTTTAATGTCTTCTAATAATTCTTTTACTTTCAATGTATATTTTTCCTCTTCTTATTAATTATTTAAGCTTAGCAATTAAAGCCTTAATTTTAATTCCTTCTTTAGAAAACATCTCTTCATGTTCTGTTTTAATATCTTCCCAATCTGTTTCAGAATGTAAATTATATGTTATTTTTGTTATTTCGAATCCACTTTCGTTAAAGTACGTTATACTAGATTCGAATAAATCATCATCATCTGTTTTAAAATGTATTTCTCCTCCTGGAATTAAAAACTCTTTATACTTTTCTAATTGCCTTGTATGTGTTAATCTTTTCTTTCTATGTTTTCCTCTAGGCCAAGGATTGCAAAAATTAATATAAATTCTTTCTACCTTATCGTTATTACTCATCATTAATAATATTCTTTCTATATCGAACCTAGTAATAATTACATTTGAAGGTTCTTTATTATTATCTTTAAACTCTTGCTCTATATTTCTTTTAGCTAAACCTAACATTGCATCTACTAAGTCTATTGCAATATAGTTTATATTTGGATTATTTATAGAAAGTTTTGATATAAAGTTACCTTTCCCACATCCCAATTCTAAGTGGATTGGGTTATTTGAGTTTTTAAAAACTGTTTTCCATTTTCCTTTATAGTCTTCTGGATTATCTATATAAAATTTACATGCTTCTAATTCTGGTCTTGCCCATGGTTTAAATCTAATTCTCATTTTATTGCTCCTCTTAATAATTTTTAATAATTATATACTAAAATTACTAAAAAAAGCAAATATAAAATTTTAGAGTACATAAAACTACTATTAGTAACTAAAGAATATAAAAAAACAACCAAAACCTATGTTCTAGTTGTTATTATTGTTGGTGATATTTCGTACTTCATATCATCTATTATATCTTTCATTACAATTGGTGTAACGTAGTGTTCTTTTAATTTATTTATAATAGAAATTACTTCTTTCTCATTTGGTGAAATATCTTCTATAACTCCTACTTCTCTTGTTATTTTAGAATCTTCATTAAATTGTATTTTTACAATTTCTATTCCATAGCTTGCATTCTCATATGTTAAATAATATAGCAAACTAATTGGATGTTCTACTCCTAATTCTATCATTAACTTCGGCTCATAAAATATTCCACCATAAAATCTCTTGCTCATTTGTTTTCTCTTCCCTTCTTATTTTTCTTAAGTTATAATTGCTAAAAAAAATATGTCTAACAATTAAGCTTGTATCGTCTACTTTATACCCATAGTATAATAAATGCAAGTATTTTCGTTCGCCATTTTTTTCGGTTTATGACCTTTTTCGACAAAACAGTAACCCATAGATTAATTACATTTTATAGTATTTAACCTATGGGTTCTTTTTATATTATATTAAATTTATTTTTGTGGAAAAATATTATACTACCTCTGCATAGTATTTTATAATTATATTATTTATTTCTGAATCTGAAGCTTTTAATACTTTATTATAATTTTTTGCTTTTTTATACAATTTTATAACTTTATTTATTCCATAAGTATTAATTAAAGATAAAGTTATAAAATAAGCATCACTAAAACTTCTTACATTACCAATATCTAGTTTTTTATAAGAATACGTTGTTTTAGCATCATTCAAACCAAAAATGTATGTTGTAATATCTAACCATTTTGGAATATATTCAAAATTATCTGCAAGAATACTATCTGCAACAGTTTTTTGTGCAATTTTCATTATATCGCTATAAGAATGTACTGCTCCCGAATTTAAAGGTGTTACTAATTTTAAATTACCTTCTTCATCTTCTATTGCTACTTTCCATTCCTCTTGCTTTTCACCAAAAACTTCATTATGTAGTTCTTCTACACTATTATATAAGCAAATTATAATCTTTCTATTATAGTTTTTTAGTTTAAATAAACTTGTGATAGTTTCATAAGCAATAAGTACTTGGTTCATTAGTTCGAGCACACACGGCTCATTCTCATCACTATACTGTATTTCGATATTACCATCATCAAATTTTTTCATTAATACAAATCACTCCTTATTTTTTAATACACTTATATTATACCTTATTATAAATAGGGATTCAAGGGACGGTCCTTAAAATCCCTATTTATTTTTAGTTATACATTCTCTTTATTAAAAACACCTCTTTTAGTGTAATTAGACAATAGCATATGTTTATACTTCTATATAATTATATTCACATGCTCGTAGTAATCTGTTATTTAAAGCTAGACCTAGTCCTTCTTTTTCCATTCCTTCTATTACTACTATATCTACATTATATTTGTCTACTTCTCTTAATATAGAAAATATGTTGTGTGCTATTTCTTCTAAATTATTTCCCATCTTAATCTTATGTTTCGCATTATATTTAGAGTAATTGCAATCCTTACAAACTATTAAAGCTTCTTTTCCGTTTATGAACTCATTTATTTTATTTACCATTTTTAGTTCATCTTTGCTGTATATCATAACACATTTAGTATTTGGTGCATAATGTTTATATTTCATCCCTGGTGATAATACTTTTTCTTTTCCATCATATTTTCCAAGTATATTTTTATCTATTTCTACTTCTACACCAAGTTTTTCTATATCTTCTTTTGTTACTTTTCCTGGTCTTAGTATTCGTACTTTATTTTCTATTACCTTAACCACAGTAGATTCTAGTCCAATATCTACCATTCCTGAATCTATAATAGCAGAAACCTTTCCATCAAATTCTTTTTTTATATCCTCAATTTTAGTTCCACTCGGTTTTCCAGAAGCGTTTGCACTAGGTGCTGCAATTGGAGTGTTAGCATATTCTATTAATTTTCTAGCAATTTTATTTGATGGCATTCTTATTCCTACTGTGTCTAGTCCTGCTGTTACTACATTTGGAATAATTTCTTTAGCTTTCAATATTATAGTAAAAGGCCCAGGGCAAAATTCTTTTATTAATTTTCTTTCTAATTCATTTGATTCTTTAGCAACTTTGCTTATCATTTCTTCATTACACACATGTACAATTAAAGGATTGTCACTTGCTCTACCTTTCGCTTTAAATATATTTTTACATGCATCTTCATTAAAAGCATTTGCTCCTATACCATAAACTGTTTCTGTTGGAAAAATAACCAAATTTCCATTTTGTATTTCTTCTGCTACTTGTTTAATTTCCTCATCATTATATTGTTCTTTTAAATTTATATATCTTGTTATCAATTCTACCCCTTCTATTATTTATACCAAATTATTTTTTCCACAATATTATAGTCTGTTTTTGCCTAAAAATCAAGGTATAACAAAAGTAAAAAGCGTACCTAAGATTTTCTATTATAGGTACGCCATAATTACATTATAAAAGTTTAAACATTCTTTATGTTCCTCTTCTTAAATGATACTATAGAAGCTACTAGCATTATTACAAAATATATTGCACAAATAGTAATTGAAAATTCTACACTAGTATTTTTAAACATTGGTGTTCCTCCAAATAAGTATTGGCTTAAGTCCCAGTTAGGTGTTACAAAATATTTTACCCAATCCCATTTATAATTAAGAGCCAACATATTAATCATGTCACTACCCATATATCCAAATATAGGTAAAGCTATTGCAAGTGGTGAATTTAAGAAAATTGTACTAAGTGCAAATGCTAAAGTTCCTATTAAAATAAATATTGGTAATTTACATACAAACATTAATCCTAAATATGCAAATATATTTATTGTAATAATACTATTGTTAGTAAAGTCAAATTGTAAAACTTGCATTGCATAAGTTTCGAATCCATACACTATTCCACCAACAATAAATTGTAGAGCTAAAATAGAAATTGTAGTAATAACCATAGTAATAAAAACAGAAATTAGCTTTGCAATAAGAATTTTTGTTCTACTATATGGTCTAACTAATAATAATTTTACAGTTCCTTTGTTAAATTCTTCACTAACAGAAATACCTGCAATTATTACAATAACCATTACTATAATAACAATATATGATGATATAGAATTTTGGAATAAATAATTTGCCGTTGAAGGATTTTGGTATTCGGTATTATTATATATGTCATACTTATATAAGTTTGCTTGTTCTAGGTTGTTATTCATTTCTACTTTCTCTTCATCTGTTATATTCTTGCTTTGTGCATATTGACTGTAATTTTCCATATACATTCTATAACGTTGTATTGCCAAACTTTTATAATCTTCACTACCATATTTTATATCTTTTTCTAATCTTAATGTAACTACTTCTTTTTGTAATTCTAAGCTTTTTAATTGTAACTGTAAGTCTGTATTTTCCTTATCTTGCTCCATTAACAAATTTAGTTGTTCAAGTTGTAAATTAACATTTTCAAGTTCTTTATTTGCAAAATACTTCCAATTGTTTTCTTTTAAAGCTTTAGACATCTCATCATATTTAGCATTAGATTCTGCAAGTTTACTTTCGTTTTTATCTACATATTTATAATTATTTATTTCTCCCATTATTGGAGCCATAACATTTTCTATTACTTCTGCTTGCCAGCTATTTTGTGTATAATTTTTTGCTAAATCTGCTACATCCTTTTGTGACTTCACTTCTGCATATTTATTTATATCTGATGCTTTATTCTGGTCTAACCCATTTAATTCCTCTTCTAGATAACTTATATAATTATCTGTATATGCCGGATATGAACTTGACTTATCTATACTTATTTTTCCCATTACATTAATACCTATTATTAATATTAATATGAAAACTCCAATAACAATCATACTCTTTTTAGAGAAAATTTTTACTAATTCATTTTTTATTAATTTAATCAATTATATTCCCCCCAGTCTTTTCTAAAAATGCATCTTCTAAACTTAAGTTTTCTTCCGCTATACTGTATACTTTTATATTTCTTAAAATTAATTCCTTTAAAAGCATAGGTACTTGACTTTTTTCTATATAAATTCTTATTTCTCTTTCTGTTAAAATTTCATTTTTATAATCTATTATAGAATTTATAATGCTAGTATCTTCAACTTCTAATATATAACAATCTTTCTTTATATCTTTTTTGAATGTTTCTATATCGCTTGTTTCTACTATTTCACCATTTTTTATTATTGAGATTTTATTACAAAATGTATCTAGTTCTGCTAAGTTATGGCTAGATATTAATATTGCCATATTTTCCTTTTCTGCTAATCTTTTTAAAAGTACTTTTACTTCTTTTATTCCTTCTGGGTCTAAACCATTTGTTGGTTCATCTAGTATTAATAGTTTTGGATTATGCAATAATGCTTGTGCAATACCCAACCTTTGTCTCATTCCTAGTGAATATTTAGAAACCTTATCTTTAATTCTATTTTCTAGTCCAACTAATTTTACAATTTCATTTATTCTATTAGTGTCTACATTTTTATATAGGTTGGCTACTAATTTTAAATTTTCATAACCTGACATATACATATATAAATCTGGACTTTCTACAATTGTACCAACACTTTGTATTGCTTTTGTAAAGTTTTCTTCTATGTTATATCCATTTATATATACCTTTCCAGATGTTATATTTTGAAGTCCTAGTATTAACTTTATAGTTGTTGTTTTTCCTGCTCCATTTGGACCAATAAAACCTAAAATATCTCCTTCTTCTAATTTTAATGATACACCTTTTAAAATTTCTTTTTGACCGGAAATTCTTTTTTAAATTTTCGCATCTTAATATAATCTTTTTCAACTTTTCACCCTCCTTAGTATTTTATCTTTTTATATATTAGCACATAAATATTAAGGAAAAAGTATACAATTTATTAAGATTTTATTTAGGAGGATTTATTGTGAAGATAAAAATATTTTCTTTCTCAAAATTTATCTGTGCCTTTGTAATATTAATTATTTTATTAGTTATAGGATTTTCTATTGTGATTGCAAATACCGAGGATTATGTAGAAGTTCCAATAATTATGTACCATAGCATTTTAAAAGATGCTTCTAGGTCTAATAAATATACTATTACACCAACTGTTTTAGAAGAAGACTTAAAATATCTTAAAGATAATGGTTATACAACAATTACCATTTCTGATTTAATTGCCTATGTATATGATGATGAAAGCTTACCTCCAAAACCTATTATTTTAACTTTTGATGATGGGCATTATAATAATTATGGTTATCTATTTCCATTATTAGAAAAATATGATATGAAAGCTGTAATCTCCATTGTAGGAACTTATACAGATAAGTTTACTAAAACAGATGAAGCTAATTTAAATTATTCATATTTAAGATGGAAAGATATTAAAGAATTAATTGATACTGGACGTATAGAATTCCAAAACCATACTTATGATTTACACCATAGCAATGGTAAAAGAATTGGTACTAAGAAAATAAAAGGTGAATCTAGCGAAAATTATAGAGTGGTTTTAGAAGAGGATATTTTAAAATTGCAAAATGAATTTAAAGATAATACTGGTTATACTCCACAATGCTTTACATATCCATTTGGTGGAGTTTCTAAAGAATCTTTAGATATAATAAAAGAATTAGGATTTAAAGCTAGTTTATCTTGTGAAGAAGGTATTAATAAACTAACTAAAAATCCCAATTCTCTATATTTACTAAAAAGATTTAATAGACCAAGTTATATTAGCACATATAACTTTTTTCAAAAAATTAATTAACTTTAATAATTTCGTACTTTCTTGTACCTACTCCTATTTTTTCTGCATGCTCTAAGCATGATCTCCACTCACTTTGTGGAGTAGTGTTTTTAAAGTGGTCATGGTGGTCTTCGAAGTCTTTTGACTGCATATTGTTATCTAATAAACTACCTTGTATAGGTTTTTGTGCATTACAAGCATCTGCACAAGCTTGGTCTAAGGCTACTGGGTCAAAGCTTGCAAACATTCCTATATCTGGTAAAATTGGAAGGTCATTTTCTGCATGACAATCACAATATGGTGATATGTCTAAAACTAAATTAATATGAAAGCTTGGTCTTCCATCTAGAACTGCTTTTGTATATTCTGCCATCTTTTTATTTAGTAATTCGTTTGCATGAGTATTATTGTTATAAATAGCATCAAAATTACAAGCACCTAAACATCTACCACAACCAACACATTTATTGTGGTCTATATTAGCTTTTCCATTATTATCAAAAGTTATTGCACCATGAGCACAATTTTTAGCACAAAGGTGACATTTTTTGCATTTTTCTAAATCTACAGAAGGCTTTCCAGAGCGGTGTTGCTCCATTTTTCCTGCTCTACTACCACAGCCCATACCAATATTTTTTAAAGCTCCTCCAAATCCTGCTGCTTCATGTCCTTTAAAGTGGTTTAAAGATATGAACACATCTGCATCCATAATTGCTCTTCCAATTTTAGCATTTTTTACATATTCGCCACCTTCTACTGGTACTTCTACATCATCTGTTCCCTTTAGCCCATCTGCTATTATTACATGGCAACCAGTAGAAAATGGGCTAAATCCATTTTCATATGCTGCTTCTAAATGGTCTAATGCATTTTTTCTTTGCCCAACATATAATGTATTACAATCTGTTAAAAATGGCTTTCCACCTAATTCTTTTACAACATCTACTACTGTTTTTGCATAATTTGGTCTTAAATATGCTAAATTTCCTGGTTCTCCAAAATGAATTTTAATTGCAACAAATTTATTTTCAAAATTAATATTTTCTATTCCTGCTTTTTTCATTAGCTTTTCTAACTTTTTTTGTAAGTTTGTACCTGGTAAAGCTCTAAAATCTGTAAAATACACTTTTGATACTTCTTTCATCTTTCTTTCCTCCTATTAATGATTAAATGATAGTATTCTTTTTATAAAAGCTATTATCTTATTATTGTATATAACAGCTAAAGCATTTTTGCTTTTTTTCTTGTTATATTCCTTTTCTTTTTTATTTAATTTTTCTGTTATTTTATTATAGCTCTCTTCATAAAATTTATCTTCTTCTGCTACACCTCTATAATTCTTTAGTTCTTCTAATTTATCTTTTATACTATCTATATCCTCTTCATTATATATATTAGTTACAGCATAGTAAAAATAAGATTTCATTATATAATTTTGTATATCAAAATATGTTACCTTTATTTCTTGTTCTATTTTATATATGTCATCTGTTTCTTTATACTCTATTTCTAAATAGTATAGTTTCTTAAAATCTGAAATAAGCTTTTCTTTATTACCATTTAAAACTTTATTTAATAATATAAAATAATCATCTTTATTATTTATTACAGTTTGTACTAATTCTTCTTTTCCTAATAAGAAATCTATTTGCATTACTAAATTAACTAACAAAGCATAGTCGCCCTCTATTAAAGATGCTAAAAAAATTCCAAATATGTTCATTCTTTCTTTTAATTCTTGTGTTAGTAATTTTGTTACAAATTTATTTAACGCTTCTAAGAAGCAAGACTGTTCCTTACCTTCTTGTAAAAAGTGTAAAAATTCTATTACTAACACTTCGTTTATTGAATTTGTATAAATTTTATTTGAAAGATATATAGTCCCATTACTATAATAATGTTTTATACTTTCATCTTCAAATTTTACAATACTTATTTTACATTGTTCTAGCCTTTTTAATAATTCCGAATATTCTTCTTTTAAATTGCCAAATACATTTATAATTCTTATTGCAATTTCGTTTGCAATTTTATTTACTTTATACTGTGGCATTTCTTCTATTATTTCTTTTATCTTTTGCTCTTCCATATTTTAACCTCTGATATATTTAGTTTTTATCTATTAATAATTTTATTATGTAATCTTCTTGTTTTCCTATAATGTATAGCCCTTCTTGTTTCTTTATAAACCATGATGTTAAATCATTATACTTTTCGCCATCTATTATTAGACCATTAAAGTTTATAGGGTTTCTTACTCTAAATTTTTCACTTTCTAAGTCTATTATAATTGTTTTTATTTTACCTTCTTCCTCTAGCTTCTCTAGTTCTTCCATTCGTGCTTTACTATTTTTAGCAATCTTGTTAAATTGGATTACTTTAATAATATATACTATAGCTTTTAAACTTATAAGTGTAGCAGTAGCTAATATTGCACTTAATAAAATTATATATTCATCACTCATATTCTTACTTCCTTTTTATTTTATCAATCTAAAATTTCTTGATTAATTTACTCGAATTATATCATAATAAAAATAAAAAAAACATATTTATAAAAAAATTAATAAAACTTTAATTACACCATTCTAAGTTATACAATACTTCTTTAGTACAAAATTTATTGGTCAAAAAATAAAGTGAACCCTTATTGTTATTTTTATAACATTTTTAGTCCACTTTTAAATTATATATTACTAATATTGTTACCTTAAAAGTAAAGGAACAAAATATTAGCAATTCAACTTATATATATTACTAATCACCTAAACAAATACCAACATCTCTTGCTGTTTTTACTAGGTCGTCTTCCATTGTTACATATCTTACATTACTTTCTGCTGTACCACCTTGAACAGCTCCTATTTCTTTGTTTTCTCCAACTACAACTTCTAGAGGAACACAGTCTAATTTTCCGTTCTTTATAACTGTTAAAACTCCAAATTTTCCTTCCATTGCAAGTTCCATAGCTTTTGCACCATATTTTGTAGATAATACTCTATCATAAGCTGTTGGTGTTCCACCTCTTTGCATATATCCTAAAATAGTGCATCTAGAGTCTAAGCCTGTTAATTCTTTTAATTGTTTTGCAACTCTATTTCCTTCTCCTCCGAATTTAACACTTATTCCTGCTTTGTTGTCAATTCCTTCTGCTTCGTGTGTTGTTTGTTCTGCATTTATAGGATGTGCTCCTTCTGAAACCACTACAACACTGAATTTTTTACCATTTGCTTTTCTTTTATTAATAGCTTCTGCTGCTTTATTAATATCGTATGGAATTTCTGGTATTAAAGCAACATCTGCTCCTCCAGAAATTGCAGATTCTAATGCTATCCAACCTGCAAATCTTCCCATAACTTCTAATACCATTATTCTGTCATGTGTTTCTGCTGTTGTATGTAATCTATCTAATGCTTCTGTTGCAACATGAACAGCTGTATTATATCCAAATGTAACATCTGTACAAGCAACATCATTATCTATTGTTTTTGGAACACCTATTGTGTTAATTCCTTTTAAGAATAAATCTCTTGCAGATTTTTGTGTACTATCTCCTCCTAGTGTAAATACACAATCAAATCCTGCTTCTTTTACATTTCTTACACATTGATCTGATAAATCTTCATAAGTAACTGTTCCATCTTCGTGTTCTACTTTGTAATGGAAAACTATAGCATTTGTAGAAGAACCAATGATTGAGCCTCCTTTTGTTAAGATTCCAGAAGCTGTTTCGCTTCCATCTAAACGAATATAATTATTATTTACAAGACCTCTGTAACCATCAATATAACCATAACATTCAATTCCATTAGTTTCGCAAGTCTTTTTTATTGCTCTAATTACAGCATTAAAACCTGAAACGTCTCCACCATTTGCTAAAATTGCTACTTTTTTAATCATTTAAAAAACCTCCCTAATAATAACTTTTAAGCCCAATATATATTTAAGCCTTGGCTTAGTCTTCCAATAACCTTTCACTAGTTTCTTTAAAATTAGCGAAATTAGTATGTCTTATTACCTCGTATGCCAATATTGAAACAGCATTAGATAAATTTAAACATCTAATTCCATCTATCATTGGAATTCTCATAGTTTTATTAATATATTTTTTCATTATATCTTCTGGTAACCCTTTAGTTTCTTTTCCAAATAATAAAAATACTTCATCCATATCTTCATACTTAGGTTCATCATACCTATGTGTTCCTTTAGATGTAATAAAAAACATATTTGTTTGTTCAGGATCATATTTTTTAAGAAATTCTGAAAAAGAAATATGTCTTTCTATTTCTAATTTGTCCCAGTAATCTAAACCTGCTCTTTTCAAATATTTATCTGTTATTTGAAATCCTAATGGTTCTACCAAATGTAGTTTTGCTCCTGTTGCTGCACAAGTTCTTACAATATTACCTGTATTTTGTGGTATTTCTGGTTCTACTAGTACAATATTTAATTTCATTTATATGCCTCCTTACGCAAATTATATAATATCAATTATATTGTTTTATTTCAAGAGTTTTATACTAATTTATACGATTAATTTGTTATAATTTCATACTATAAAAGTGTTTTCTTATATTACATAAAAAGAAGAGGCTTTTGCCTCCAACTTTTACATAGTAAGAATATTCTACTAGTAGAATAACTCTCTATACTCGAGAATTATATTTTATTTATTGCTAATATGTATATTCTCAATCTCCGCATTCATCTCTCTTGCTATAATATTTTGTACTTGTGCAATTACATCTTGTTCTAATTTATCCGATTTTACAATTACATTTATGCTCTTGTCATTAACAAATATTACAACATCATCTATTCCTTTAGTTTTAATTAAGTTTTCACAAATCATTATGCTGTTTTGCATATTGTTTATTTTAGTTATTTCTTGTGTTGCTACTGTTTTTTGTTGTTCTCCTACATTTTGATTATCTAATAAGCTCTGGTAGCTCTCTACCATTTGTGAATACATTGTATCCCTGCCTAATCGTGAACTTGCGAAATAATCGTCTGTCTTTGGCTTTGTATTTGTTTCTACAGCTATTTCGTTTAAAGTGTTAGAACTTATAACATTATTATTAGAAACTAATTTTGCATCACCTATACTAGAAACTTCATTTTCAGAAATAATATTGCTAGAAACAGGTGTTTCTCTTACGCTATAGCTTAGGTATCCTGCTGATACTAGCATTAATGCAACTACAAATAAAATGATTTGGTTACTTTTTACATTTTTTAAATTCATATTATTCTCTCCTTATAATATATTTAAATAAATTTTTATTAACTAGACATTTGGAACACCTGTATTTTGTGTGATGCAAGTCCAGTTGCAGCAGATACTGCTTGTATTATATTTTCTTTTACATTCGCATCATCTGCTCCTTCTGCAGTTATTATTGTTCCTTCTATTTTAGGCATCACAGTTTTTTGTGTAATAGGTGTCTTTTCTCCTCCTTCTTCTTTATAAATAACATCTCTTTTAATATCATTTTCTGTTATAACACGTGTCCCACCTGTTTCATCTTCTTCTTGTGTAGATGTTTCCTTTCTATTTTCATTATACATAGCTACTATTTCTTCACTTTCAGAATAATTTATTAATACTTCTACATTTCCAACACCACTAATTTTACTTAAAATTCCTTCTAATCTTTCTTCTAATTTGTTACCATTAATATTGCTTTCCTCTTCTGATATTGTATTTGCTACTGCATTAGTTTGTTTACCTTGTTTACTCTTTTTGCTGTCTGATAAGATGGTATTAATTGCAATCACTGTTATAATTATAATAAGTATTCCAACAACTAAGTTTTCTACTTTTTTCTTATTATTTTGGTTATCACTTCTTGTCATATTATCTTTAAATTTTTCTAGTCTTTCTTTAAACATATATACCACCCCCTTACTTTCCATTTATAAAAATTTTTTCTTTTTCTATTTCATATTTTTTACTAATAATTTCTTTTAATTTATGTATTTCCTCTTCTAGTAATACATTTTTCTCTTTCTCTTCTTTTTTTCCGATTTCTACTTTATTTACTTTCTTTACCTTATTTTCGTCGACATTCTTATATAGCTCTAAATTAATTCTATGTATTTTTGCTTCTTCTTTTTCTATATTTATATCTGCAGTTATATCTATTTTGGTAGCTGTATATCCTGCTATATTTAGTTCTTCTTTTATATCTGTTTTTATAGTATTTAAATACACATTTTGTATGCTTTGGTTATTAACACTTTTTATATTGTTTACCGATTGAATAGAGTTTGAATTGCTAAAAGAATCATATTTACTAACATCAATTGTAAAATTATTTCCTGTAAGTTTAGAAATTATTGGTGAAATTATTGTAAATGTAACATATACTCCCATTACAATTTTTATGTATTTTTTATTTTTAGTATCAGGCAAAATCATTTCTAAAATAGTTACAATAACAACTGCCAAGACAATTCCTTTTGCCCATCCATTAAACCATGAAATCATTTTTATACCTACCTATACATTAATCCAGTATTAGAAATATTAATAACTAATGTTATTCCAATTATTAACATTACACTTATTGAACATAATATTGCTAGTAATATCTTAAAAGTATCTGCCATTTGAGCTATTAATCCTACTATTTTATCATCTGCTATTGGCTCGCATAATGCTGATGTTAAATGATATATTACAGTTATAATTGCAAGTTTTAATATTGGTACAATGCAAATTGTAATTACAACTATAACACCTACTATTCCAATTGCATTTTTTAATATTGCAGAACATCCTATAACTGTATCTACTGCATCTCCTAGTACTTTACCTACAACTGGAATAAAACTAGAAATTGCAGCCTTAGCTGTTTTCGCTGTAATACCATCTACACTACTTCCTAGTGTTCCTTCTATAGATAGAACTCCCACAAATATTGTAAGTAGTATGCCTATTATCCAAATAGAACTAGATTTTAAAAATTTAGATAATTTGTTTATTTGTATTCTATCCGATATTCTCGAAATAATTGATAATGCTGTACTTACTAGAATTATTGGTATTATTATCGTTTGAAATATATTTGAGATTAAATTTATTATAAACAATATTATTGGTTGTACTAAATTTACAGACACAACACTTCCCGAAGCTAGCATTAATGTCATTAGAAGAGGAAATAATAATTGTATAAATGAAATCATATTTGCTACCGCTTCTTTAGTAAGGGTTATAATACTAGAAAAATTACTCATTATTACTGTCGCAATTAAAATATATTGAACATAATATGTAATCTGTGCAACACTTTTGTTATTTAAATTATCACTTACACTTTTTAATATGCTATGTATTAATACTATTATTAAAATATTTCCCATAACTTTTAATGCATCTTTAATTTCTGTTCCTAGAAGAGGAACACAATTTTTTATTAATTCGTTTGTATCTAGCTTTCCTTTTATAGCATCATCCAGTAAATCTTTAATATCCATATCTTTTAGAACTTCGTTAGAATATTTGTTTGCTTCGGCTATAAAATTAGAAATATTAAATGAATCCATTTGTGAATCTATAAGCTCTTCTTCTGTACTTGCCATAGAAATGCTTGTACTAAAAATGCAAATAATAATAGTTGCTATAATAATCTTTTTCATGAAAGGCTCCTTTATGGCAAAATTTGTACAACTGTTTCTATTAATGAAGATAATATTGGTATGGAAAGTGAAATGATTATAACTTTTCCACCTAAGTCAACTTTGTTTGCTAGTGCTGACTCGCCTAAGTCCATACATATTTGTACTGCAAATTCTGCTAAGAATGCTATTCCTGTAATTTTTAACAATATCTTTATAAAATCACTATTTACATTAGACTTTAACGTTAAGTCATTTATTAGGTCAATTATTCCCGAAAGATTTTCGAAAACCATAAAAAAAATTATTATTCCTGCCAAAATAGAAACATAAATAGCAAACTCTGGTTTATATTGTTTAATTATAGTTATTATAATGACTGCTATAATGCCAATTCCTACTATTTTTACAATATCCATTTTTTCTCCCTAAATAATGAACATATCATCCATTATACATTTTTTATTTTTATATATTTAATCCTTTTGCAAACCGGGATTTTAAGGACCGTCCCTTAATCCCTATAGATTAAACATTGTTTTAACACTTGTAAATAATGTACTTATTTCTTTTATTACCATCGTTAGCACTATTATTAAACCTGCAAGTGTTGTCATCATTGCTTGGTCTTCTCTTCCTGCTCGTACCAATACTTGGTATAATACTGCTACTAAAATTCCTATTGCTGCTATTTTAAATAATAAATTTATCTCCATAATGTTCTCTCCTTATATAAAAATAATCATTATAGCTAGTCCTATTGTCGTTCCTAAGGTTTTATATAATTTTGTATTTTTTCTTTGCAAACTTTCTGCTTCTTTAATGTTATCTTCTAATAATTTTGTTGTTAATTCTATTTGCATAAGTTGTCCTTCTAAATCTGTTTTTCCTAATAAATTTCCTAGTCCTTTTATAATGTTTATATCTTCATTTGTAAAATTACTACTACTTTCTCCAACAGATTTTTCCCATGCTTCTTTAGCATTTAATTCATTCATATATGTATGTGCTGTAATAAAAATATTAGCTATATTTTTATTTAATTCTTTTGAAACTTCTTTAAATAGCTCTGGTAATGGTTCATATGTATATCTCATCTTCGTTATAATTAAGTTTAAAGCTTTTTTCATTTCACATAAGTCTATTACCCTTAGTTTAAATCTATTTGCTTTTATAATTCCTAAAAAACTGCACATTGCCAATACCATTGTTAAAAGCACTATCTTTAAAATTCCCATGTTTTTTCACCTATTATATGTATATTCAGTATATTTTATTTTAGAACACTAATTTTAAATTATTACATATTCATTATTCATTTTATCTAGTGTATATACTGTTTCTACTTTTCCTTTAATATTTTTATTTAGAAATATTATTCTGTCGAATATATGTTTGTTTATTATTTTAGAAATAGATGGGTTTAGTTTAAGTTCTTTTAAATTGCTACCATGTGCTGTAAAAATTCCTTTTATTCCAGAACAAACTGCATAATTTATAGCTTCTATATCTTCCTCTTTTCCTATTTCGTCTGCCACAATTATTTCTGGTGACATAGATCTTATTAGTAGCTTCATACCAATGCTTTTGTCTACATTATCCATAACGTCTGTTCTAATTCCAATATCATTTTGTGGCACACCTTTATATATAGCTGCAATCTCCCCTCTCTCATCTACAAGACTTACAGTTTTCCCTCTAAAATTAATTTGCTCCATGCCATCACTAATTCTTCTCACAATATCTCTTAAAACTGTTGTCTTCCCTGCTCCTGGTGGAGATGCAATTAATGTATTATATATACTATTTTCTTCTATATTTAATATGTACCTTAGTATTTCGTTACTTGCTCCTATTATTTGTCTAGCTATTCTAAAATTCAGATTCGAAATATAATTTATATTGCTTATCTTTCCATCGTTTTGTATTACACTCCCCGATATTCCTATTCTATGTCCTCCTTTTATTGTTACAAATCCGTTACATATTTGGCTTTGATATGTATAAATGGAATTATCACAAATATGTTGTAATGTTTCTAATATTTCGTTTATAGAAACTGTTGTTTTTAAAATTTCTTCTCCTTTAGAATGTTTTATAATAATAGGTCTTTCGGCTCTTAATCTTATTTCTTCTACAATATAATTTGTTTGTTTAAATAAGTCTTCTAAACTACTACTTATTCTTCTTGGAAAATATTTTAATATTTCATTATATGTCATATCTAGTCCTTTCTATAAGCATCTTTTTAAGACATCTATTTTTTATATGTACATTTTTTCTGACATTTACCCGTCTTACAAGCATATCCGGTATCTCCAACAGAAAAAAGCACATATATTAATATATATGTGCTTTTTATATAATTTATTACTATTTTTATAAGATTTATTCTTCCCAGTTGTGATAAACATTCATTACATCATCTAAATCTTCTAGTTTATCTATTAATCTTTGCATTTTTTCGCCATCTTCTTCATTTAAAGAAACATATGTTGTTGGAATCATTTGAACTTCTGCTTCTACAAATTCAAGATTTGCTTCTTCTAAAGCTTCTCTTACAGCAGAAAAATCTGAAGGTTCTGTTGTTATTTCGTAACAATTTTCGTCTGAAGAAAAGTCTTCTGCACCAGCATCTAATGCTAACATCATTAACTCATCTTCTTCCATATTTGTACTTTCTTTATCTATAACTATAATTCCTTTTTTATTAAATAAGTATGATACACAACCTGTTGTTCCTAGGTTACCACCAGCTTTGTCAAATACATGTCTTACATCTGCTGCTGTTCTATTTCTGTTGTCTGTACTAGCTTCTACTATAACTGCAACACCATTTGTTCCATAACCTTCATATGTTATTTCTTCGTAGTTTGAAGTATCTGTTGCTCCAGAAGCTTTTTTTATTGCATTATTTATTGTATCATTTGGCATATTGTTTGCCTTACACTTTGAAATTACATCTTTTAATTTGGAATTACCTGCCGGATCTGGTCCACCTTGTTTTACTGCAATTAATATTTCTCTACCTAATTTTGTAAATATTTTTCCTCTTGCTGCATCTGCCTTTCCTTTTTTAGCTTGTATATTGTGCCATTTGCTATGTCCTGACATTGTTAATTCCTCCTTCTACTTGTTTTTGTTTGTTTAAAGGCTTATACCTATGTTTAAAAGCCATTAGCATTATATCATATTATTTCATTTTTGTGTAGCCATTTTCTATTATTTCTAAATTTGCTTGCCTTTTTATTTTATTAGTTGTTGTTTTTAGTAGCGGTTCTTCCGAAATTATTATTCCTTTTATTGATTTATATTTTGGCATTATTTGATTTATATCTTTTATTTTGTCTAATAATACATCATAAATTTCTTCATCTGTTTCTACTTTATATGCTTCTTTTATTATTTCTCTATCAAATATTATTTTTACATTTATCTTTATGTCTTCTTTATCTTCTGATTGTTGTTTTCCAAATATAAAAGATTCTTTTACACCTTCTATTTTATTTACTAAAGCTTCCATTTCCTCTGGAAATATATTTTTACCATTTTTTAAAACAATTACACTTTTCTTTCTTCCACAAATAAAAATATATCCATCTTCATCTATTTTAGCTAAATCGCCTGTATGGAACCAACCTTCATTTAATACTTCTTTTGTAGCTTTTTCATCATTATAATACCCAAGCATTACATTTGGACCTTTTACAACAAGTTCTCCCATTCCTTCTTCATTTGCTTCTACTATTTTAGCTTCTACATGTGGAAGAGCTTTTCCTATTGATCCAACTCTAAAATTTTCATTTGTTTCTACACCTATAACAGGAGAAGTTTCTGTTAAACCATATCCTTGGCACAAATTAATTCCCCAATTTCTAAACGCTTCTTCTACTTCTGGGTCTAGAGCTGCTGCTCCACTAATAAATAATTTTATATTACCACCAAATATATTATGTATGTCTTTAAAAATCTCTTTTTTCTCTTCCATCGTTTTATTTTTGTTTTCTTGCATAAGTTTTTCTACAAATTCAAGTTTTCCTTGTTTTTCCAAATTTTTTATAATATTTTTATACATATTTTCGTATATTGCAGGTACAAAAGCTGCAAAAGTTGTTTTATATTCATTTAAGTTTTCTAATATATGTCTTATTCCTTGGCAAAATGCTCTTTCTGCCCCTATGTATAATGAATATAACATACCAACTGTACATTCAAAAACATGGTGTAGTGGTAAAAATGATAATATTCTATCATTTGAATTTACATCTAATATAGAAGCAAAGTCCATTACATTAGATACCATATTTTTATGTGATAAAGCTACTACTTTTGACTTTGATGTTGTTCCAGAAGTAAATAACATTATACTCATTTCTTCTGGATTTATTTTTGCATCTATAAAACTTTTGTCTCCTTTTTCTACTAATTCTTTTCCTTGCTCAATTAATTCTTTTTGTGAGTAAATTCCTTCTATATGATTTTTAGAATCCATAGAGATTAAATGTTTTAATTTATTCTTTTCACTATATTTTATTCTTTCTACAGTTTCTTCATATTGCTTAGAATAAAAGATTGCTTCTACTTCAGATCTTTCTATTAATTCTTCTAATTCATTTGCTGGTAAAGACTTATCTAATGGAACTACTATACCTGTACCACATACAACAGATAAATATGAAAGTTCCCATTCATATCTATTTTCTCCTATAACTGCTATTCTTTTATCTTTTAATCCTAGGTTTATTAAAGCTGTTCCTAAGTAGTTTATCATATCTCTTATTTCATTATGTGTATATGTTTCATACTCGCCTTCATTTAATTTTACTTTATATCCTATCTTTTCTCCATATAAATTTCTTGTTTTATTTAACATATCTTTTAAGTCTGTAACTTCTAAAATATTTTTATTCATTATTGTTTTCCTCCGTAATCTTTTTAGTTTAGACTATATAAAAATAATATAACTTTTTAAAAAGGTCAATAATTTTTGCTCCGTTTGTACCGTGAGTACAAAAAAATCTTTATATGTTTTTTTTATTAAATAGCAAGTACGATATTACTTAAAACTTGTAGCATGAATAAAACAATATAAGACATTATCATTTAGCTATTTTGTTAGAATAAATATAATCCATTACACTATCTGGGTAATGTTCATCACAAAAGCTATCTAACTTACTATTTGCTTCTATTCCTACAGTTCTTTCTTGTTGTCTATTAGCTGCAGCACACGAAATTCCTATATCAAAAAATAGTAGCACCATTAATATTAATGTTATTTGCTTTAATGCAAACATATCTATATTACTAATTAACTTTTCAATAATTGGATAAATATATTTTACAAATAGTACTCCTCCTGTTCCCCAATATAAACAATGTAACAAACTTGTCCTTCCATTTATATTAAACCATAAATTACTATAATCCCAAGAAACAGTTCCAAAAAATTTTTCTTGAAAGAAAGAAAATAGATATTCTACAATTCCACCTAAAAGCATTGTCACTAAAAATATTTTTAAATTACTTTCATCTTTTATTTTAGAAATAACTAAATAATATATGACTAGCCCTGCTCCATAAACTGGTATTAAAGGTCCATATATTAGACCTTTTCTAGACATAAAATGGCCATTTTGTACAATAGCTACTATTGTTTCTACTATATATCCTATAATGCTACCTATTATAAAAACCCAAAATATTACTAATAAAAATTTAAAAACATCTTTCCTTTTCATAATATATCACCTCAATTTACTATAAAGTAACATATAATAATTAATATAGTTTTTATATTTTATTAATATTGTATTAATTTTTCATATACAATAAAAAAAGCGAAATTTTAAAGACAGTCCTCAAATCTCGCTTTTTATTATTAATATATTTCTCCATTTAATTTTTGGTATTCTTCAAATAGTTGTATACATTCTTCTCTATCTATTTGTTTTTCGTCTAATAAATTTTTATTATTTGTTTCTAAAAATTCATATATAGCATCATCTCTAAAGCCTATATTTCCAGCATCTTTTCTTGTGCAAGCAAAATATACTTCTTTGATGTTAGCCCAAATAATTGCTGATAAACACATTGGGCATGGCTCACAAGATGTATACAAAACATGTCCAGATAAATCATGAGTATTTAATTTTTTGCAAGCCTCTCTTATAGCTTGAACCTCTGCATGTGCTGTTGGATCATTATTTTTTATTACTTGATTATTGGCTACAGAAATAATATTTCCTTCTTTATCTGTTATAACAGCACCAAATGGACCTCCTTCTAAATTTCTCATTCCTTTATTTGCTTGTTCTTTTGCTAATTTCATATATTCGTTCATCTTTATCCTCCTACATAACATATAATAATATTGTAAAAAATTGTAGTAAACTACCTAATAATATAAATAAATGGAAAATTGAATGCATATACTTATGTTTTTTACCTAAGGCATAAAGCACTGCTCCTATTGTATAAGCTAATCCTCCTAGTAATAATAGTACAAATCCGAGCTGTTCCAAGTAGACTTGGTAACAAATTTATTTTAAATATAATACACCAACCCATTACTAAATAGCAAATCATAGAAAATACTTTAAACTTTTTTATATCGATAGAATTTAAAATAATGCCTAATATTGCCATAAACCAAATAATTCCAAATATAGTCCACCCAAGTGCCGTATCATACTCTCTAAATGTACATAATGCAAATGGTGTATACGAACCTGCAATTAGTAAATAGATCGAACAATGGTCTAGTATTTGGAAAACTTTTTTTGCCTTTCTTTTTGGGTTTAGTCCGTGGTATATACTAGACATCGTATACAAAATTATCATTGTAGCACCATATATAGAACCACTTACTATGCCATAAACATTTCCATTTATTGACGCAAACACTATACATAAGACTAGTGCAACTACACCAAGCACTCCACCAACAATATGTGAAGTCATATTAAAAATTTCTTCTCCCTTTGTATATTTAGGAAGAATTCTATCTCTTAATTTTGTTCTTTCCATAACCCTCCTAACAAATATCTAAATATTTTTTTAAATCTTCCAACTTTGATTCTGTTTCGGTAATACCTTCTTTATATAACGCTTCTAGTTTTGTCTTATTTTTTTCTAAACGGTCTACTGTTACTTCTTTTTCTGGTCTTATTATAAAAATTTTTCCTTCTTTTTCTAATTCTATTAATTCATCTTGCAATTTATTATATCTTTCTGGCATTGTATTCAATTTATTTATTAATTTTGGATATTTATGATATGCAATTTTATATAATTTTTTCATCTTATTTGATGTTGTTGGCTTTCTGTATTTTTTGTCTCTTGTTAAAACTACAACAACTTTTTCATATCCTTCTTGTAAAGCCCATTTTACTGGTATACTATCTGTTACTGCTCCATCTAGATAATGATTTTTATTTATTTCTACCATAGCTGAAGCAAGTGGCATACTAGAAGAGGCTTGTGCAGCTTTAAATAAATTATCACAATTGTCTTTTTCTAAATACTCTGTTTCTGCTTTTTCACAATTAGTTGTAACTATTATAAATCGTTGTTTTGCATCTTCAAATGCCTTATAGTCAAAAGGAACTTTATTTTCAGAAATATCTCCAAATAAATAGTCATATCCAATTATTCCTTTATTTTTTCTAATTGCTTTTCTTCCTATGTATTTTGGATCATCACAATATTCTAAGTTTATTTTTGCAGATCTTCCTTCTTGCTTAGTTATATAACTCATTGCATTTAATGCTCCTGCTGAAACACCTGCTACGCATTCAAATTCCATATTATGTTTTAAAAATGTATCTAATACACCAGATGTATACATTCCTCTTAGTGCCCCACCTTCTAATATTAGTGCTGCTTTTATCATTTTTGCCTCCTAAAATTTTTATAATATTTATTAATTTAATGCAAATATTCCATGTTAGTAGTAAATTTGCTAAAGTTTTTAATAATGTTTCTATTGTATCACAAATAACTTATTTTAGTGTAAACTTTTTGTAAATTTTTTATTTTATTGAACTTTATGTAAATTTGTTGTATAATATTTACATGTGCAACTGTTGATAATACTAAAAGGAGGCTCTATTTATGAATAAGGCAAATGAATTAAAATTAAAAGAGCACATAAAAAAGCTTGTAAAAGAACAAGTTGAATTGGAAGTAGCAGCTCGGTTAAAAGAACAGGTTGAATTGGAAGTAAATGCTAGGTTAGACGAGTTAAAAGCTGAACTTAACCTTCCTCCTGTCGAAATATCTTTAAAGCAATATTTAATAAACTTAGGAGTTGGAAAAACTCGTTGGGGTAAAGGTTTAGAATGTACACTATTTGCTATTGAATATTACCATGCAAATAATGTATCACCTGGAAAGCAGTTTTATAAAGTTCTCGAGGAAAACGGTTTTTCTGAAAGAGAATTGCGTTCTGCTAAAGAAGCCGCCTTTAGAACGAAAACTCCTCTTTATAAAAGAATTTTTGAACGCTTTGAAGGTTTTACCAGAGCTCCTACCAATACACAATTCGTAAAAATTGTAGAAGGCTATTATTATAGTACTTATAATAATTAAGTCAAAAATTCACCAGTAAAACTTTTTGCTTTACTGGTGAATTTTTTGTGTAATGAAACTGGAATTTTAGGTGCTGTCCCCCTAGTTCGATATATACCCAACTAATCTTGTCTTAGAATATCCCTAAATGTTCTAATAATATTTTTGTCCCTATACTACGAATAAAATACCCATATATATTGCATATAGTATTAAATATATTGCTCCATTCATTCTGCTCATTTCATTTTTAGGTGGTATTACTGGAAATAAAGATAGTACTAACATTGCGATTATTAATATTATCATTTGTATATTATATGTAAAATTATATTCTAATGGAGAAATTACTGCTGAAACTCCAATAATGAATAATATATTAAATATATTTGATCCTATAATATTCCCTATAGCAATATCACTATTTCCTTTTATTGCTGCTGTAACACTTGTTACTAGCTCTGGTAAGCTTGTACCTATTGCAAGTATTGTTAACCCTATTATTTTTTCACTTACGTTAAATTGTCTTGCAATTATTAAAGCATTATCTACAGTTAAGTCTCCACCAATTTTTAATCCAATAATTCCTAATATAATAAATATTATATTTTTTGCTATTGGTATTTTTTTGCTATCTGTTTTAATTTCGACAATTGTATCTTCTTCGTCAAATTTTTCTCCTTTTTTTGCCATTACAATTGTATATATTATAAATAATACAAATAAAATAATTAACACTATTGCTTCACTTTTTTGTATTGTTCCTGCAGTGTTACAAAATATCATAAATATAATTGTAACAGCTAAACACATTGGCATTTCTATTAATCTTGTTTCTCTTTGAAATTTTATTGGTCTTATTAACGCTGACAGTCCTAAAATTAATAATAAATTACATAAATTACTTCCTATAATATTACCTATCGACATATCTGCATACCCATTTATACTAGATGTAGTACTCACAAATAACTCTGGCATCGAAGTTCCTATAGATACTATTGTTAGCCCTATTATTATTTCGGGTATATGGAATTTCTTTGCTATATTGCTACTTCCTTCTACTAAAAAGTCTGCTCCTTTTATAAGTAATATAAATCCTAAAATTATTAAACCTATTGATACTAACATATTTCTTCTCCTTCCTTATTTTAAAGTACAAAAAAAGCAATCGCAAGATTTTTAACTGTAAGTGCAAAAATCTAACATTTGCTATATTTTTTTACTATATATAAAAGAGTAACAACGTTTTTTATGTTATCATAAATCTTATTCTTTGTCTAGTAATTTATATAGTGAATTATTACAGTAAACGAAACAATGAATTAAGTTTTAATAGTGTTATGAATCAAATTATTGAATATGGTTTAGAAAACTTGGAAGAAAATTAGATTTTGTATTGTTTTGTATATAAATCGCGAGGAGTTAGATAGATAGTGCTAAAAGTAAAATATTCTAATCAATTAAAAAAGACTACAAATTAATAAATTATACTAAAGTTCAAATTTATATAAATATTCACTTGATTTTAATTTTTTTACAAAAATTGCTCCAAACTTTTCATAATAATTTTTTAAAGTTGTTTTTAAATATATAGTTTTAAACTCCCTCTTTTTAGCTTCATTTAATATAGCATCATTTAATAATTTTGAATATCCATGATTCCTATATTCCTTTTTTACATACATAGTTGAATACCAAGGTGTTAGCGATTCTTCTTCTTCGCAATCTGATGGAAAAATTGATATAAAGCCAATTAATTTATCTTTGTCGATTAAAATCAATTTACAAAATGACTTATAAAAAAACATATTCTTTATTTTTTCTTTTTTTCTTTCAATTCTTGTATCTCTATTATTTTCCTTATTTTGAGCCCATTCTTCGTATTCTAGTTTTGCAACTTCATCTAAATATTCCAATTTATTTTTAAGGTTATATATTTCCATATTTTTCTCCCTCTTCACCTCAAATTTGATGCCTTTTTATTATACAAAAAAAGAATACCAACTTCTATAATCGTTGATACTCTAATTATTGGCTGGGCTGGCTAGATTCGAACTAGCGCATGCCAGAGTCAAAGTCTGGTGCCTTACCGCTTGGCTACAGCCCAATATATAATTAACTTCACCCTATTTCTACCCATATGTTTTGTAAAAATCTGGGGTGAGTACTGGGATTCGAACCCAGGATCTCCAGTGCCACAAACTGGCGCGTTAACCAACTACGCCATACTCACCATCTCTTGTGAACATTTATTATTTTAAACTATTACCTATCACTTTGTCAACTCTTTTTTTAATTTTTTTAAATTATTTTTTTATTTTGTAAAATTTTCACTATTAATACAAGTTTTTTAGCATCGTTGTTTTATATCTTTATTTTTTTACTTTAAATTATTAAACTTATTAGTCTTGCTATCGAAAGTATTTTATTTACATAAATTGATTTTTTATGTTATCTATGTTATAATATTTACAGTTACAAAAAATTTTAACTAGTAGGAGGAAAAAGTTATGCGGAAAAGAAAATTAGTGGTAACCTTGTTAGCAACAGTTGTAATTTGTGGAGGAGGTATTGCAGTTCTATCTAGTTCGGAACCCAAAAACGTCTTAGCAAGCGTTGAAGCCG
Source organism: uncultured Clostridium sp. (assembly GCA_900552655.1). Classification (GTDB taxonomy): domain Bacteria; phylum Bacillota; class Clostridia; order TANB77; family CAG-508; genus Merdicola. The sequence continues at coordinate 36,883 of USAE01000010.1, forward strand.
AACTGTCTGAACCAATTGAGGAATATGAAATGTACTTAGTTCAAGATGAACCAGACATAAATGTATTTTCTGTTAGGCAGGATAAACTGCTACTCTTGATTACAACACCTGATGTTTCAAAGATGTATTGCAGTGTGTACACGAACGAAATCTTCGGAACTCCGGTTGCATTAGCTGATGATTTATCTGCTGTTTTAATTGAAAATGACGAAGGGAAATTCGTCCTTTCAACATCAGACAGTGAAAATCTCGATGAAGAAACACTAATCACTCCATTTGATGAATCAGATACTTCTTTAAAATGGATTGATCTTTATTATTAATTCCAATTAACGCAGAAGGAACATATGCATACCTTACAGCATATGTTCCTTCTTATTTTTGCTTTAACTAATCATAAACACCCATTCACAGGCGGTTGTGATTAGTTATAATATAAAAATCTTATAAAGACTTTTTACTCACATTTATTTATCATCAATATTCAATATTCCTAAATCATATTTTTTTGTAACATAAATTTGTAACATTTTTTAAAAATTTGTAACATACTCAGAGAAATTGGCAAAAAAACAGATGATTAGATATATATCCTCTAATCATCTATATAAGCCACTTTCAGCACTCTCACTTTTTCTTATTTTCTGTGAGTTTGTAATAAAAACTATATTTAATTGGTGCGGATGAGAGGACTCGAACCTCCACGCCGTTGGCACTGGTTCCTAAGACCAGCGCGTCTGCCAATTTCGCCACATCCGCATTAGCTTTAACATTACTAATAATAGCATATTAAAACTAAAATTGTCAAGTACTTTTTTATCATTATTCTTCAAAATTTAATTTTTTAAAAAACAAATTCATAGAATGCTTCATATTACTATATTTTACGTTCTTAATATTTTTTCATAATAGAAATATTAATTTTCATTAGCTATATGTGCAATTTTTATTGCATCTTCTATAGTATCTACAGCACAAATAAAGCATTTATTGTGGCAAAATCTTGCTGTTTTCACAGCTGTCACTTTTTGTAACTCTTCGCCTTGAAGTCCTGCCCACTCATTAGGGAATAATTTTCTGCTAGAAAAAGAACCTAATTTTTCTGGAACAGTATAAATGTTGTACCCGCCTCTATTAGATGGAAAAACAACAAAATTTATTAATTTTGCTTTACTATTATTTGATTCTAGTAAAAATTCTTTCCAAGGAAAAAACTTTTCTAAAACCATAATTCCATCCTTAGAATTTTCTATTGCAATATCTACTTTTTCTTTAGCTTTCACTTTAGAAACAGTACTTTCAATAGCATTGTTGAATATAATTTCAGCTATTTTTAAAGCTTCTTTAACCTTAATATCTGGGTCTATCTCTTCATCCCAATTCGGATTAAATTCAGATATTATGCCAGCTAACTGTACTAATTTATAATCCACATTTATATCTGGTATTTGCCCATTATCACTAGCATCAATATACTGTATTAAGTTTTTATCTAACATTTTCCAAATCTCTTCTGTGTAATTTTTTTCGTATTTTTTAATTATCTCTTTTCCAAATTTTTTCCAAACTAAACCACAAGAAGAATATTTTACGCCATTAGCTCTTTGTCCATTTCCTCCAAATTGATGATGATCTAATTCTCCTCCACCTACATCATAAATATATTGCTCTCTTGTAGCTTTTTCAAGATTAGATGTTCTACATACTATAACTTTTGGCAATAATTTAGAAAACATTATAGTAGAAAATATTTCATCACAGTGAAAAGTTCCATTATGTGTTATGCAATTTGCCTCTTCTATATTTTTAGTAATTTCTATATTCATAATTTCCTCCGTTTTTTTAATTATATCATATAGTATTACTTTATTATACACCTACTGTTGTGAAACCATTGTCAACATGAATAATTTCTCCTGTAATTCCAGAAGACATATTGCTAAATAAAAATGTTGTTGTATCTCCAACTTGTTCTATTGTAACGTTTTTATGCATTGGAGCTTTTTCTTCTATTACATCTAAAATTGAGCCAAAGTCTTTAATTCCTTTTGCTGATAAAGTTTTTATTGGACCTGAAGATATTCCATTAATCCTAATACCTTTCTTTCCTAAATCTTGTGCTAAATAACGAATACTTGCTTCAAGCGCTGCTTTTGCAACCCCCATTACATTGTATCCAACAACTGCTTTTTCTGATCCATAATATGTATATGTAACAATACTTGCTCCTTCATTTAAAACATCTTGCATGACAGCTTCATTTACTATCTTTACTAAAGAATATGCGCTTACGTCACATGCATGAGCATAGCCATTTCTTGATGTATTTATGAAATCATTTCTTAAATCATCGGTAAAAGCATGTGCTATACTATGTAATATTCCATCTATTTTTCCAAAGTCCGCTTTAATAGCAGAAAAACAATCTCTTATACTTTCATCTGAACCGGCATCACATGGATATAATTTTGTTCCTGGAAATTCTTCTAATAATTTTGCTAATTTTTCTGAACCTTCTTCTGGATTATATGTACAAATTAATTGTGCTCCATTATCATGTGCAGATTTTGCTGCTCCCCATGCAATACTCCATTTGTTTCTTACACCCATTAATACTAATTTTTTATTTTCTAATAACATAATCTTATTCCTCCATCTTTCCTATTTTTCTATACTTTTCATATCTAAGATTTAATAAATCTTCTACATCTAACTTGTCTAATTTGTTTAATGTTTTTGTTATGTATTCTTTCATTTCTTTTGAAACAAACTCTAAATTTTCTTTTTTATCATCTTTTTCTTTTATGATGTCATCTATTATACCTAATTTTTTTAAATCTTTTGCTGTAATCTTCATTTTCTCGGATGCTTCTTTATTTTTAGTTGCATCTTTATACAAAATACTTGCGAATCCTTCTGGTGATAAAACTGAATATACGCTATTTTCTAGCATTGCAATCTTATCTCCAACACCAATTGCTAATGCTCCTCCACTAGAACCTTCTCCAATTACTATAGAAATTATAGGTGTTTTTAATCTTGACATTTCCATTAGACTTCTTGCTATTGCTTCTCCTTGACCTCTTTCTTCTGCTCCTATTCCTGGATAGGCACCTGGTGTATCTACAAGTGTAATTACCGGTCTATGAAACTTTTCTGCTTGTTTCATAAGTCTTAGAGCTTTTCTATATCCTTCTGGATTGGTCATTCCAAAATTTCTTTCCATTTTTTCTTTTGTTGAACTACCTTTTTCTTGACCTATAATTGTAACTGCATTTCCGTTGATTTTTCCTATCCCTCCAATTATAGACTTATCGTCACCAAAACATCTATCACCATGAAACTCGATGAAATCGTCTACAATGTTTTCTATATAATCTTTTGCTTTTGGTCTTTGCGAATCTCTAGCAAGCATAACTATATCCCAAGCTGTTTTTTTAGCCATTTTTTCATCTCCTTTCTAACTTTTGTGTAATTCTAAAATTTGTGCCAATGTTTTTTTCATATTTTTTCTTTCTACAATTTTGTCTATAAACCCATGCTCTAGCAAGAACTCTGCTCGTTGAAATCCTTCTGGCAATTTTTGCTTTATTGTTTGTTCTATAACTCTTGGACCTGCAAATCCAATTAAAGCATTAGGCTCAGCTAAGATAATGTCTCCTAAACTTGCAAAACTTGCTGTAACACCTCCTGTTGTTGGATCTGTTAGAACTGTTATGTTTAAAAGTCCACAATCATCTAATTTAGAAACTGCTGCAGATGTCTTTGCCATTTGCATTAATGACACCATTCCTTCTTGCATTCTTGCTCCACCTGACACACAAAAAATTATAAATGGTAGTTTTTCTCTAATTGCATCTTCTATTGCAAGTGTTATTTTTTCACCAACAACACTTCCCATACTTCCCATTAAAAAGTTCCCATCCATTACAGCTATAACGGTTCTATTTCCATGTATTTCACCAATTCCTGTTGTAACGGCTTCTTGAATTTTTGTTTTTTCTTGCAATGCTTCTATTTTCTTAATGTATCCATCAAATTCTATCGGATTGGTTAATGGCATTTTTTCATGAGTTTCTACAAATGTGCCTTCGTCTATTATTTGCTTTATTCGTCTTCTTGCAGATATTCTAAAGTGTTTACCACAATTTGGACATACACTAAAATTTTTATGTACATCATCTTTATATAAAATTTCTTTGCACTCGTCACATTTTACCCATTTTCCTATAAGCATATCTGCTGCTTTAGTATTTTTTTCTATTTTCTCTTCTTTGTTTATTTTCTTTATTTTATCTATTACCATGGTCTATTTTGTTCCTTTCTATTCCTATGGTTTTAGTTATTATATATTTTCTTTTTATTTTTTTCTATTAGTATGAGTAGTCAGTTTATATGTTTTTATATCGTGTGAATAATTAAGAATTAAAAATGAACCCTCCTTATTAATTTTTTTATTTAATAATTTAGATTCACTTTAGTTTTCATATTTTTAATTCTCTTTTTTATAAACTCCTCATCATAACCTGTAACTTCACTTATCTCTTTAACTATCTCTGGATTATTGTCCCTCTCTTTTAGATAAACAAGTCTATATCCTGCACCATTTGTTACTACTAATCTTCCATTTCTGTCGTAGATTTTTCCCCTTGGGGATTCTATCTTCTTTAACTTAAATCTATTTTTTTCAGCTAAATAAGCATACTTATCCCCTCTATATAATTGTAAATACATCATTCTAAGGATTAAACTTAAAAATATAAAGATAACAAATATCTTATATACAATATCTCTTTTAGTACTTTCATTTCCTAATTTTATCTCAATATTTCTGTTTTTCATTATTTTTGTCCCCTAATATTCCTCTTTTTCATATGCTTAACATAAAAATAATTAATTATAAGAAAGCCTATTAAATTTAATATAAGATAAAATT
>USAE01000011.1 GCA_900552655.1 uncultured Clostridium sp.
TACTATTATATATATAATAAAAAATATTAGGAGAGATGATTATGAAAAAAATTAAAGTAAAAATAAATGACCAAGATAAAAGTATAATTATGCGAGCATTAATTGATAAAAGGAATAATCAACTAAAAGAAAATAGACCAGTAGAGCCAGTAAACGAAGTAATAATCAAATTAAGTAAAAAATAACAAAATACATAATTAAAGAAAAGCTAATCGAAAGATTAGTTTTTTTTTGTTAAAAAATAGAAAGGAGAAGAATAAATGGAAAAACAAGAAGCTATAAACTATTTAAATAATTTACAAAAAGGAATGTTTTGTACTGTAAATTTGCCTCTTTATGGAGATGAAGTAATACCTATTACAGTAATGTATATTGGAAAAGACAAAGATGGAAGATATAATTTTATGGATACAGGTAGATTTATAATGTCAAAAGAATTTATTGAAAATAAAGCAATTTCAATAGATAAAAATTATGACCAAGATAAAGCTTTTGAAATATATTCTAAAGTAAGAATAAAATCTAATAAGAATAAAAATAAAGAAAGGATAAGGTAAATATAAAATGAAAGAAAATGAAACATTAAAGTATTTTCAAGAGGGGATGTTTAATAGTGATAATTTAAAGGATTATGATACAGAGGGACAAAAATATTTTTTAGGTTATTTGTTTAGAAAAGGTTATAACTTTACTATTAAAGATGGAAAAATTGAATTTAAAGACATAAAATGTGAAGATAAAGTAAAAGAAGTTATAGAAAAATATAATAGAGAAAGTTTAATTGAAAATCTTAATATAAAAAGGCAATCTGTAAGAGCAATTAGAGTAATGGGAATAGAAGAATATAGCCAAACAATAGAAAAGAAATTAAGAAGTATGAAAGAAAGAGAAAAAGCATTAAAGGAAAGATAATTTTATAGAACAAATCAATATAAATTGATTTGTCTTACATAGCCATCTTTATTAGATGGTTAATTTTTATAGAAAGGAGGGGAAAAAGTGTCAAAGTGTAAAGTGATTGCTATTGCTAATCAAAAACGGCGGAGTAGGAAAAACAACTACAACTGTTAATTTAGGAAACGGACTTTTTAGAAAGGAAAAAAGAGTATTACTAATAGATTTAGATCCACAAGGAGATTTAACTACTTCTTTAGGTTATAAGAATCCAAATAGTTTAGATTATACTATAAAAAATCTTATGGAAAAGGAAATACAAGAGATTCCTATAAGTAAAAACGAAGCAATTTTAAAAAGTGAGGAAGGGGTTAGCTTTATTCCTGCAAATATAGAATTAGAAGCATTAGAATTATCAATGATTAAATATATTAATAAAGAAAATATTTTAAAGAAATATATAAATAAAATAAAGGAAGATTATGATTATATTTTAATTGATTGCCGACCAGCTTTAGGTTTGCTTACAATAAATGCTTTAGCTACAGCAGATAGTGTTATAATACCAGTTCAAGCACAATATTTGCCATTAAAAGATATGACACAATTATTGCAAACTATAGATAAAATTAGAGTTCAAATAAATCCTAAATTAAAGGTTGAAGGAATATTACTAACTATGGTTGATATGAAAACCAATTTAGCAAAAGTTTCAATCGAAAGTTTAAAAAATAATTATGGAAGGAGAATAAAAATTTATGATACGATAATTCCTATGGGAGTAAAAGCTGCCGAAAGTACGATAGAAGGCAAAAGTGTATATGCTTATGACAAAAAAAGTAAACCAGCTATTGCTTATGAAGAATTAACAAAGGAGGTGCTAAAAGATAGCCAAAGAAATAAAGTTAGACTTGCCGAATGTAGATGAATTATTTAAACTTAGTACGAATAATGGGAAAGCTGAAACAGTTGTAATGTTAGATCCAAATAAAATCTCTGATTTTCCAAATCATCCATTTAGGATTGAAGATAATGAAGAAATGGAAAAAATGATAGAAAGTATAAGGCAAATAGGAGTTAAATTACCAGTTTTAGTTAGACAAAAAAAAGATGGTAATTATGAAATGGTTTCAGGACACAGAAGAAATTTTGCAGCAAAAAAGGCTGGATTAAATGAAATACCAGCGATTATTAGAGAAATGACAGATGAAGAAGCTATTGTTATAATGGTAGATAGTAACATTCAGAGAGAAAAAATTTTAATAAGTGAAAAAGCATTTGCTTATAAAATGAAAATGGAAGCATTAAAAAAACAAGGAAAGAGAAACGACTTAACTTCGTGCCAAGTTGGCGCAAAGTTAAGGGCAGATGAAAAAATTGCAGAACATTCTGAAGATAGTGCAAGACAGGTTCAAAGATATATTAGATTAACAGAACTTATAAAAGAATTACTAGATATGGTTGATATAGGAAAAATATCTTTTAATCCTGCTGTAGAAATATCTTATTTAAGCAAAGAAGAACAATATATGTTACTTGATTGTATAAAAAGATATGATGCAACACCATCGCAATCTCAAGCTATATTTTTAAAGAAATTAAGCCAAGAAAATAAATTAACTACTGAAAAAATGGAAGAAATAATGCAAGAAGAAAAACCAAATCAAAAACTGAAATATGAAATAAATTATGGTAGATTTGAAAAATATTTACCGAGAAATATAGTAACTAAAAAAGAAGTAGAAGATTTTTTGTTTAAATGTGTTGAAGAACATTATAGAAGAATAAAACAAAGAGAAATGATTAGATAAAATTATGTGGGAGTACAAAATTATTAAAATAATTTATTAATAAAATTGAAAATAACAAAACAAAGTAGTACAATAAATAAAAAAGAGGTGTTTTGTTATGAGTAAAAAGAAGAAAATTGCATTAATAATTGGCATAGTAATTTTACTAATTATATGTACTATTATTATGATATGCTTTTTCTTGAGAAAAGATAGTTATATATATGAAACTAATTCAAATGTTATAGAAAATCAAAATACTACCAATCAATTAGAAAATTTAGTAACAAATGAAATTGCAAATGATTTAGTAGGAAATAATATAGTAGAAACTCAACAGGAAGAAGATATAACAACAACTGAAAACGGAAGTCAAACTACAAAAACTAAAAACAATAAAAATAACAGTAGTGAAAATAAAAATCAAACATCTCAAAAACAAGAGAATAAGCAAGAAACTATAAAAGAAGAAACAACAACACAAGAAACAACAACAAATCCAACTACACCTAATATAAACGATAGTGAAAAACCAGTAGAAAAACCACCAGAAGAAACTAAACCAATAGAGGAAAAATGCACAACTAATAGTAATCATGGTATAGGGGTAGGTAATTCTGGAAAATGGTTTAATACAAAAGAGTTAGCTATCAAAGAATATAATAGTAGAACATCATATTGGGGAGAAAAGTGGGAGAATTTTGAGATAGACGATAATACTTATTACACTAATTGTCCATCAGGGTATGAGGTATATAGCTGTCCATATTGTGGCAAATGGACAATAAATTACTATTATCGTTAATTAAAAAAATTAAAAATATTTAGAGCAAGTTTTAATACTTGTTCTTTTTTTATGTAAAAAAGGAGGAAATAAATTTGAAACTAGAAAAAGTAAAATCTAAAAAGAAGATTATAGCAATGGTACTTTTAATTTTAACATTATTTAGTGTCGTTCAACCTGTATTTGCTGTTTCGGGAAGTGGAAGCTTTACAGGAGGACAGTATGATTCTGGAATTCAAACAACTGATCATACTGGTTCAGTTGGGATACTAATAAGAAGATTAATTAATTTAGATACTGGAGAACGAATGACAGTATTCTGTGCAGAACATGGAACTGACTTTGAGACAGGAACAATAGAAGACGGAGGATATTATACTCCAACAACGCCAGAATTAAAAAGAGCTTGTAAAATAGCATACGTTGGATGGTATAGCATGTATGGTGATTATGTAGTTGATGGTGGAATTTTAGCAGGCGATATGCATAATGTAAAAATGGATTATGTTTTTACACAGCAATACATTTGGGAAACACTAGGACAAACAAATGCAACTTTCAAGGATAGTTCTATACAAAGTCAATATAATTCTTTTAAAGCAACTATAAATCAACAAATAAATGATATGTCTAGACAACCAAGTTTTGTTGGAACAACAATAGAATTAGAAGCAGGAGAAACAAAAAGCATAACAGATACAAATAATGTATTAAAAGACTATAATAGTATTGATAAAACAGTAAATGGAATTAGATTTGTCCATAATAAAGGAGAGAATACAATAACAATAACTGTTAATCAAGATTGTAATGTAGAAAATTATAGAGTGTCTGATGCAACTATGAAAGAATGGGGAATGATTAAGGATGGTACACAGGATAATGATACAACAATTTATTTTACTTTCCCAGAAGGAGTACAAGATCAACTATATTCGCTTCATTATAACGATCCAGTAACTATGTCATTATCTTTAAAAATAAATTTATTAGGAAATTTAGAATTAAGCAAACTTAATACAAATGGTAATTTAGTTGATGGAGCAAAATTTAGAGTTACAGGACCAAATAATTTTAATCAATTAGTAACAGTTGAAAATGGAAAAATAACATTAGAAAAAATCAGAAGAGGCCTATATATAATAAAAGAGGAGAGCGTGCCAGATGGATATCTTATTAATAAAGAAACATATACAGTAGAAGTTAAACCAAATGAAACAGCAACACAAGCTATCGTAAATAGTGAACCAGTTGGAAAAATTACAATTATTAAAAGGGATAGTGAAACTGGTAATGTACCGCAAGGAGATGCAACTTTTGTTGATGCAAAATATGAAGTATATGCGAATGAAGATATTTATAATGTTGCTAAAACAAAAAAATATTACAGTAAAGGTGATTTAGTAGCGACAAGAACAATGAGTGAGAAAGGTACTACAGAAGATGTAGAAGAATTGCCTTTAGGAAAATATCTTGTAAAAGAGGTAGTTAGCTCAAATGGATACCTACTAGATACAAAAGAATATGAAGTTGATTTAGAATATGAAGGTCAAAATACACCTATTGTTTCAGAAACAGTAACAAGCAATGAGGTTGTTAAGAAAATGCAAATTCATATTTTTAAATCAGGAATAGATGAACAATCAGGAGTAGTTGATGGATTAGAAGGAGCAGAATTTACTATCAAATTAGCAAGTGATGTTGAAGAAGCATATAACAAAGGTTATAGTTATGCAGAGGTTTGGAATGGTGTAGATATTTATGGAAACAAAGTTGAAGTAGATGAAAAAAGAGTAGCAGAAGCTCAAAAAATAGCTCCAAGCTATGAGGTATTAACAACAGACAGTGAAGGAAATGCTTATAGCGCAGAAAAATTACCTTACGGACGCTATGTAGGAAAAGAAACACAAACTCCAAAAGATTTTGAAACAGCTGCTGATTTCTATTTTACTATATCTAAAGATGAAAGTGAAGTAACTGAAGTGGCTCAAAAGGTAAAAGATATAATTATAAATAATGAACAATTAGAAACTTATGTAAAATTAGTAAAAAAAGACAAAGATACTGGAAAAATTGTAACATTAAACAATGCTACCTTCCAAATTAAGGCAACAGAGGATATATATGATCGAGGAAATGGTAAAATTTTATATAAGAAAGGTGAAGTTATTAAGCAAAAAGTTGGAAGCACAGTATATGATAGCTTTACAACAAATGCAGATAATATTATAGTTCCAGATAATAGTTATAATAATAGTAATGATGAGCAAGGAACAGTAACAACACCACTTATGTTAGAAGTTGGAAGTTATGAAATTTCTGAAATTTTAATACCAAAAGGATTCTTAAAATTAGAAGAACCAGTAGTATTTAAAATTGAGGGTATAAGAGATTATGAGAAAGATGAACAAGGAGATTATATTAAAACAGTTATAATAGAAAATGAACAACCTACAGGAACTATTATAGTAAATAAATCAGTAGCTATTAGAGAAGATGTAGATACTTCATTAGTAAATATATCTGATATGAGTGGTATTAAGTTTAAATTAACAGCTAAAGAAGATATTACAAGTCCAATAGATGGTAGTGTTATTTATAAAGCAGGTCAAGAGGTTGGAACTTATAATCTTTCAAAGGAAGGAAATTTAGAAATAAATGATATTCCTATGGGAACTTATGAGTTGCAAGAAATCCAGACACTTGATGGACTTGTACTAAATAATAAAAAATATGAAGTAAAATTTACTCAAAAAGATACTGTAACTAAAATATATGAAGAAAATCTTGATATTGAAAATGATACAACACTTGTAGAATTTTCAAAAACTGACATAACAGGAGAAAAAGAATTAGAAGGTGCTGAATTGACAGTAACAGATAAAGACAATAATGTAATAGATAATTGGGTATCAACAAATGAAACTCATAAAATAGAAGGACTAAAAGTAGGGGAAACTTATACTTTAAAAGAGGAATATGCTCCAGATGGATATGTTCAAGCAAGCGAAATTCAATTTACAGTAGAAAATACAAATGAAATTCAAAAAGTAGAGATGATAGATAAGATAGTAGAAATATTAAAAACAGATGTGGAAGGAAATGCAATAGAAGGAGTTACATTAGTAGTAACAAATACTAAAACAAAAAATATTGTAGATAAATGGATTACAACTAAAGAAGCTCATAAAGTATCAGGGTTAATAGAAGGAGAAACTTATGTGCTACATGAAGAAGAAACAATTGGAGATTATGTAAAAGCACAAGATATTGAATTTACTGTTACAGAAGATAAAGAAACTCAAATAATAACAATGGTAGATAAAACAGTAGAAGTTACAAAAACTGATTTTGTAACAGGAGAGGAAATTGAAGGAGCAGAATTAAAAATTGTAGATGAAAATGGTAATACTGTTGATAGTTGGACATCTACTAAAACACCTCATAAAGTAAAAGGACTAGAAGAAGGAAATACTTATAAATTGATTGAAACACTTGCTCCTTATGGCTATGAATTAACAAATGAAATTGAATTCACAGTAACATCAGATAAAGAAGTTCAAAAAATAGAAATGAAAGATATGCCAATTCTTCAAACAGTTCAATTAGTTAAAAAAGATAGTAATACTAATGAGGTAATAAAGGATAAATTTACTTTTGGACTTTATGAAGATCAAGAATGTACGAAATTAATAAAAACTGTAGATTCAGATAAAGAACAAGGAATAGTAACATTTTCTAATTTAAGATATGGAACATATTTTATAAAAGAAAAAAGTAGTCCAAAAGGATATGTATTATCAGATAAAATTATTAAACTTGAAATAAATGATCAAGGAATATTTATTGATGGAGAAAAAGTAGAGGAAGAAAATGATAAATATACTTTTGAATTCTATAATACTTCTGTAGATACACCAAAAACAGGAGATAATAGTAATTTAGTATTATGGGCAAGTTTACTTGGAATAGCTACAATATCATTGGTAGGTATGGGAGTACACGAGCATAAAAAAAGAAGAATAAATAAAGAATAAAATGAGGTGGCTATAATGCCACCTTAAAATTTATTAGGAGGAAAAATATATGCCACAATATACTTTAACACAAAGTGTAAAAACATTGGAAAAATTATTTGAAAATAAAATAGATACGGAACAAAAAATTAAAGCACTGAAATGGGAAGATTTAAAAGCTTTTAGCCCTATTGAAAAAAGTTTTATTATGGATTTAAAAGAAGCAATATCTAAAAGAAAAATAATAGATTTTTTGGCAGGAAATGAAACAGAGAGAGGAGAAATGTAAATGATAGAATACTATAAAAAACCATCAGTAAAATTTATTGTAAATAAAGGCAATTTTAATAAATTAATGGGAATCTTGGAATTTCAAAAAGAAAACATTGTTAGTGAAGAATGGAAAGAAAAAGCAAACAAAATACAGGAATTATTATTACAATATTCTATTCCACAAAAAGACGAAGAAGAGGAAGTATCAATAATAGATATAGCACTTTTTCAACAAGAAGCATCAGAATTAATAGTTTTATTACTATCAGCATTAGATAGAGTGCAAGTAAACGAAGATTACACCGAAAAAATGAAAAGAAAATAAATTAGAGGAGGAGTAATTTGGGAAAGATAAAAGAAACACAAAAACTCTATAAAGAAGTAATAAATGAAATTTCAAAAAATGAAGAAAATTGGCAGAGTTTTTTGGATAGTAGTTCATGGAATTTTAAGTACGATTTTGATGACCAAATTCTAATATATGCTCAAAGACCAGATGCAAAGGCTTGTGCAACAATGGAAGAATGGAATAAAAAGTTAAAAAGATGGATAAATAGTGGAACTAAACCTATATATATTTTTGACAAGAATCCATATAGTGAATATCCTTTTAAATTAGTATTTGACTTATCAGATACACATAATTATAATAATACTGAATATAAATTATGGACAATAAAGAAAGAATTTGAACAAGATATAATCGAAAGTTTAGAAGCTAATTTTGGAGATATAAGTGCAAAAGAATCACTGGCTCAAGCAATAATGCTTGCAAGTTATAATATGGTGGTAGATAACATGGAAGATTATTTATCATCGATTATTAACAATAAAAATAATTCAATGCTTAAAGATATGTCAGATGATGAAATAAGAACTATATTCATGACAACAGCATGGTCGAGTGTAAGTTATATGATTATGACAAGGTGTGGAATAAATGCAAGACAGGAGATTGGACTACAAGAATTTTCATATATAAAATATTTTAATAATCAAGAAATACTTACAATTTTAGGAGCAAGTATAAGTGATATTTCAGAAATGGGATTAAGAGAAATTGCAAAGACAGTTATAAATTTACAAAAAAGTGAAAATTTAAAAAATCGTACAGTTGAAAAATTAGAAAAAGAAATGTATTCTAAAGATAATGAAAAAAATAAAGGAGGAAAAGAATATGATAGAGAAAATAGAATACACGAAACAGGGAGATTATTACATGCCGAATCTAACAATGAAAAAAGAGAAAATACCAGAGGGAAAATACTCTCTAATGAGATACAATTATCTAAAGAATCACAAGAACTACGAATTGACCAATTTAGTAATGAACAAGAAACTGACAGAGCATTTAACACAAATACAAGAACAAGCAAATCAAAGAATACAGAAGATAGTAGAGGAAATGAAGAAGCAAGAGGGAATAACGGAAGAATTGAAAATGAAAGACCAAATGAAATGGGTGGGACTTATGAACAACATTCAGCAGGCAGCAGAGGAAATAGTAGTGAACGAACTAATATACATTTAGAAGAATTATCACAAAGAAGGATATTGTTTAAAGAAGAGCAAAAAACAGACAAGGACTTTTTACAAGATAAATATGTAAGTGCAATATTAAGTAATATTCAAAGTTTAAAAGTATCTAAAAATGACATTAAAGAATTTTATAAATCACATCCAGACTTAAATGAAAGAACAGAGTATATAAAACAAGCATTTTATGATGCATATACAGAAATTGTAGTTGATGATACAAGATTAGGTTATAAAACCTATGAAAATGTACTACATTTATGGAAAGATGATTATTTGAATAGAACAGCAGAAGTTTATTATAATTGGAGTATGGTTGCAGAATATATTGAAGGACTTATAATGGTAAATGAATTTAATGATTTGCATAAACCTATACCGAGTTATAATGAACAAATGCAAATTTTACAAGTAGAAGCAGAAAATGCTTCTGCTTTTTCTTTTACACAGGAAATCATTGATTATACTTTACAGAAAGGAAGTAATTTCCATGAAAGTAAAATGCGAATATATAATCATTTTGAACAAAGCCTATCAACTCAAGAAAATATCAAGTTTTTAAAGCAGGAATATGGTTGGGGTGGTAGTAGCTCAATTCATATAGGAACTCAAATTGGTATTGATTATGATGGACAAGGAATAAAACTTCATAGAGGTTATGAAAATGATGCTCCAAGAATTACAATACCATGGAATAAAGTAGAAAAAAGAATAAGTGAATTGATAAAAGCAGATAGATACCTAAATTCTAAAGAAAAAGAAGCATATCAAAATTGGATAAAAGAGCAAGAACAGAAAAAAGAACTACAACAAGCAGAAGAAAAGTTAAAAAATCAAGCTGAACAACAAGAATATGAACTCGCAGAAAGAATATATACTTTTGTTAAGTCGTTTGAATTATATAATTATACAGATGATACTGCAGCACTAAATTCTGATGAAGATAATATTGAAATAGTAAAAGCAGATATTAATGACTTAAGTAATATAAGTGATTATATAAATGCTTTAAGAAAAGCAAAAGATGGTTTGGAAGAAACCGATGTCAATAGACATGAAATTGATGTATTAATAACAGTGTTAGAAAAGAGAGTTCCTCATTATGAATATCATTTGGGAGATACTGTATATATAGGTGCAGAAGAATATGAGATTGCAGGAATAACAGATGACATAGTTACTTTATATGATCCAAAATTTCCACTATTTAATAAGCAAATGGTAATTGATGAATTTGAAAAAAAAGTTCAAGAAAATTATTCAAATGATCATTTAAAGGTTGAAAATACAGAAAAATCATCTCAAAATCAAAATTTTGTTAAAGCAAAATCGAAAGAAAATCAAGAGTTAATAAATTTACTTGAATTTATATTTAGAAAATATGAAATTATAGACAATGGAATTAATATAGATGACAATGGAAAAATTGCAGGAATTGGACTAAATGAAGAATATATGTCTGCAATCGGAACTTTGAAATATTTGATTGCTATGCTAGATGATTATGATGAAAAATTTGTTGGCAATGATAGAGAAAAATTATTAAAAGAATTAAATAAATTGAGAGCTGAAGAAAAGGAATATCTTTTAGGAAAAAAAGTTGAAATAGAAAGCGTAATTTATACAGTTATAGGTATGGACTATGAATCCGAAAGAGATGATTTAGTAAATATTAAAAGTAATGTTGATGAAATAACAATGTTAGAGCCATCAAGCTATATAAAATATCTTTTAAATAATCAAGAATTAAATAAAATTGATAAAAAAGAACAAACAGATAAATTAGATATAGCAGAAGAAAATTCTACAAGAAATAATAAAGAAGAAAGCATTGTGCCATCTGAAAACTTACATTATCAAAATGAAATAAATGAGCTAAAAGAAAATATAAAAACTAATTTTATTAAATCTAGCAATAAAATTCAAGATTTCATATTACATCCAGAAGTATCAATAAAAGATAGAAATAATTATAAAATTACAGATAATAATTTAGGAGTTGGAACACCAAAAGAAAAATTTGAAAGGAATATTGAAGCTATTAAAGTTCTAAAAAAATGTGAGAAAGAAAATAGATATGCTACACCAGAAGAACAAAAGATAATGAGTCAATATGTTGGATGGGGTGGACTACAACAGGCTTTTAAGAAAGACGATAATAGTTGGTCGCAAGAATATCAAACATTGAAAGAATTATTAACTGATGAAGAATATGAAAATGCAAGAGCTTCAGTATTAACGGCATTTTATACACCTCCAATAGTAATAAAGTCAATGTATGAAATACTGCAAAAAATGGGACTAAAAGAAGCAAATATATTAGAACCATCTTGTGGAATAGGAAACTTTTTAGGTATGTTACCTACAGAACTTGAACAATGCAAAATGTATGGAGTTGAACTTGATAGTATAAGTGGAAGAATAGCACAACAGTTATATCAAAAATCTACAATAGCAGTAAATGGATATGAAAAAGTAGATTTACCTGATAGTTTCTTTGATGTAGCTATTGGAAATGTACCTTTTGGTGATTTTAAAGTAAATGATAGAAAATATGATAAGAACAAGTTTTTAATTCATGATTACTTTTTTGGAAAAACAATAGATAAGGTAAGACCAGGAGGAGTAATTGCATTTATTACCTCAAAGGGAACAATGGATAAGGCAAATTCAGAAGTAAGAAAATATATAGCACAGAGAGCTGAACTATTAGGAGCTATAAGACTACCAAATAATACTTTTACTAAAAATGCAGGAACAAAAGTAACTTCCGATATTCTTTTTTTAAAAAAAAGAGAGAATATGACAGATATAATGCCAGATTGGGTTTACTTAGATACTAATGAAGATGGAATTACAATGAACAAATATTTTGTAGATAATCCAGATATGATACTTGGAACAATGAAGATGGAATCAACACAATTTGGAAGACTTGATTCTACATGTAAACCATATGAAGGTATAGAATTAAAAACTTTATTAGATGAAGCTAAAGAAAAAATAAATGGTGAAATTGCAGAATATGCAATAGGAAATATTGAAGAAAGAGAAGAAACAACGATTCCAGCAGATCCGAATGTGAAAAATTTTTCTTATACTATAATTGATGGAAAAATATATTTTAGAGAAAATAGTATAATGGCAGAGCAAGATTTGCCAATTACTACAATAAGTAGAATAAAAGGAATGATTGAACTTCGTGATTGTGTAAGAGAGCTGATAGACTTGCAAACAGAAGATTATCCAGATGAGAATATTAAAGTAGCACAAGAAAAATTAAACAGAATTTATGATAATTTTGTGAAGAAATACGGAATTATAAACAGTAGAGGTAATCGTTTAGCTTTTGAGGCAGATAGTAGCTACTATTTACTATGTTCATTAGAAGTAATAGATAGTGAAGGTAGATTTGTAAGAAAAGCAGATATGTTTAGTAAAAGGACTATAAAAGCATATAAAGAAATAACAAGTGTTGATACTGCAAATGAAGCATTAATTGTCTCACTTTCAGAGAAAGCAAATGTTGATTTGGAATATATGTCAATAATATCAAACAAAACTCAAGAAGAACTAATAAAAGAACTTGAAGGAATTATATACAAAGTACCTATGGAAGATAATAAATATGTAACAAGTGATGAATACCTTTCAGGAAATGTAAGAGAAAAACTTAAATTAGCAGAATCTTTAGTTGAAACACAACCTGAATTAAAAGTTAATGTAGAAGCATTAAAAAAAGTAATACCAAAAGATTTAACAGCTAGCGAAATCGGGATAAAGCTAGGTGCAACATGGATTCCTATAGATGTAATAGAAAGTTTCATGTATGAATTACTGGATACACCTAATCATGCACAATGGAATATAAAAGTGAAATTTAGTAAATATAATTCAGAGTGGTATATTTCAAGTAAAAATTATGATTATTCTAATGTAAAAGCAAATAGAACCTATGGAACAAAAAGAGTAAATGCCTATGAAATAATAGAAAAAACATTAAATTTAAAAGATGTTAAAATCTTTGATACAATAACTGATGAAAATGGAAATAAAATAAGAGAATTTAATGCTAAAGAAACGGCTATTGCACAGGCAAAACAGGAACAAATAAAGCAAGCGTTTGATGATTGGATTTACAAAGATATAGATAGAAGAGAGAGATTAGTACGACTATATAATGATAAATTTAATAGCATTAGACCACGAGAATATGATGGAAGTCATTTGAATTTTTCTGGTATGAATCCAGAAATAAAATTAAGAAAACATCAAGAAAATGCTATTGCTCATATTTTATATGGGAGAA
This sequence comes from uncultured Clostridium sp., assembly GCA_900552655.1. Classification (GTDB taxonomy): domain Bacteria; phylum Bacillota; class Clostridia; order TANB77; family CAG-508; genus Merdicola. Next base: position 13,603 of record USAE01000011.1, read on the forward strand.
ATACTCTTTTAGCACATGAAGTAGGAGCAGGAAAAACATTTGAAATGGTAGCAGGAGCAATGGAGAGTAAGCGACTTGGACTTTGTAATAAGTCCATTTTTGTTGTTCCAAATCACATTATAGAGCAATTCGCCGCAGAGTTTTTACAACTATACCCTTCAGCAAATATAATGGTGGCAACGAAGAAAGACTTTGCAACGGCTAATAGAAAAAAGTTTTGCTCTCGTATTGCTACTGGAGATTTTGATGCTGTAATCATTGGTCATTCACAATTTGAGAAAATTCCAATGTCAATCGAAAGACAAAGGCAGTTAATAGAAAATCAAATTTTTGATATTTTAACAGGAATTGATGAAGCTAAAAGAAGCAAAGCAGAGAACTTCACAATAAAACAAATGGAAAAAACAAGAAAAGCACTTGAAAGTAAATTAGAAAAATTAAATTCACAGGAAAGAAAAGATGATGTTATAAATTTTGAGCAACTAGGAGTAGATAAATTATTTGTTGATGAAGCTCATAACTATAAAAATTTATTTTTATATACTAAAATGCACAATGTAGGTGGAATTTCTCAAACAGATGCTCAAAAGAGTAGTGACTTATATATGAAATGTAGATACCTTGATGAAATTACAGGTGGTAAAGGTATTGTTTTTGCAACAGGTACACCAGTAAGTAATTCAATGGTAGAATTATACACAATGCAGAGGTATTTACAGTATGGTGATTTAGTAAAAATGGGACTTGAAAATTTTGATAACTGGGCAAGTATATTTGGAGAAACAGTAACAGCAATGGAATTATCTCCTGAAGGAACAGGTTATAGAAGTAAAACAAGATTTTCAAAGTTTCATAATTTGCCTGAACTGATGAGCCTATTTAAAGAAATAGCAGATATTCAAACAGCAGAAACACTAAATTTACCAACACCAGAAGTAATAAGACATGATGAAATAGTAAAACCAAGCCAAATGCAAAAAGATATGGTAGCAGAATTAGGAGAAAGAGCTGAAGCTATTAGAAATGGACAAGTAGATCCAAGTGTGGATAATATGTTGAAAATAACAAATGAAGGACGAAAACTTGCATTAGACCAAAGACTTATGAATGATATGTTAGAAGAAAATGAAAATGGAAAAGTTGGAACTTGTGCTAACAACATTTATAATATATGGAAGGAAAATAAAGAACAAAAATTAACTCAATTAGTATTTTGCGACTTATCTACACCAAAACAATATGAAGAAAAATATGATGAAGAAGGAAATTATATATTTACAGATGTTTATAACGATTTAAGAAGAAAACTTGTATTAAAAGGTATTCCTCGAGAAGAAATAGCTTTTATACATGAAGCTGATAATGAAAATAAAAAGAAAGAGTTATTTGCTAAAGTAAGGAAAGGTGAAGTAAGAGTTCTAATTGGAAGCACAAGTAAGATGCGGTGCAGGTACAAATGTTCAAGATAAAATTATAGCATTACACCATTTAGATACACCATATAGACCAGCAGATTTAACGCAAAGAAATCGGAAGGCGGAGTAAGACAAGGAAATCAAAACAAACAAGTTCATATATATACTTATGTGACGGAGCAGACTTTTGATGCTTATTTATTTCAAATGTTAGAAAGAAAACAAGGCTTTATATCACAAATAATGACTTCAAAAACACCAGATAGAACGGCAGATGATATAGATGAAAAAGCTCTAAGTTATGGCGAAATTAAAGCATTAGCAACAGGAAATAAGCATATACTAGAAAAAACACAATTAGATTCAGAAGTTGCAAAACTAAAAATGGTTAGACAAAGTTATCAAAGTCAAATATATGATTTAGAAGATAAAATTACAAGATCATATCCTAATCAAATTAAAGAGATACAAGAAAAAATACAAGCACTAGAAGATGATGTAAAGCAGTTAGAAGAAAATACAATTTTAAACGAAGATGGCTTTTCAAAGATGAAGATAAAGGGTGTTGAATATACAGATAAAGAACAAGCAGGAAAAGCAATTTTAGAAACTTGTAAGACAAAAACGAACCCAGATTTAGAAGAAATAGGAGAATATAGAGGCTTTAAATTAGAACTGGGATTTAATTCATTAGAAAAACAATTTACTATGACTATGAAAAATAAATATAGTTATAGTATTTTTTTGGGTAGCGATATTTATGGTAATATCACTAGAATAAACAATGCTTTAGATGGAATAAAAGATAAAATTCCAGACCAAAAGTTAAGACTTGAAGATATTGAAAAGCAACTAGAAACAGCAAAAATAGAAGTGCAAAAACCATTTCCAAAAGAATTGGAATTGAAAGAAAAAATGAAAAAATTAGAAGAGCTAAACATTCTGTTAAAAATAGATGAAAAAGAAAAGCAAGTATTGGATACAGGCAGTGAAGAAATTGAAAATGATGAAAAAGAAAAGGAAAAAGAAAGGTAAATTAAAATTAATAAACATTAATAGATACTATATGTTTTTATAAATAATTATGATATAATCCATGTAATAAATAATAATGAGCAATGGAGTGTATTATAATGTTTAATAATAAAAAGAAAATAGAATTCAATGATGAAGAATTAAGAATTATACTTTATGCACTAAATGACTTTAGAAACAAGTTATTAAGTGAAAATAAATATGCAGATGTTGTAGGCGAAGTGATACCTAAATTAAAGAATAAAATGAAATTAGATAAATATGATTTAGGAATTGTTATAAATGGGCTAGATCAAAAAAGAAAAGCTATGATTGCCACAAACGAAAACACCTCTACACTAAATGAATTACTTTTAAGATTACTTGAAATTGGCAGTTAGTTTGTAGAGGGAGAGTTAATAATAAAATAAAAATATTATACAAATATGAGAGATATTAAGAAATTTAGTATCTCTTTTTTTATTTGGAAAGGTAGTGAAAAATATGCCTTATATACCACCAGAAATAGTAAAAAAAGCAGAAGAAATGGACTTGCTAACATATTTACAGAACTATGAACCACAAGAATTAGTAAAGGTAGGAAATGGAACTTACACTACAAAAACACATGATAGTATAAGAATAAGCAATGGTTTATGGAATTGGTTTTCAGAAGGTGTAGGAGGAAAAAATGCAATTTCTTATCTTATGAAGGTAAAGAAATATTCTTTTTTAGAAGCTGTAGAAACAATTATAGGAAATGTGAATGTGAAACAACCTGTGATTTACAAAGAAGAAAAACAAGATAACAACGAATTAATTTTACCTAAAAAATCAAGTAATTCAGAGCGTGCAAAAATATATTTAATGAGCAGAGGAATTACTCCAGAGATAATAAAAGAGTGCATGGATAATAAGTTGATTTATGAAAGTTTACCAAATCATAATGTGGTTTTTATTGGGTTAGATGATAGTAAAAGTCCAAAGTATGCTTTTTATAGAGGAACTAATCAAACAAGATTTATGGGAGAAGCGAAAGGAAGTGATAAAAAATATACCTTTAGATTAGAGGCTAAAACAGAATGCAGTAGATTACATTTATTTGAGAGTGCAATAGATTTGTTGTCTTATGCAACCTTATTAAAATTGAAAAAAATAGATTGGCACAGAGAAAATATGATTTCACTTGCAGGAGTTTATCAGCCATCTAAAATGGTAGAAAGTAATAAAATACCAATAGCAATTCAAGAGTTTTTAAAGAAAAATCCTAGTATAAATGAAATATATTTGCATTTAGATAATGATGAAGTTGGAAGAAATGCAAGTTGCACAATGCAAAAAGTTTTAGGAAAAAACTTTATAGTTTTTGATAGACCACCTCCTGTAGGAAAGGATTGTAACGATTATTTGCAATATATATTAGGTAGAAATTTTAATAGAAATACAAAAGAAAAAGTAATAGAAGTAGCAAGATAATATAAAAAAATGGAGGAATTTTAACTATGAATCAATACAAAGTAGAATTAAAGGAAATATTTAGAAAAGAAATTATGGTATGTGCAGAGAATGAAGCAGAGGCAATAGAATTTGTGAAAAAGGCTTATTTAAGAACAAATATGTTAGAACATTCTTATATGGATTTAGATGCAGTTGAAACAAAAATTGTTGAAAAAAATACTGACAATAAATGTGAAGAAGTAGAAGAAGATAATATTATAGATGAAGAAAGCAGAGAAAATATAGAAGAAACAGTAGAAGAAATGAGAGAAAATTTAGATAAAATAGAAGATGCTTTAGATGAAGATGACATTGTATATATTGATATGTTAATCGAAGATTTAGAAGATAATATTGAAGATTTAAAAGAAACTGTAAGAGAAATTGAGTAACAAATTAATAAAAAAATTTGTAGTTTTATTTTAGCTCATTTTGAAAATTGAAAAATTTATGTCCTAGCAAGCACTGCATTTGTACTCCCGCCCAAATGCAAAATATGGGGACACCCCAATCCCCGTAAAAATAATAAAAAGAAAGAGGTGCATATTTTTTATTGAGAAAAAGAGATATAAAAAAACAAGTATGGCTAAACGAAGTTGAACGAAAGACATTAAAAACAAATGCAAAAAAAGTTGGATTAAATGAAAGTGAGTATATTAGAAGTCTTATAATGGGATATAAACCAAAAGAACAACCAAATGAAGAATTTTATGAAAGTATGAACCAATTAAGAGGTATAAGTATAAATTTAAACCAGATAGCAAGAAAGGCTAATTCATTAGGAATGATTGATGCACCATTTTATAAAAAAACTTGTATTAAGTTAAATGAATTTATGCAACAAATAAAAAAAGAATATTTTTATATTGATAAGGAAAAGTAATGGCAACAACAAGTATATGGAAAATAGATAAAAGACTAGATCATGTTATTAAATATACAACTAATCCTGAAAAGACAACAAATGAAGCTTATAAAGAATTGCATAATGTAATCGAATATACAAAGGCATCTTATAAAACAGAAGAACAATTATATGTAACTACATTAAACTGTTCTAAAGAAACAATATTACAAGAAATGATGGAAACAAAGAAGAAATATAGAAAGACAGATGGTATATTAGGTTATCATGCTTTTCAATCTTTTGCAGAAGGAGAAGTTACTCCAGAAATTGCTCATGAAATAGGAGTTAAGTTAGCAAATGAGTTATGGGGAGATAAATATGAAGTTGTAGTAACGACACATCTAAATACAAAGCATATTCATAATCATTTTTGCTTTAACTCAGTTTCTTTTAAAGATGGAAAAAAATATCATGATTGTCATAGTAGTTATGCTTTAATGAGAGAAACATCAGATAGGCTTTGTGAGGAATATAAGTTAAGTGTATTAAAAGAAAAGAAATGTCCAAAGAGCAATATTGATTATAGTAATTTTTATAAAAAGGAAGTAAAAATATCTAATTACTATACTAACACAAAAGATGATATTGATTATGCGATTGAACAAGCATATTCATATAAAGATTTTCTTGCTATATTAAATAAAATGAATTATACAGTAGAAAATCGTAGTGGAAAACTAAGTGTGAGACAAAATTCACATAAAAGAAATATAAGAATTGAAAGAGCTTTTGGAGATGAGTATAAAGTTGAAAGTATTGAAAAAAGAATTTATGAAACATATAAAACAAGAGAGCCTTTTCCTGAAGCAAGAACTCAACAACCAAAAAAATACAAAATGGTAAAAAAACAAAATATTAGAAATAGAAAAAAGCCTAAAGGAATAAAAGCTTTATATTTTTATTATTGCTTTTTGTTAAAAATATATCCTATAAATAAGAAAAAAACATATTCAAGAGAAATGCAAGAAGAAATAAAAAAAATGGATAAGATTTCAAGAGAAACAAGGTTCTTGTGCAAGAATAACATTCAGAATGTGCAAGAACTTCTTGCATATAAAAAATTAATTAACTTAAACAAAAAAGACTTAAAGAGCCAAAAAGAAAATCTATGGAGAAAGCATAAAAAAACAGAAGATGAAAATGAAAAACAAAATATTTATACAAGAATACAAGAAATTCAAAATGAAATAGATAAACTTTCAGAAGAAATTATTTTAATTGAAGATATTGAAACAAGAGTACCAAAAATAAAGGAAAATATTGAAGAAATAAATAATGACAAAAAAGAAAGAAGAAAGGAGAAAGAAGATATTGAGTATATCAAGTGATTCGGCAGAACAAATTGTTAGATTATCTCTTGAAGGAATGGAAGTAGTCGCAAAAATAAGTGGTGTAGCAGCAAAAAATATAGCAGTAGCTTTATATGCTATAATGCAAGATAAAAAACAAACCAAAGGAAAAGCAAGATTAAATAATATGATAAGAACAGGAAAAGATTTAAAAATATTTTCCGTCAAAAAAGAAGAATTAAAAACTTTCTACCAAGAAGCTAAAAGTTATGGAATATTATATTGTGCTTTAATAAATAGGAGAAACAAAAATATAGATGGAATGGTAGATATAATGGTAAGGGCAGAAGATGCTCCAAAAGTAAATAGAATAGTTGAAAGATTTAAACTATCTACTTATGACAGAGCATTTATTCGAAGCGAAATTGAAAAAGAAAGAATAGCAAATAAAAATGAAAAAGATTTAGCAGAAAATGTACCAGATATAGGAACAGAAAAGACGGAGATAAATGAAGAAATGATAGAAGATATTTTTGCCAAACCTATTTCTAAAGAAAGCCAGACAAATCAAAACCCCGAAGTGGCAAAAACGGAAAAAAACCCTCCGTTAGAGCATTCCTCAATGAGCAAAAGCAATTCCGAGGGGGTTACTAAGTCTGCTAAAAAAATATCAGTAAAGAAAAAAATAGAAGATGCAAAAGCAGAACAGAAGGTTGAATTGGAATTAAGAAAAGCTCAAAAATCAAAAGAAACTGTAAATATAGAAGTAGCAGATAAAAAGATAATTGATAATCCAATTATACAAAACAAAGAAAGGGGGAAATAAATATGGGAGAATTAGACCAAGTATATGAAACTTTCAGTAAAAAGCAAAGACAATATAATAGAGAAGAATGGATAGAGTATAAGAAGAAAGAAAAACAGGAAGTATATGAATTAATTGATAGGAGTGCAGAAGAAATAGTAAAAAGTGGAGAAATGTTTAAAAAATATTTAGATTCTCAAAGTAAATTTGAACAATATTCAGTAGGAAATGCTTTATTAATAACAGCTCAAATGCCAGAAGCCACAATGTTAAAAGATTATGATGGTTGGACAAATGCAGGAGGTTTTCCAAAGAAAAATCGTATTGCTGATGTGAAAATATTAGAGCCAGGAGATTCATATATGAGAGAAGATGGAACTGTAGGAACTAATTATAATGTAAAATATGTAATAGATATATCACAAGTAAATATTAGGAAAAAGCCAAGAGTAATGAGATATGACAATAATTTATTATTAAGAGCATTTTTAAATAGTAGTCAAGCAAAAGTACAAGTTGTTGATGAGATTCCTAATATAGATAGAAAAGCTTTGTATGATGTGGAAAAAGATATACTATTTATTGCAAGAGGAGCAGAAGCACCTAAAATATTTTATGAAGTAACACAGGAATTAGCAAAACAAGAAATAGGAGAAGAAACACCTATAGAAAGTTTTAAAATAAACTGTGTATCATATATGTTATGTAAAAAGTATGGAATAGATGTATCAAATTATAATGTAACAGATATTCCATTTGAATTTAAGAAAATGTCTGCAAAAGAAATAAGAGAAGAATTAGAACCAATCCATGATGCAATGGAGAATATTGGTGGAAGAACAAGTAATTCTATAGAATTATTTGCAAAGCAAAATAGAGATAAAACACAATTAAGGTAGGAGGTTAAGTTGGAAGAACAGAGAGTTGTAATATTAAATAAGTATGATTATGGAATTATAATAAATGCACTATACGAATTGCGTTCAAAATTAATTAAAGAAAATAAATCAACAGAAATTGTTAATGAACTATTGATAAGAATGTTAGATATCCCCGTTAGAAGAAAAAGTATATTTAAAAGGGAAAGAATAAGTAACGAGAGGTAATAAAAAGACTCATGAGTTTTTGTATATATTAGGTATATTACCAGTAACATGGATAGCTATTCTTATTGCACCATATATAAAAGGTGGAGTAATAAATGTAGTAAATAATATTTCAGTTATATCAAGTAATCCATTTAATATTATATGGTGTGAGAATAGCATAAAAACTATTCTTGTTTTTATATGTATTTATGTATTAGGAATTAGTATATATGAATCTACAAAGAAGAATTACCGAAGAAGAGAAGAACATGGTTCAGCTAAATGGGGAGATTCTAAAGTAATAAATAAGAAATATATGCAAAAACCACTAAAAAATAATAAAATTTTAACTCAAAATGTGGCAATAGGTTTAAATGGTAGAAATCATAGAAGAAATCTAAATGTTTTAGTCTGTGGACGGAAGTGGAGCAGGAAAAACAAGATTTTATGGAAAACCAAATGTAATGCAATGTGGAGATAGTTCGTATGTGATTTTAGATCCTAAAGCCGAAATATTGAGAGATACGGGGAATTTATTAGAAAAAGAAGGATATGAAGTACGAGTGCTTGACTTAATCAATATGGAAAAAAGTCATTGCTATAATCCTTTTAAATATTTACGAACAGATAATGATGTTCAAAGATTAGTAACAAATATCTTTAAAAGTACAACACCTAAAGGATCACAAAGCCAAGATCCTTTTTGGGATACAGCAGCAAGTATGCTTTTATTAGCACTTATTTTTTATCTTAAGTATGAAGCGCCAGAAGATGAACAAAATTTTCCAATGGTAATGGAAATGTTACGAGCTGGAGATGTCGATGAAGAACAAGAGAATATACCAAGTCCACTAGATATTTTATTTGATAAGTTAGAGTATGAAAATCCATACCACATTGCAGTAAAATATTACAGAAATTATCGCTCAGGTTCAGCAAAAACATTAAAATCTATACAAATTACACTTGCTGCAAGACTTGAAAAATTTAACCTAGAAAGTTTGGCTAATATAGTAAGGACAGATGAATTAGATTTGCCTAGTTTAGGTGAAAAAAAAGTAGCATTATTTGCTGTAATTCCAGATAATGATACAAGTTTTAATTTCCTAGTAAGTATTTTATATACACAATTATTTCAACAATTATTTTATATAGCTGATCATAAATATGGCGGAAGTTTGCCAATACATGTTCATTTTGTAATGGATGAGTTTGCAAATGTATCTTTGCCAGACGATTTTGACAAGATTTTAAGTGTTATGAGATCGAGGTCAGTTTCAGTATCTATTATTCTCCAAAATTTAGCACAATTAAAAGCATTATTTGAAAAACAATGGGAATCTATTGTACGGAAATTGTGATACATTTCTGTATTTAGGTGGAAATGAACAAAGTACCCATAAATATGTTTCAGAGCTTCTGCGGTAAAGAAACTATTGATTTAGATACACATGGTAAAAGTTCAGGCAGAAGTGGTAATTATTCAACGAATTATCAAATTAGTGGTCGTGAATTAATGACTCCAGATGAAGTGCGATTACTTGATAACAGATATGCACTTCTTTTTATTCGTGGAGAAAGACCAATTATGGATTTAAAATATGACATATTAAAACATCCAAATGTAGCTTATACAACTGATGGGAATGGAAAACCATATATTCATGGTAAAACAGACAAGGCTACAGCTTCTATTGTGCTAGATGAAGAAATAGAAAAATATGATACAGAAGATTTTGAGCAAGAGTTGGTAGGAAATTATGAATTGTTATCTGAAGAAGAAATAGAACGAATTTTAAAGGAGGATTTATAAGTGAAAGGAAAAAAAGTCATAAAAAAAGTTATAAAAAGAGTGGCTATAATTGTATTTGCAATTATAGCTTTATTTGTAGCACAAGCATCAAATGTATTTGCAACAGATGAACCATTAACAATAATAAATAATCTTTCAGACTTTATATTTGGATTAATTAGAGCTGTAGGTATGATAATACTTGGTTTTGGAGTGGTACAAGTAGGAATGTCATTAAAATCACACGATCCAAGCCAGAGAGCAAATGGTTTTATGACTTTAGCAGGAGGAGTAGTTATAACATTTGCAAAAGAAATTTTAAATATTATCACAGGGGGATAAATATTACGAAGAGAGTGGATGAAATATATAATCTACTTTTTATAAAATAAAGGAGGAATATAAATAGAAACAAGAAAAAAATATCAAATAATATATGCAGATCCTCCATGGCAATACAAGGTATATTCACAAAAAGGAAAAGGTCGTTCAGCAGAAAATCACTATCCAACAATGAGTATAGAAGATATTTGTAATTTACCAGTAAAAGATTTGGCTAGCGATAACTGTGTCTTATTTATGTGGATGACATTTCCAACTTTAATTGAAGGAATAAAGGTTATTGAAAAGTGGGGATTTAAGTATAAAACTGTAGCATTTGTATGGATTAAGCAAAATAAGAAAACTCCTTCATTATTTTGGGGATTAGGTTTTTGGACAAGAGCTAATGCAGAGATATGTATATTGGCAACTAAAGGAAATCCAAAAAGAATATCAGCAAAAGTACATCAAGTAATTATTTCTCCTATTGAGGAACATAGCAAAAAGCCTGACGAAGCAAGAAAAAGAATTGTAGAATTATTAGGAGAATTACCACGAATAGAATTATTTGCAAGGCAAAGAGTACAAGGATGGGATGCATGGGGAAACGAAGTCAATAGTGATATAGAATTATAAAAAATATTAAGATTAGAAAGGAGTTAAATGGCACGATTAATAAAATTAGAAAAAGTAGTAAAAAAAATTTTAGAAGATGACGAATTAGCAAGAAAAGATGACTGCTATTTAATATTACAAGTTATAAGTAAGTTATATCCTCATGAAATAGGAAAAAAATTTGAAACAGTAATGTTTGGTGCAAAAAGCAAAGGAATAAGTTTTGAAAGTATAACAAGATGTCGCAGAAAATTACAAGAAAAGCATCCACAATTAAAAGATGAAGAAACAGCAAAAGCAAGAGGTAATAAGAAAAAAGAATATATTAACTATTCAAGGCAGAAATAGGAGGTGTTAAATATTGAGTGATAATTGGGTAGTAGGTAATTTACAAAATGCACTAGAAACATGGAATTCAAAATTAAGCGAAATATGGACACTGATTTCACAATCACCAGCAGATTTTAAAGGTGGAGATATATGGGAAGTTATTACTAATATACATGGAGCAATACAAGCAATTGCATTAGCATTACTTGTATTATTTTTTGTGGTAGGAGTAATAAAAACTTGTGGAAGTTTTGCAGAAGTAAAAAAACCTGAACATGCATTAAAATTATTTATAAGATTTGCTATAGCTAAAGGACTAATAACATACGGACTAGAATTAATGATGGCTATATTTAAAATAGTGCAAGGAATAGCAAGTACAATAATGAAAACTACTGGATTAGGAGGAGCTACACAAACAGTATTACCTACTGAAATTATAACAGCTGTAGAAGATTGTCGGATTTTTTGAAAGCATACCATTATGGGCAGTAACTTTAATACGGAGGACTTTTTATAACCGTATTATCATTTATCATGATTTTGTCAGTATATCGGAAGATTTTTTAAAATCTATTTATATACAGCAATTTCTCCAATAGCTTTTGCAAGTTTTGGAGGAGAGCCAACACAGAATGTAGGAAAAAGTTTTCTGAAAGGGTATGCAGCAGTTTGTTTAGAAGGTGTTATTATAATACTAGCTTGTATAATTTTTTCACTTTTTGCTGCAAGTCCACCAGTTATAGATTCAGAAGCGGCAGCAGTAACAATGGTATGGAAATATATAGGAGAGTTAATATTTAATATGCTAGTTCTAGTTGGTACAGTCAAAATCTCAGATAGATTAGTAAGAGAAATGCTAGGTTTATAAAATAATAAAGTTAAAGAATGGAACAGAAAAACAACAAAATGAATTAAAAAAATTTTGGAAAAAACCATTAAAAAGTCAGCAAATAAATTCAATAATTAGAAATATAAAAATGAGAGGAGATTATCAATATGGAAGATTTATGTGTATTGCTTCTAAATATTTAAAAATAGCAGAAGAAATGAAAAAAAGTGAGAAAAGTAATGTAAAAAGAGCATTAGAAGCCAGATAGGAGTGTAAAATGAAGTATTTTATTACAAGTTGGAAAAATAATAAAGAAAAAAAGAAATAGAAAAAAAGGACTATATTGTTATGACTTAAGATGTGATGATGACGGATTTAGCATAGCCACAATAGAAAAGAATGTTTTAGTTAATAGGGTTGGATCTATCATTACAGATAAAAAGTTAAATTTTAATAGTAAATATTTTAAAAAATTTATAGATTTTGAGAAATTTTCTAATGTAAATAAAGAAGTAGATAGCATAGAACAATTATTAAAGATTAAGAGAAAAGAAAATAAAACGAAGGAGAGATAAGATTGATAGAGCAAATAAAAATAGCAAGAGTATGGCATATATTAAATAATGAATTAAAATGTAGTAATAAAAAAGTATCAATAAGCACATATAATAATGTAGAAATAGCAACTTTAAAAGAAGAAAGAAATTATGATATACAAGAGTTTTTAATAAAGGACGAAAATAATGAATATTGGAGTTTGGGAATAGCACCTATAAGACTTAATTTATTTATTGGAGATTCAAATTCATATTTAACAGAAAAAGAGGAAATAGAAAAATATCGTCAAGACATAACAGAAGCTTATAAAAACATAGACTTAAAAGCTTTTTGGATGAAAAAAATAAAAGAGAATAGATATTTTAATAAATGTGAACTAGAGTATATTAATAGATTTTATCCAGATATTTACGAGCAAGCCAAAAAAAGTAGAGAAAATTTTTTAGAGAATAAAAATAATGAAAAAGAGAAAGAAAGAATTGAGAGAGAAAGGAAACAACAAGAAGAAGTAAAGAATACAAATGATATTTTTAAAAGAAAATTAAAAGAAACGAAATATAGGATATTTATTGGTGAAACAGTACCAATAGAAAACTTTGAATTTTACAAAGATGACAAATATGAAAATGGAAAGACTATACAAAATAATATTTTATATTTAGCAAAATATTACGGAATTGATATTCCAATAGCAACACAAGGTTTTATAAATAATAGATTGGTAAATTATAATTTTAAAACAGGTCTTTTTGCATATAAAATAACAGATAAAAATAAAAAGTATAGTTCTAAAATGGGAATTTACTTAAAAGAAATACTAGAAAAAGTACAAGAAGAATATAGAGAAAAATTTAGAAGTAAAGGGCAAGAAAAAGTAAAAGTAAGATAGGAGGAAAAATGAGTATATTACAAGACTTTGAAGAAGCAAGAAAAATGATAGGACACAAGAAATATAATGCAATAGATATATATTTGAATGAAATATGTCCACCAGATAAAATGAAGTCTTATGAACAAGAATTAAAAAAAATAGAGGATTTAGAAATAAAAGAATGGACAAAGCAAAAGAAAGAGTTAGAGCAAAAATATGGAATTTTATTCCTAGATGATGTTTTATATAAAGAAGAAGAATGGAATAAGTTTGAAGAATGGTATAAAAATTATATAAGTAAAGAAGTAATGGTTAATAAACAAAAAACAAATGAAAAAATTTTAAAAGTTAAATTTATAGGAATAGATAATTGGGATAGACCTGTATATAAAGATGAAAAAGGAAATATTTTTAAAGATACTAATTTGAGACATGGAACTTTAGCATTATGTACTTCTGTGAATAATGACTTTTATGGAGAACCAGAAGCTCCAATAAATGAAAACACAAAAGTTAGCATTGTAAGTAAATTTCCAAACAAATCAAAAGATACAAGAAATAAAGAGAGATAGAGATATATTAAACTGGAGGTATATTATGAAAAAATATGAAGAGTTTTTAAAAAAAGGTAATGATATACAAAATGCTTTTGCAATAGAATATTTACTGGATTATGGAAGAAGAAACTTATTAAATGATAATTTTTTTGAAAATTTACAAAAAGATATAAAAAGTAAAGACGACAGAAATAGTATTATTTCTAATGACTTTACTTTAGGAGCAATAAATATTGCAAGGGATATAGCGAAACTCGAATCAAAAGAAATATATAAGTATATATATCAAGATATGAAAGAAAACAAAGACATGAAAGGAGTAGATAAACTTTGGAAGTTAAAATAAATAGAGAAATACGAGAATACACAGAAAGTATATTTTTTGGACTGTCTATGCGACAGTTCTTTTTTTCTATATGCGCATGTATTGTGGCTCTAATATTATATTTTTTTTTAAAACCATATTTTGGTATAGAAACATTAAGCTGGGTATGCATATTAGGTGCAGTTCCATTTGCAGTATTGGGTTTTATTAAATACAACGGAATGACAGCAGAGAAGTTTATTACAGCATGGATTAAATCAGAAATATTAACACCAAAAAAACTAACTTTTAAACCGACAAATTTATATTATGAAGATTTAAAAAATATAGAAAATAGAAAAAAACAAATTGAGAAAAAAATAAATAGAAAAAAGGGGGTTACACAAAATAGTGAAAACAATAAATAAACTATTTAAGCAGGATAAAGAAAAGTTTGTAGTTCCTAAAAATGTGCAAGATGCCATTCCTATAAAGACAATATGGGAAGATGGCATCTTTTTAGTTGGAAAGAATAAATATTCAAAATGTTATAAATTTAGTGATATAAATTATGCAGTTGCAAGTAGAGATGATAAAGAAGCAATGTTTTTAGAATATTCAGAATTATTAAATTCATTTGACACAGGAGCTACTACTAAGATTACAATAGCAAATAGAAGATTAAACAAAGTAGATTTTGAAAAAACAATAATGTTACCTATGGAGAAAGATGATCTTGATAAATATAGAGAAGAATATAATAAAATGTTATTAAGTAAGGTATCAGGATCAAACGGAATTATTCAGGAAAAGTATATAACAATATCTATCGACAAAAAGAATATAGAAGAAGCTAGAAATTATTTTTCAAGAGTTGGAACAGATTTAATAAATCATTTTAAAGAATTAGGTTCAAAGTGTATAGAATTAGATGCAGTTGAGAGATTAAGAATATGCCATGATTTTTATAGAGTAGGAGAAGAAACTTTTTTTAATTTTGACATATTAGATAATATGAGAAAAGGTCATAGTTTTAAAGATTTCATTTGCCCAGATACGATTGAAATAGAAAGCGATTATTTTAAAATTGGTAACAGATATGGTAGAGTAATCTTTTTAAAAGAATATGCTAGTTATATAAAAGATAGTATGGTAGCAGAATTAACAGATATTAATAGAAACATGATGATGAGTATAGATGTTATACCTGTACCTATGGATGAAGCGGTTCGTGAAGCTGAAAATCGTAGGCTTGGTATTGAAACAAATATAACAAACTGGCAAAGACGACAAAATACAAACAATAATTTTTCTGCAATAATTCCTTATGACATGGAACAACAAAGAGAACAAAGTAAAGAATTTTTAGATGATTTAATAACTCGTGATCAGAGAATGTTTTTATCGGTTTTAACTATGGTGCATACAGCAGAAACAAAAGAACAGTTAGACAATGATACAGAAGCACTACTTACAACTGCAAGGAAACACTTATGCCAATTAGCAGTTCTTAAATTTCAACAAATTGATGGATTAAATACAGCAATGCCATTTGGTACAAGAAAAATAGATGCTTTAAGAACTTTAACAACAGAGAGCCTTGCAGTTTTTATACCTTTCAGAGTACAAGAAATAAGACACGAAAATGGAATATATTATGGACAAAATGTTATATCAAAAAATATGATAATAGCAGATAGAAGAAAGCTCTTAAACGGAAATTCATTTATACTAGGTGTTAGTGGAAGTGGAAAAAGTTTTACTGCCAAAGAAGAAATTGTATCAACTATTTTAAGAGATGCTAATGCAGATGTAATAGTAATAGATCCTGAAAAAGAGTATTCGCCAATAATAAAGGCACTCGGAGGAGAAGTAATAAAAATATCTGCAACAAGTAGTAATCATATTAATGCAATGGATATGAACAGTGAGTATGGAGATGGAGCAAATCCTATTATATTAAAGTCAGAATTTATACTTTCACTATGTGAACAACTAATTGGAAGTAATAATTTAGGAGCAAAGCAAAAATCAATAATAGATAGATGTACAGCACAAACTTATAAGTATTATCAACAAGGAAATTATCAAGGTACACCACCTACACTACAAGACTTTTATGAACAATTGTTAAGACAAAGTGAACCTGAAGCAAAGGAAATAGCTCTTGCTATTGAATTATTTGTAAATGGTAGCTTAAATACTTTTGCAAAACCAACCAATGTAGATACAAATAATAGACTAATTTGCTATGATATTTTAGATTTAGGAAAGCAATTATTACCAATAGGAATGTTAGTAGTCTTAGATTCAATATTAAATAGAATAACAATGAATAGAGCAAAAGGTAGAAATACCTTTATTTTTATTGATGAAATATATTTATTATTTCAACATGAATATTCAGCAAACTTCTTATTTACATTATGGAAAAGAGTGAGAAAGTATCGGAGCGTATGCTACAGGAATCACACAAAATGTGGAAGATATGTTGCAAAGTCATACTGCTAGAACAATGTTAGCAAATAGTGAACTTATAATAATGTTAAATCAAGCATCTACGGACAGATTAGAACTTGCAAAGTTATTAAATATATCAGATTTACAAATGAGTTATATAACTAATGTAAATGTAGGGGAAGGTTTAATAAAAATAGGAAGTTCACTAATACCATTTGTTAATAAATTCCCAAGAAATACTGAATTATATAAATTAATGACAACAAAGCCAGGAGAAGGTACAATATGATGAAAAAAGTAATAAATATTATAATTGTTATACTGCTAATAAGTTTAATTCTTATTAGCAGTTATAACATTTTTAAAGAATTAATGAAAAATAAAGAACAAGATAAAGTCTATGAAGAAATAGTAGAAATAGTAGAACCAAAAGAAGATGAGAATGAAGATAAGAAAAATTTAGAGCAGTTATATGATATAAATAATGACTTTATAGGTTGGTTAGAGATTGAAAAAACAACAATAAATTATCCAATAATGCAATCAAAAGATAAGCCAAATTTTTATTTAGATAGGGATTTTTATAAAAACTATTCTTCTTATGGAACTCCATATATATCAGAGCAATGTGATATTAATATGAGTGATAATATTGTTATATATGGTCATCACATGAAAAATAAGGCAATATTTGGAGCTTTAGAAGATTATAAAAAAGAAGAATTTTATAATAATCATCAAATAATAACATTTGAAACACTTGATAAAAAAACAGAGTTCCAAATATTTGCTATTTTTAAAACAACTGCATATAGAAATAATAGTTTTAAATATTATGAATATATTAATTTTCAAAATATAAATGATTATGATAATTATATAAAAAAATGTAAAGAACTTTCATTGTATGAAACAAACAAAAGACCACACAGTAAGTGTGAACTCTTGACTTTATCTACTTGTGAGTATAGTAAGCAAAATGGAAGATTAGTAGTAATAGCTTATGAAATAAACAGTTAGGTGGTGGAAAATGGCAGATATAAAAACGAAACAAAGTAAAAAAGGTACAATAAAAACTTTAGACAAAAATGTGATACAGGTTCAAAAATTTAAAGATAAATTAATTTCAACAAAAGATAAAACAAAAGAAACATACGAAAATAATTATAATTCAGGAACTGAATATGCTATAAATGAAATATCAAAAAAAGCAGAGAGCATGCCTAATAATATTTATAAAGTGAATAAAGTAGGAAAAAATAATTTTCAACAAACACAAGAAAATTTAACAAAACTACAAGAAAATATTAAGAATCTTAAAAGAAAAAGTAAAATAAAACAAAGAGTAAAAAATATAACTAAAATTAGAAAAAATACAACAAAGGCAACGAGAACAGCAATAAAAACGGCAAATAAAACTATAAAAGGAACAGAAAAAACTGCAAAAGCTACAATAAAGACAAGCAAAAAAGCAGTTCAAGTTGCAAAAACAACTGCAAAGGCTACAGGTAGAGCTATACAAGCTACGGTAAAAGCAACTATAGCTACAATAAAAGCTATAATATTAGCAAGTAAAGCACTAATATCAGCAATTATTGCAGGTGGTTGGGTAGCGATTTTAATAATAATAATAATATGTTTAATTGGAATGATTTGTACTTCAGTTTTTGGAATATTTTTTTCAAGTGAGAAAGAAGTAAATGGCAAGACAATGAGTTCTGCAATATCAGAAATAAATATAGAATTTACAAAAAAAATTACAGATATACAAAACAATACAGAACATGATGATTATGAAATAAATTCTAATCGTGCAGAATGGAAAGATGTTATATCAATTTATGCTGTAGAAATCAGTAATGGAGAAGAACAAACAGATGTTATAACATTAGATGACAAAAAAGTAAAAAAATTAAAAGAAATATTTTGGAAAATGAATACAATTTCTTCAAAAGTAGAGGAGATTGAAAAAGATATTGAAATTATAGACGAAAATGGAAATACAAAAACAGAGAAACAAAAAAGGAAGGTTCTGTATATTGATGTTACAAGTAAAACAATAGAAGAAATGGCAAAAGAATATAATTTTAATAAAAAACAAAAAGAACAATTAGCAGAGTTAAGAAAAAAAGAATATGCGAGTATGTGGAATAATGTAATCTATGGCTCATTAGTTGGTAGTCAAGATATAGTGCAAGTTGCAAAACAACAAATAGGAAATGTAGGAGGACAACCTTATTGGAGTTGGTATGGATTTACAAGTAGGGTAGAATGGTGTGCTTGTTTTGTTTCTTGGTGTGCAAATGAATGCGGTTATATAGAAGCAGGTATAATCCCTAAATTTGCCTCTGTTAATGTAGAAGGAGTACCTTGGTTTAAAACTTGTGGGTTATGGAAAGAAAGAGGTTATACTCCAAAAGCAGGTGATATTATATTTTTTGACTGGGATAACGATGATGAATCAGATCATACTGGAATTGTAGAAAAAGTAGAAAATGGAACAGTATATACTATAGAGGGAAATACAAGTGGGGATAGTTGTAAAGAAAAAGAATATTCAATAAACAGTAATGTGATTCTAGGATATGGAACACCTATGTATAATTAATAAACGGAAGGAAAAAAATGAGATATAATAAATTTGATGTAATAGAATTAAAAAATGGAAACAAGGCTATCATAATAAATAAAAATAATAGAAATCAATACATTGCAGAGGTAATAAATCCTTATGGAGTTACAATAGAAAAGAAAGCAATAACAAGTAAAGAAATAAGTAAAATTCTTTACAAAAAAATATAGCAATATTCAAGTGATGTTTACTTGAAAGAGTAAATATCACTTGAAAAAATAATAGGGGTAATGGAAGAAGTATACATTTTACTTGAATAGTTTTACATAATGTGGTATAATAAAAAAGTAGTGATGTTAAGGTGTAAAAATATGAGTAATGAAATAACAGTTAAGTTAAAATGTTCTATAAATGAGATAAAAAATATATTAAAAAATAAAGATTTTGAAATAGTTGATAAATATGAAATGGAAGATACCTATTATATATCAAAAGATATAAATATAAATAAATTATCTCCAAAAGAAATTTTAAAGTCATATATATTGATTAGAAATATAAAACAGTATGAACCAAAACAATTTATAAAATATTATAATGTTATCAAATTAACTTATAAATGTAAAAAAATAGCACAAAATGGTGATATTATTAGTCAAAATAAAAAGGAATGTGAAATTAAAAATTTACAAGATGGCAATGATTTTCTAATAGCTATTGGATATAGAAAGTTAATGAAAATACGAGAAGATGATATAGTGTATGGAAAAGAAGATTTAAAAATAGCAATAAAAACTTTAGAAGATGGTAACATTTTACTAGAGGTTGAAACAATAGAAAATAACAATAGTTTAAATACAGTAGATAAATTAAAACAAAAGATTATTGAATTAGATTTACCAATAGATAAAAGTGACTTTTTTGTAAAAAAAGCTGAAATAAAATTAAAAAAGATATTGGGTGGTTAAATATGGTTGATATGAACAACTTAAATCTAAATTTATTGCGATTTTTTATTGCAACAGCAGAGTCTAAAAGTTTAGTTGAAGCAGGAGAAAAACTAGGTTATTCTCATTCAACAGTTTCAACAAACATTAGTACACTTGAAAAACAATTGGGTGTAAAACTTTTTAATAGAAATCCTTTAGAATTAACAGATGTAGGAAAAGATATATATATAACTGTAAAAAGCGGATTTACAGATATTAATTTTGCAGGAGTTATAGCAAATTCAAAAAATAGTATGGAACAAGGTAAAATATCTATTGGATGTCCAAGTCATATATTAGACTTCTACTTAATGAAAAAAATAGCACAAGTAGTAAAAGATTATCCTAATTTTAAAATTAATTTAGACACATCGTATGAATGTGAAGATTTAATTGTTGCACTAAAGCAAAACAAAATAGATTTTGCTATATTAGATAGAATACCAACTGAATATGACCATGAAAAAGATTTAGAAATTAAAGAGTTAAAAAAGAGTGAATACATATTTATAGCAGATAAGAAAATTGTAATAGAAAATGTGAATGAATTTAATAATTATAAATATATATTAGCAGGAGAACAAAGAGGAAATACAATAAAATTATCAGATATATTAAAAGAATATAATATAGAACTGGAAGCAGTTTTAAGATGTCGGAATAACAGAGCAAAGAATAAATGCTACAAAAGAAGGAATTGGAATAGCGTATGTTTTAAAAGAGGCTACGAAAAAAGCATTAGAGAATAAAGAGGTGTATGAAGTAAAATTGCCAGATTTTATAAAATTACCCAAAGTTAGTTTGGATTTAGTATATTTGAAAGGACATCTAACAAAAGTTGATAGGGAATTTATAAAAAGATATTTAATAGAAAAGAATACAAATTAATTTTATTCTTTTTTGTTATATGTTGGAAAAACTGACAATACTGTTAGAATTTCATAATTTACAAATTTTAACATCCATTATATAATTTATCTACCATAAAAAGATTTGGAGATGTGGTAAATATGAATTATAAAATGGATCAAAAATTTCAAGATTTTTTTCAAGACAATTTAAAACAAGTTTTTCTATATTTAATTGACGACTGCAATTTAAGATGTGTACAATGCTTATATAAATTAGATATTTGTTTTCAAGTAGAGAAGAAAGAAATTGCATTTGAAGATGCAGTTAAACTAATTAGTGATTTTAGAGAATTAGGCGCAGTAAAACTAACTCTAATGGGTGGAGAGCCAACTTTATATGGCAAAAAAGATGGAAATAAACAATTATTAGAGTTAATAAAAAAATCAAAAGAATTAGGATATGAGTATGTTAGAATAGATACTAATGGACAATTTGACAGTGAATTACTAGAAGAACCAGAATTTAAAATGTTAGATGAAGTAACATTTAGTATAGATCGGACCAACAAGCGAAATTAATGATAATATAAGAGGAAAAGGATCTTTTGAAAAAGCTATAAAAAATATAAAAAGAGCTAAAGAACTAGGATATAATATAGACATAACAGCTTGTATTAGCAAAGAATTGATAAAAAGAGATGAAAATGGCAATTTATATTTAGATAGAATGATAAAACTTTCTGAAGAACTAGGAATAGAAAAAATTAATTTTCATAATCTATTCAAAACTGGAGTACCTCGTGATCATTTTACAGGAAATATAGATATTAGTATAAAAGACTGGTTTGAAGTAAAAGATGAAATTGAAGAAAAAGTTGAAAATAATGAGTATTCTATACCTGTAAGAATTCCATCATCTTTTGTAACTAAAGATAGATTTGTAAGAAATCCTGAGTATTATGGTTATTGTACTTGTAAAACAAAATCAGCATTATTAGTGCATCCAAACGGAATGCTTCGTATTTGTCCTCTATTGATAGGAACTCCTTATGGCATTGCTAGATATTATGATAATAAAATTGTATGGGATGATTCTCCTACAAATGAATTGCGTGGAATAGAAATGGATAAAAATACACCATGTGCTACACAATTTAAGCATAATAGATTTGGAAAATATGTTCCAGTTTGTTGTTCTTTTAAGCCTAGACAGAATGAAAAAATATGGCAAGAATTAGATTGGGAAAGCAAGACTACGGGCGATAAAATTAGAACAATTATTGCAAATAATGATGATAGCGAAAAAAATAAAATAGTTGATATATTAAATAAAAGAAAAGATATTGAAATTGTAGCAGTAGCAAATAGTGCAGAAGATACATATAATAAAATTGTAGAATTAAAGCCAGAAATGGTATTTGCAAAATATGATTTTGGGACAAGTATGAACGGTCTTGATATAATAAAAAAATCAAAAGCAGCATTAAATGATAAAGTTCCTGTATTCAATATTATAACTAGAGATATACCTAAAGAAGATTATTTAGAAGCAAAAAGGGAAATTGGAGATAAAATGAATACAGTAATAAGAGAACAAACAGAAACAAGATATAATGGAATAATTGATGATTATAAAGAATATTTAAATCAAATTATAAAGTTTTAAAAAAATAAAGGTAGAATATTTAGAAAATTCTACCTTTATTTTTTGTTCTTATCAAATAAATAACAATTTTTTCAATAAAAGTCTTTAAAGAAACCCCATATCCGTTATTATATAATGAATTAAATAATTCTTTATCTACATTACAAATTGTTGAACTATTGAAAATTCTAATACAAGCTTTTAGTGAATCTCTAACTTTTGTATAACTAACATCATATTTATATGCAAGATAATATAATATATCATTAAGAAGTTCCAATTTATAAAAATTATAGTAACAATATATGATGGCATCTCTCATATAAATGTATCCGAGGAGACATACAGTTAAAATTTAATGATTGTAAAAGCCAGTCGATTTCTCCTAACTCTAAATCAGGAGTATTGTAATCAAGTCCAAGTTCTTTTATAAATGAGATTAATTGTTCTTTATAATTAGAGTTGTAGATAATCTTATTGACCTTTTGAACATCTGTTAAATTAAAATTATTTTTTGAGGGTAAAATTAAAATAGTGTTACATTTTTTCCTTTCAATAGGACTACAAGATAACTTATTTATAATTTCTTCGATAGACATATCTTGTAAATTATTATTTAATACTAAAATATCTGGATTCAGTTTCCAATATTCCAAAATAGTATCTTTGCCTGTAACAGCATTTTGAATTTTAAATTTATTATCTTCTGTGAACTTTTGACGCAGAATATTGATGTTACTTTTATTCCTATCGCCTACAAGAATATTTACCATAATTATCCCTCACAAATATTTTACAAATTCTGGCAATATTATATCATTTTAATTATGTAAATTCAATATGAAAACTAAAATTTTTTTAAATTTTTTTAAATTTTTTTAAAAATTTGTTTACTAAAAACAAGAAAAATGTCGAAACTTGTCGAAATAATAAAAATTGCTGAAATATCAAATAAAAAAAATCACTTTTTTAGAGAATAAAAATGAAATTTTTTTAATTTTGTGATATAATTCAAATCGAGGAAGTGAAAAAATGACAACAAAATTTGTAACTGAGTACATAGATAAAAAAATAAATGAAAATGAAAATTTTATAAGATATACTTTTTATGAGTTAAGAGTTAAGAATAATTTACTTGAAGAAGAAGTAGATGAATTTTTAAGAATAAATAGAGATTACTTTGAAAATAAAGGGTATAAAGTATATTTTACAAATGCAAGATTTAATTATCAAAATGCAAATAGAATGGTACAACCTAATGAACTAATGATAGCAATAAAGGAATAATAAAAATAAATAATGGATATAAATTCAGTTTTGACGAAATATCAGTTATTAGA
This sequence comes from uncultured Clostridium sp., assembly GCA_900552655.1. Lineage (GTDB taxonomy): Bacteria > Bacillota > Clostridia > TANB77 > CAG-508 > Merdicola. The sequence goes on from USAE01000011.1 coordinate 37,655, forward strand.
ATGCCACACATTTAAATAAAATATTGAAAATTCATTGATAGTAGAGGTGATATATAGTAAAATAATAAAAATAAACATAAAAGGAAATAAGATGGAAATACTTGATATAGTTAATGAAGAAAATAAATTGATAAATAAGAAACAAACAAGACAGTATATTCATGAAAATAATTTATGGCATAGACATGTTTCATGTTGGATTATAAATGATAAGGGAGAAGTTTTACTTCAAAAACGATCTAAGAATAAAAAGAGAAATCCCAATATGTGGTCAAAAACAGGTGGACATGTTTTGACAGATGAAAAACCAATAGATGCACTAAAAAGAGAATTAAAAGAAGAACTAGGTATTAATGTATTTGATAATAGTATAATATTAATTGGAGTATATAAAAGCAATGATGAAAAAAATAAATACTTTAGTTATGATTATGTTATTAATGTAAAGTATAAGATAGAAGACTATCGATTACAAGTCGAAGAATTAAGTGAAGTCAAATATATTACTATAGATGAAATGATACAATTAAAAAAAAATAAAGATAAAAATTATACATTTTACAAATGGAATGATGATGATTTTTATAAACAGATGGAGAAAATTAGAATGTATATAAAAAATTAATTGTAAAGGAGAAATGATAAAGTGGAAAATGAATTTGAAATAAGAGTTTTAGACATTGATGTTAAAGAAACTGAAAGAAAATTATTAGAAATTGGTGCTATTAAAGAAGGTAAATTTTTTCAAAAAAGAAAGTTATATAATTTTCATGAAGAATATAGAGGAAGATTTATAAGATTAAGAACGAATGGCACTAAAACAACGTTAACAATTAAAGATAAATCCGCAAAAAAAGAAATAGGTAGTGTAAAAGAATTAGAAATAGAAGTATCAGATTTTGAAAAAACTAATGAAATAATGAATATGTTAGGATATGAGCATAGTATGTATCAAGAAAACAAGAGAACTATATATAGATTAGGTGATGTCGAGTTTGATATTGATACATGGCCTATGATTCCAACTTATCTTGAGATAGAGGGAAAAAATAAAGAACAAGTGGAAGAAATGATTAAAAAACTAGATATTGATAAAGATAAATTGTCTTTAGATAAGGTGAGTGAAATTTATAAGAAATATGGACTAGATATACATGACTACAAGGATTTAAAATTTAAAGATTAGGAAATAGTAAGATGTATAATGATTTAGAAGAAGTAGTAGATTTAGATTTGTATAGAGTGTTTTATATAGTGAAAAAAAATGGAAATTTTTCTAAAGCAGCAGAAGAGTTGAATACAACACAACCAGCAATAAGCTATAAAGTAAAAAAATTGGAAGAAATCTTAGGAGTAAAATTGTTTGTAAGAGATACAAGACCACTTAAATTAACTTCTGAAGCAGAGATAATAATGCCCTATATAGAAAATGCAGTAAATGGAATTGAAATGGGAATAAGAAGGCTTGAAGAATTTAATAAAATTGAAATAGGAAAAATTATTATAGGAGTCCCATCTCATATAAGTATATTTTTATTAACTGATAAAATAAAAGAATTTAATAAAAAATTCCCAAAAATAAGGATGAAGTTAGTCAGTAAACCAACAAAAGAGTTATTTGAAATGTTAAGAAATAATGAATTAGATTTTATAATTGATAGTTCACCTTTTGATAATATTAACAATTTTATTGTAAAAAAAATTTCAAGAGAAAAATGTGTTTTCGCATGCAATAGAATTCAAACTCAATTATTAGATAAAAAATATGACTTAAAATCATTGAATGAACAATCTATACCAATAATTATACCAAGTGTTTCGTCTAGTAATACCAAAGAGTTAAAAAAGGTTTATAAAAAATATAAAGTAGAATTTGAGCCTTTATATGAAGTAACTACTAGTGAAATGATAGTTGAAATGATAAGACAGAATATAGGAATCGGGTATTTATTTGAGAAAATGGTAAAACAGTATGATTTTATGCAAAAAATTCAAATTGATAATGATTTACCATATTTTGATATTTATATAATTACAAAAAGTGAAGAATTGTCGAGAACATGTAAATGTTTCTTAAAATATATTATAAAAAAATAACAAAAAATATATGTTTAAGTATAAAAAAATTTTATACATAGCATAAATAAATATAAGTTGTATAATATTTCCATTTAAGGTATAATCACTTAAATGGAGGTTTTTTTATGAAAAAATTTAATATTGGTTGGGGTTTAACTAATTTATGTAATATGAATTGTAAATTCTGTTATAGCAAGGAAACGAGAGAAAAAAGTAAAGATATATCTATAGAAGATTGGAAGAATTTTGTTAATGAAAATTATGAACAAATAGATTCAATAAATTATGGAACTGGAGAAAATGCTATATTAGATGACTTTTTTTATTTTATTGAATATGTAAGAGAAAAATATCCTAATATAACACAATCTGTAACAACTAATGGATATATTTCAAAAAGGGTATTAGAGAATCACAGATTTATGGATATATTTATGAAGGCCATAGATGAGGTTGATATTTCACTGGATTTTGAGGATAAAGATAAACATTGTGATTTTAGAGGACAACCAAAAGCATATGATTGGGCAATTCAAACATTAGAAATCCTACAAAAAACTAATAAAAAGATAACAATTGTTTTTGTTGGTTTTGAAGATACTATGAATAAAAAAAATATTGATGGATTATTTCAAATTGCTAAAAAATATAATGCACTATTAAGACTTAATATATATAGACCTGTTAGTGAAAAAGAAGAAATTAATGAAAGATTTAAGTTAAGTTATAAAACATTAAATGATACTTTAAAATATATAAATAAAAAATATAAAATAATAGCACTAAGTGATGCTTTGATTGGAAATTTAT
>USAE01000012.1 GCA_900552655.1 uncultured Clostridium sp.
TTAAAAGTTCTTCTACTCTTACTAACAGTTCTTTTAAACCTTGTTTAGTAATAGAAGATATTTTAAATATTTCTAAACCTTCTTTTTTAGCAACTTTCTCTAACTCCTTATATAATGTGTCATCTTGTGCCACATCTAATTTTGTTGCTACTATAATTTGCTTCTTCTTAGTTAATTTTTCGCTGTAATTTTTTAATTCATTATTTATGCTGTAGAAATCATCAACTGGATTTCTTCCTTGAAAACCACATACATCAATTAAATGTAAAATTAATCTAGTTCTTTCTATATGTCTTAAAAATTGTATTCCAAGACCTACTCCATCACTTGCTCCTTCTATTAATCCAGGTATATCTGCTATTACGAAGCTATTTTCATCATCTGTTTTAACTACTCCTAAATTAGGATTTAATGTAGTAAATGGATAATCTGCAATTTTAGGCTTAGCATCTGTTACTACAGATAAAAATGTTGATTTCCCTGCATTTGGAAATCCTACAAGTCCAACATCTGCTAAAGATTTTAATTCTAAAATTAGTTCTTTTTCAATTCCCTTTTCTCCAGATTGTGCAAATCTAGGAGCTTGTCTTGTTGATGTTGCAAAGTGTGTATTTCCTTTTCCACCTCTTCCTCCTGGTAGCACTAATTCTTTAGAATCTTCCTCTGATAAGTCTGCCACAATTTCTCCTGTTTCGGCATCTTTAACTACTGTACCTATTGGAACTTTTATATATAAATCTTGCCCTTGCTTTCCATTACATCTGGCACCACTACCATTTTGTCCATTTTCAGCTTTGAATTTTTTATTATATCTAAAATTTATTAAGGTGTTTGAATCTTTATCTGTAATAAAGTATACATCTCCACCTTTTCCTCCATCTCCTCCGTCTGGTCCTCCTGCTGCTACATATTTTTCTCTTCTAAATGATATAGCACCATTTCCACCATTTCCGGATTTTACAAATATTTTTGTATAATCTGTATACATCTTTCTCTCCTTTATTTATTAAAATAGTTAAGTTTCATACTCTCTTTTACTTTTGACATTGTTTCTTTTGCAATTTCTTGTGCTTTTTTTGTTCCATTCTTTAATATTTCTTCTAATAATTCTGGTCTCGCTTCATAATATTTTCTTTTTTCTCTTATTGGTTGCAATTTTTTTATAATATTTTCTGCCAATTGTCTTTTACATGCAACACAACCTCTTTTTCCAGCTCTACACTCTTCAAATATTGTTTTTACTTCATCTTCACTAAATAATTCATGATAATATGCAACCATACACACATCTGGATTTCCTAAATCGTCTTTTCTTATTCTTGATGGATCTGTTAATGCTCCCATTACTTTTTTAGTTATTTCTTCTTCTGAATCAGAAAGATATATTGCATTTCCTAAAGATTTTCCCATCTTATCATTTCCATCTAGTCCTTTTATTCTTTTATTAGAACTTAAAACAGCTTTAGGCTCTTTAAGAGTTTCTCCGTATATGCTATTGAATTTTCTCACAATCTCCCTACATTGCTCTAATAATGGTAATTGATCCTCTCCTACTGGCACTAATTCTCCTTCGAAAGCAGTTATATCTGCCGCTTGACTTACAGGATATCCCAAAAATCCATATGTTACGCTTTCTCCAAAAACATCTTTCTTTTGAGCAATTTCTGTTTTTACCGTTGGGTTTCTTTCTAATCTTGCAATTGTTACTAAATTTGAATAATATACTGTTAGTTCTGCAAGTTCTGGTACCATAGATTGTAAAAATATAGTTGTCTTTTCTGGGTCAATACCTACAGATAAATAGTCTATTAAAACTTGGTACACATTGTCTCTTACTTTTTGTGGATTGTTAAAATTATCTGTTAAAGCTTGAACATCTGCTATCATAATAAATCTTTCTAAGTTTTCGTCTTCTTGCATCTTTACTCTACTTTGTAATGATCCAAAATAATGCCCTATATGTAATTTTCCTGTTGGTCTATCTCCAGTTAAACTTCTTTTTTTATTTTGCATATTGCCATCTCCAATCATTGTCAATTCTGCTATATTATACTATATTTTCATACTTTTTACAATATTATATATATAAATGCTTATTAGATTAAATCTTTTTATTAAACAATTTTTACTTCTAAATGACAAAAAGCGCACCTAAAATTTTACTTGCAATATAAATTCTAAGAAAATTTTAGATACGCCATAATTTATTGACATACAAAAAAGACAAGTATAAAACTTGCCTTTTTTAATTATGCATTTGATACTGTTTCTTCATAAACACTTACTTGTTTTTTATCTTTTCCGAATTTTTCGAATTTTACAGTTCCATTTACTAATGCATATAATGTATCATCACTACCAATTCCTACATTTTTACCTGGATGATATTTTGTTCCTCTTTGTCTAATAAGGATATTTCCAGCTAAAACGAATTGTCCATCTGCTTTTTTGACACCTAAACGTTTTGACTCACTGTCTCTTCCGTTCTTAACACTACCTTGACCTTTTTTATGTGCCATTAAATTTCACTCCTTTCGTGAATATTTTATCTCTTTATATCTTAAGCTTCTACTTCTTTAGCTTTTGCTTTTGTAGTAGCTGTTTTTATTGATGTAATTTCAACCTTTGTATATGGTTGTCTATGTCCTTGTGTTCTTCTGTAGTTCTTTTTAGCTTTGTATTTGTATACACGAATTTTCTTTCCTTTACCATGAGAAACTACTTTTCCTTCAACTTTTACACCTTTAACATTAGGAGCTCCTACTTCGATTTTTCCTTCATTAGATACTAAAATTACTTTATCAAATGTAACTTTTTTTCCTTCTTCTACATCTAATTTTTCGAAGAATACTACATCTCCTTCTGCTACTTTGTATTGTTTTCCACAACTTTCAATTATTGCGTACATTATAAAATGCACCTCCCTATTTTTGTATACTCGCTAAGCATAAATGCAAGGTAGTTAGCATAGCTAACATTTAGTTACCCGACCTAGGCGGCTTACAATTAGTAATTTTAACATACTTTGTTAAGTTTTGTCAAGTAATTATTTTCCTTTGTACTTAGTCTAATTGTAGCTTTTCAATCTTTTTTACAAATTTAGCACTTTTTTGTTTACTTTGACAAGTATATATGTTATTTTAATACTTATCAATTATAGGAGGTATGTGCTATGAAGCGAAGAACAAATAATTCAAAATTGAAATCGTCAAAAGCACCAAAAGAAAAAAAAGTTTATACTCGGGATGATTTCGAAGTAAGACCAGTAACAAGGAACGATAAATGGTGTCATTTAAAAAAAGGAAAAGATCCCAATGCTCCTTATGGCTACATTATCACAATTCCAAACTACACAAACAAAATGCGGCTTTCTTTAGGTTGTATTATAAGAAGCAGACTTTTTAAAAATACCTTGTACTTACAAGTAGTTGACTCTATACATCCTTCAGAATATACGTCATCTGAATTAAGACGTACGCATTCTGGCAACAAACATCGAAAGGAAGATAAGTATTTAAATATATCTCGCTCTCGTGTGTAATCATGTAAATGAAAAACTGGAGTTAGCACTGCTACTCCAGTTTTTCGTATTGAAATTATCATAAAAAAATATTATAATAATATTATTATGAAGAATTTAATTGTTAGTAAAAAATATGATAATAAAAAATTAAGTAAATTATTATTGGAAACATATCCAGGTTTAAAATTTAGTACCTTTTCTAAAGCTTTAAAAAAGAAGGATATTTTAATAAATGAGAAACGTATTTCTAAAGATTGTACTATATATGAAAATGACCTAATTAAAATATATATTATAGACGATTTGCTTTACCCTACCTATAATATTCCAATAGTTTATGAGGATGAGAATATTGTTGTTTTTAGTAAGCCAAAAGATTTAGAAGTTACTGGAGCAGAATCTTTAACAACTTATGTACATAAAAATTATAACAACAATTTTATGCCATGTCATAGACTAGATAGAAATACATTAGGATTAGTATTGTTTTCAAAAAATGATGTTGTTAACAATATATTAACTGAAAAATTTAAAAATCATGAAATAGAAAAACATTATATTGCTAAAGTTACAGGAATGCTTTCTAAAAAGCAAGATACCTTAATACATTATTTGTTTAAGGATACAAAAAAGTCAATGGTATATATTTCAGATAAATATAAAACTGGTTACAAAAAAATTATTACATCTTATAAAGTTTTATCATATAGTAAAGAAGAAAACAGCACTATTTTAGATATTAATTTAGAAACTGGTAGAACACACCAAATACGTGCTCATTTAGCATATATAGGTCATCCTATAATTGGAGATGGGAAATATGGAAATAATCAAATAAATAAAAAATTTAATCAAAAAACACAATTACTATGTAGCTATTATCTAAAATTCAACTTTAAATCTGACTCTGGAATTCTAAATTACTTAAATAATAAAGAAATTGTCTTAAATAACTTACCTTTTTCAAAAAAAATATAGCCCTAAAGGCTATATTTTTTTATGGCTAATCATTAAATATTTCGTAAAATTCTTTTTCTGTTATCTTTTCTCTTTCTAGTAAAACCTCTGCAACTGCATCCAATTTATCTCTATGTTGTATTAATAATTTTTGAGCATTTCTATATGCTGTATCTATTAATATCTTTATCTCTGCACCTATTGCATCTTGCATTTTTTCTCCATATATAATCATTTGATTTGTATTTTCTGAATCTTTTAATGATATTGGTCCAATTGTATCACTCATTCCATAAACAGTTATCATATCTCTTGCAATGTTTGTTGCAACTTCTAAATCATTACTTGCTCCTGTTGAGATATCATCTAATACTAATTTTTCTGCAGCTCGTCCTCCTAATAAAGCAATTAGTTTTTCTTCCATTTCTGTTTTCGAAATATAGTATTTATCTTCATTAGTTTTGTACATTGTATATCCACCAGCTACACCTCTTGGTATAATTGATACTTCTTTTATATCATTCTGTGTTTCTAAATATCTACTTACAACAGCGTGTCCTGCTTCATGGTATGCTGTTAACTTCTTGTCTTTTTCAGATATTACTCTACTATGTTTTTCAAGTCCTACTGTTACTTTCTTTATTGCTTCTTCTATATCATCTTTATTTATAGAATTATGTTTTCTGGTAGTGGCTATAATTGCAGCCTCATTCAAAATATTTGCAAGTTCTGCACCAGTAAATCCTGCTGTATCTTCTGCAATATCTTTAAAGTCAATATTATCGTCTATTTTCTTGTCTTTACTGTGTATTTTTAGAATTTCTTCTCTACCCTTTTGATCTGGTGAGTTTATTACTATTTGTCTATCAAATCTTCCAGGTCTTAACAATGCTTTATCAAGCATTTCTGGTCTATTGGTTGCAGCTAATACTATAATTGTTTCACTAGTATCAAATCCGTCCATTTCAACTAGCAATTGATTTAGAGTTTGATTATTTTCAGATTCTGCACCACTTGAACTAGTTCTTCTTGCTCCTATTGCATCTATTTCATCAATAAATACGATACATGGAGCCATTTTTCTTGCTTTTTCAAATAATTTTCTAACTCTTGAAGCTCCAAGACCTGCAAACATTTCTATAAATTCTGATCCACTCATAGATATAAATGGAACGTTTGCTTCTCCTGCAATAGCCTTTGCAATTAATGTTTTACCTGTTCCTGGTTTTCCACAAAGCAATACTCCTCTTGGCACTTTTGCTCCCATTTCATAAAACTCTTCTGGTTTCTTTAAGAAATTAACAATTTCGACCATTTCTTCTTTTTCTTCATCAAGTCCTGCAACATCTTCAAATCTGATATTTGTATCTTTTTCTTCGCTATCATATATTTTTCCTTTATCACCCAAACCTTGCATCTTAAATAACATTATTATTAAAGAAACCATTAAAAGTGTTGGTAATATTGTAAAAATTGTATCTCCTATTTTAAAAAGTACATTTGGCTCTTTTTGAATTACTTCCATTTCATTTCCTTGTTCAGTTTTAGTTTGTATATATTCTGAGAATGCTTGTAAACTTGGAACAATTGTTGTTTTTTCCTCTTCTTCATCTTTTAATTTTACTTTAACAGTTGTACTTCCTACTGTCATTTCTATTTTTTCTACTGTATTATCATTTATTTTTTGAATTAATTCCGTATATGGCAATATTAGTTTGTCTTTTTCCTCATTGTTATTATTATATACAAAATATGCTATCGCAGATAAAACACTAATAATTATTAATAATACTATAGAAGAAATCCAAAACTTTTTTGATTCGTTATTTTTCTCTTTGTTATTTTTTGAATTTTCCATCAAAATGATATCCTCCTTATTTATACTTCTCCGCTTGCTTCTTTCCCCACATTATTGTCTTTGTTTTCTTCTTTTTTATCTTCATCTTTTTTATCATTTGATTTATTATCATCTTTATTTTCTTTTGGTTCTTCTGTTTCTTTTTCTTCTAACTCTTTTTTTAGCTCTTGTTGCTTTTGTACAATTGTAGTTAATTCGATTTGTTGCTTTATTAAATTTTGTCGTATTAAGAAAATTGCTGTAAATACATATATATATGAAATTCCTCTATACATAATATTAAAGTATTTTATTTCAAATCCTGTTGTTAATAATACTACAGCATATGCCAGTAAAAGAACAATTGGAAGTGTCATAGCATGTATAGAAATATTTACTAATGCTGATGCCTTCATCTTTACTCTTGAAAGCATAGCAATTATGTTGCTTAATAATGCAAGTATAATAATATCTAGTATACTCATAAATACAAATATTAAGAAGAATCCTAAAAACACAGTAAATGCTAAGCTAATACACAAAGAAATCATATTTATACTATTCATGTCATTTAATATATCTTGTTTTGTGAATTCACTCTTTCCATATACACTTTCTATATCACTTAATTTCATTTCCTGAATTCCTGATAATGTATACGCATTTTTTAAATATATTTTATCTTTTAATATTAATACTCCAATTTCATATAAATTTATTTTATCTTTATATTCATTTATCTTCGCATCATCTAATTCTTTTGTATCTGCAATTATTAATACATCATCTGCAATTTTATCTATTGTAACTGGTTCTTCACTCTGCAAATCTAATGTTCCATTTGAATAACTAAAATTTGGTATATCACCTTCTATAAATTTTTTTACGGTTGGAACCGTTACTGTAACTTGTAATGCTGCAAAAACTATTGATATTACTACAGAAAATAATATAGATAATTTTAAAAAGTAAAATATCCCCTTTTTCATATCTTGCATTGCAAATTCTTGATATGAATCAAAATTGAAAATACTATTTTTTACATTTTTAAAAAAACCTTGTTTCTTAGTTTTTTCCATTATTTATATAACCTCCTAACTGAAGAATCTACATATAAGGGATTCGCATTCATTTTTACTTTTTCTCCTATTTTTAAATTCTCACCTGTTATATCTACTGTAAGATGATACATTCCAATTCTTCCTAAAATTGCATATTTTTTATTATTTATTTCTACATATAATTTTGTGTCTTTAAATAATTTTTTTATAGCTTGTACTACATCTCTAAGCTTATTTGTCGTAGATAACATATCATTTTCAAGTCTCATATGATACCCCTCTGCATAACCAGTTGGTATTATAGCAACTTTAGTTTCTTTCTTTGTTTTATAAGTATTAGAATAACCTATATTCCATCCTTTTGGTAATATTTTTATTTCAGAAATTTCACTTTCCAAATATCCTATCTTTTTTAATCCTAATTTATTTGCTACTGAAATTCGACCTAAAAATGCTGAACCTATTCTTACTGCATTTAAGTTCATATTTGGAAATCTTATGAATGCAGAAGAATTTGATATATGTTTTATTGGAATATTTATTTCATTTTCTTCTAGTTTTTTTATAAGGTTAATAAAGTTTTCATATTGGTAGTTTGTCCACTTTTCTTTATAAAAAGATGTTGAAAAATGAGAAAATATTCCTTCTACCACTGCAAATTTTTGCAATTTTTTTATATCCCCTATTATTTGCTCTTCTTCATTATATAAATACCCATATCTTCCAAAACCGGTATCTATTTTTATATGAATTTTTGGTTTCTTATTCAACCTTTTAATAACATTTATTAAAGCTTCTTTTGCTTCTTTTGACCCAATTGTAATAGTAATATTATTTTTCACCATTTCTTCTATATCATTTTCTATAGCTGTAGAAGACATCATTAAGATATCTTCTTTTATTCCATATTCACGTAATTTTATAGCTTCTTCTGTACTTGCAACTGCTAAATATTCAATTCCATTATCTATTAAAAAATTAGAATATTCTTTTAATCCTAATCCATACCCATTTGATTTAACAATTGCTATTATTTTTAATTTTTCATCACTTTTTTTTGCATATTCTTTTATTTGTTTTATATTATGTTTTAAATCTTGCTTTTCTATAACTAAAACTGCCATATTTTCTCCTTCAAGTTATTTTTAATCTATTAATTTATAAAATTTTAATATGCTAATCTTTATGTTTAACTTAACATACTTTTTTATTTTTTATTTCTATTCATTAATAATGTTCTAACTCTTTTAAAGATTTTTTCAGATATTTTATATAGGTTATATCTTATTGGTGAGTAATCCATGTGAAGTTCTCCTATAAATTCTGTGAATTCTGCACCAAATCCTTGTTTAAATCTATACAATCCATATTGAGGGTGATTTTCATCAACAACTCCAGAAACGCCTCTTAAGTCATATATATCATCTCCTCTAGAAATTGCTATTTTAATCATTTCCCATTGTAAAAGATAATTTGGCATTAAATTTCTATGTTCATTACTACTTGCTCCATATAGGTACCATGTTTTATTACCATACATAATAGGAATAACTCCTGAAATTGGCTTTCCTTCATAATATGCCATTAATACCTTCATATGTTCTGGTGCTAATGCATCATACATTTGCTCGAAATATTCTAGTGGTCTTATCATAAAACCATCTCTTTTTCCTGTTTCAATCATTATTTTATGAAAGTCTTTTAAATCTTCTTTATTTCCTTCTTTTATTGTAACACCTTTTCTCCCTGCTAATCTTACATTATATCTTGTCTTAGAATGAAACGCTTTGAATACTTCGTCCTCTGTTTTTCCTTTTATATCTAGTCTAAATACATATCTAGGTTGAATTTCATCTCTAAAATCTTTAGCATCATCTTTTATTTTATATCCTAATTTTGTTACTATTTCTCTAAATTCTTTATCATCGCTTTTTATATCTGGCTCTATTTTTAATACCATTGCATGATATTTCTTGGCAAGTTCTTTTGCACCATCTGTTAATTGTTTTAAAACTTCTTCATTGTGAATATCACAAACTGGTCCTCTTGATGAATACATTAAATATCCAAAAATTGGTATTTTTCTAAGTAAGACACTTAAAGAACCTATAATATTATTATTTTCATCTTCTGCTAAAATAATTTCATTTTTCCAAAAGTTTTTTACTTTTCCCCATTCTAAAGATTGTTGAAAATTACATCTTTCATTATGTTCTAAAAATTCTGTATATTTCTTTTTATCTTCTTCACTATTTAAATCTAAAAATCTCAATTTAATTCCTCCAATGTGTACTCTATTTTCATTTTCATATTTTACACTAACTATATTTTTTTTACAAGTATTTTTCCCCTATTTAAAGATTAAATAGGGGAAAAGAAATATATGTTTTATTTTAAATTCCGAAGTTTTCCTTTAGCAACATCTTGAATTTCCAAAGTTAGTAAATAATAGTAAAAATATTATTATAAAAAATAATATTTCGCTATCTCCACATCCACAAAACATATTTCCAAATAATCCACCATTATTGCATCCACAATTCATTCCTCTTTCTTCTTGCATATTTACCCTCCTAACCTTTTAATAAAGCTATTAATTATTAATTTTAATTTTTCGCTTTTTTATATGATATATTATGCTAATTTAATTTTTTATGTTACAATAGATGTATATATTAAATTAAAGGAGTGATTTTCTTGGAATTACTTTCACCTGTTGGTGATTTTGAATGCTTAAAAGCTGCTGTGCAAAATGGCGCTGACAGTGTATATTTTGGAGCAAACAATTTTAGTGCACGAGCTTTTGCAAATAATTTTGATTATGAAACTTTACAAATGGCTATAGATTATGCCAAACTTAGAAATGTAAAAACTCATCTTACATTAAATACATTAATAACTAATGATGAATTTAAATCTGCTGTAGATCTTGCAAATTTTGCATACAACTCTGGTATTGATGCAATTATCGTGCAAGACTTAGGTTTGGCCTTATATTTAATAAAGAATTTTCCAGGTTTAGATGTTCACGCTAGTACTCAAATGACTATACATAATTTAGAATGCGCACAAACTATGCAAAAATTAGGTTTTAAACGTGCTGTACTGGCTCGTGAATTGTCTATTCCAGAAATTTATGATATATGTAAAAATACAAATATTGAAATAGAAACTTTTATTCATGGTGCATTATGTCTTTCTTATTCTGGACAATGTTTAATGTCTAGTATAATTGGTGGTCGTTCAGGAAATAGAGGAAAATGTGCTCAGCCTTGTAGATTACCTTATAAAGTAAAAGGCTATGATAATTCTTTAAATTACCTATTAAGTCCAAAAGATTTATGTGGGTTAGAATTTATTCCTGATTTAATAAAAGCAGGAGTTTCATGTTTAAAAATAGAAGGTAGAATGAAATCTCCAGAATATGTAGCTACCGTTACCAGAATTTATAGAAAATATATTGATAAATACTTAACTAATGATAATTACGAAATAGAAGAATCTGATAAAAATGATTTGTTACAAGTATTTAACCGTGGTGGATTTTCTTCTGGACATTTAAAAAGTTCACCTAATACAGATTTTATATTTCCAAGTAAGCCAAACAATGCAGGTATATATATAGGAAATGTTTCACACTATAATATTTCTAAAGGATATATAAATGTTAATTTAAATAATGATATTTCAATTGGAGATACTATTTCCTTAGATAATGGTAATAAGAAATATACAGTATCTGAATTAATGATAAACACCCAAAATATTAATTCTGGTTTTACTGGTCAAAAAGTTACCATTGGAAGATTAAAAGGTAATATTAATGTAGGTTCTAAAGTTTATAAGTTGTCAAGTAAAGATTTAACAAATAAAGCTCACTCTTCTTATGAAAATAATATTGAAAATAAGAAAATACCTTTAAATGCACACATAACTATAAAAGAAAATGAGCCTATTTCTTTAACTGTTTCTACTATAAATACACCTGGTAGCATTTACAACGATATAACTGTTACAGAGAAATCTGAATTAGTTCCTGTCGTTGCGATTAATAAACCATTAGATGTTGATAGAGTTATAAGTCAATTGAGTAAAACTAATAATACTCAGTTTGAGTTTAAAAATATCCAAGTAAACTTAGATTCTAATTTATTTATTACTAAAATTAGCGCAATAAATAACTTACGCAGAAAAGTTCTAGCTAAAATTGAAACTTTAGCATTAAATAACATGAGAAAAAATTTAGATATCACCTATGTTAACTTTTCTTCAAGTAATTCACATATTTATAAAAAAGAAGTTTCTGTATGTTTTAATATTTTAAATCCTAGTTATTCTTATGAAGATTTAAATAGTTTTGCTAAAGCTTATATACCATTAAAATATTTCTATGATAGCAAATATGCTCCTTGCATTCGCGCTATTTCTAAAAAAGCTAAGCTTTATATTTATCTGCCAGTTATTATAAAAGGAAATTATAAAAATTTACTTGCAAATTATATAAAAATGGCCATAGAAAATTATTCTATAGAAGGTTTTGTTTTTTCTAATATTGGGAATATCGAATTTTTAAAACATTTACAAAAAAAGTACAGTAAAGATTTTAAACTTATTGGGAATTACACTTTAAATGTTTTTAATATTAACACAGTTAAAGAATTACTAGATATGAATGTGGATATAATAGGAATATCTCCAGAATTAAATAAGTCTTCTATTATGTCTTTATGTTCTAATTATGGAAATAATTTAGAAATATTTGCATATGGTAATGTTCCACTTATGAATACTAATTATTGTTTTCTTGGTAAATCTAATAAATGTTACCCAGATTGTTCTAAAAAATGTTTTAATTCGAACGAAAAATTCTTTTTAGAAGATAGGATTGGTTTTAATTTTAGATTTATACCAGATAATATTCAGACTGTTACAACTATTTTTAATAGTAGAATAACTTCTATAGAAACTAAAGATTTTAATATTGGTTCTTTAAGAATAAATTTACTTGATGAAACAATTGACGAAATAAATAATATTATTAATACTATAAGTTTAGGAAATAGACTTGAAGGTAATATGTATACAAATGGTAATTTAAATAGAGATATTTAATTTTAGAGCAGGAATAATATTCCTGCTCATTTCATTATATTGGATTACTACTTAGTTTTATAATTAAATTCATATCATCATCTTTAGCTGCTTTATTCTTCCTTATTGCACCACATTTTTCACATTTAAAAACAATTACATATCCTTTTTTAGAATTTAATTCTATTCCTATTGGTTTTAATTTTCCATGGCATTTCTCTTCTCTATCTCCTGGATTTATATCTACATGTTTAGAATATAAGCAATATGGGCAATGATTTCTACAAGAATATTCTAATTTATGTACCAATTTTCCACAATTTTCACATACAAATTCTTCATCTATTTCTGTAAATTTACTATTTTTTATCATATTTTAACTCCTAATATTTAAAATCTCCATTTCCTAAGAATTCTCTTAATAATGAATTTGTTGGTATTAATTCTTTTGGTATTTCTTTAAAATATTGTAAAATTTCGCATAATCTTTTAGCTTCTGAATATTCTTCTTCTGAACTATCTATTTCCTTTAATAATGGCAATGCCATAGTTTTTAGTACTGACATTTCATATACTAAGGATGTATTAAACATTACATCTGCCTGTTCTTGATATGGGAATATATTTTTCTCTTCTCCTCTATTTACTGAAGGCCACATTCTTAGTGTGTGAAGTGCAGAATATCCTCTAAATTGGTAATCCCTTACAATTCTTCTTATTAATCTTGAATCTGTTGTTGATATTCTATTAAAATAATCTATATTTAACACAGTTAAAGCACTAATATAAATTTTAAATTTATTTTCTTTTGGGATACTTTCTGTTAATTTATCATTTAAGCAATGAATTCCTTCAATTACCAAAACATCATTTTTATTTAATTTTAGCTTTTCTCCTCTATATTCTTTATGACCTGTATGGAAATTAAATGAAGGTGTTTCTACTTCTTCTCCATTTAACAATTTTAATATTTGATCATTAAATAAATTCATATCTATTGCATTTATATCTTCAAAATCGTAATTTCCATCTACATCTTTTGGTGTGTCTTCTCTTTCTACAAAATAATTATCTACAGATATTGTTACAGGTCTTAAGCCATTTAATTCTAATTGTAATCCTAATCTTTGTGCAAAAGTTGTCTTTCCTGAAGATGATGGACCTGCTATCAAAATTACTTTTGCATTTTTATTCTGAGCTATTTTATCTGCTATTTGTGATATTTTCTTTTCATGTAATGCTTCATCTAATAATACTATATGTTTTGCTTCACCATTTTCTATTTTAGTATTTAGCTTATATAAAGTGTTTATATCTAATAGCCTATGTATATTTTCATAATCTTGTAGAGCTGCTAATAATTTTGGGTTATCTTCAAATTGTTGTAATTTTGTTATATCTTTTCTATTAGGATATCTTATAATAAATCCATGTTTATATTTTTCTAATTTAAATATCTTCATATATTTTGTAGATATCGGCATAACACCATAAAAATAATTGTAATAATCTTCACAATAATATAGCGTAACATGATTTCTTTCTTCTATATCTTTTTGAAGTATGCCTTTTAAGGTTTTATTTTTTTCGTAAAATTCATTTGCTTCTTCTTTAGACATTATAACTTTTTCTATTGGCAAATCTTTTTGTACAATTTCATTC
Source organism: uncultured Clostridium sp. (assembly GCA_900552655.1). Classification (GTDB taxonomy): domain Bacteria; phylum Bacillota; class Clostridia; order TANB77; family CAG-508; genus Merdicola. The sequence goes on from USAE01000012.1 coordinate 14,132, forward strand.
ATTTTATTAGTAATTGCTTCTAACATTTCATCTGTAACTTTCATATTATCTATTTCGAAAAACATAGAGTTTGACAATTGGTAGTCAACTGTTAGTAAAGCTTTAGGATACAATTCTGAAAAAGCCTTTGCCATAATATAATTTAATCCTCTTATATAGATTCTAAGACCATCTTTATCTGATATATCTATAAATTCTATGTTTGTATCTTCTTTTAAAGTATGATTTAACGATTGTATTTGGTTATTACATATACAAGCAATTATGTGCTCATTACATTCTTTTTCGAATAGTTCTATAACTTTCTTAGGTTCTTGTATTTCTATAATTTTATCTTTATATGTTACTTTCATAGCATTCTTCCTTTCGTTTTTACTACATAATATTTTATATTATATTATTTATTAAGTCAAACTATTCTTAAATTCTGGTACATATTCTTCTTCATGTTCACCTAAGTCTTGCATATAACCATTTTCTATTCCAATTTCATATATATAGTCTTCTATATCTTCATACTCTTTTATATTTATTTTTCTACTAAGTTCTTTTATTTCTTTTGCTTTATATGTTGGAAAATATTGTGCCATAATACTTATATATACTTCATCATCTACATTTTCTTTTATCCACTTTAATACATTTTTTGTGTTTTGATTTTCATTTGGCAAAATAAGGTGTCTTATAATTAATCCTTTTTGGATTATTCCATTTTCATTTAATTTAGGTGGTCCTACCTGGTTATACATTTCTTTTATCGCTTGTGTCGTTATTTCAAAATAGTTATTCACATTAGAATATTTTTTTCCTAAGTTATTATTTGAATATTTAAAATCTGGTAAATATACATCTATATATCCTTTTAGTAATTGCAATGTTTCTATATTTTCATAGCCATTTGAATTATATATTATTGGAATTTTTAAACCTTTTGATTTTGCAGTCTTAATTGCCTCTATAATATGGTACACATACATTACTGGTGTTACTAAATTTATGTTATGTGCTCCTTTATTTTGTAAATTTAGCATACTATTTGTTAAAAAATCTACACTAACTTCCTCTCCCATTCCTTCTTGGCTTATTTTATAATTTTGACAAAAAACACAATTAAAATTACAATTAGAAAAAAATATTGTTCCAGAACCTTTTGTACCACTTATACAAGGCTCTTCAAAATGATGTAACGATACTAATGATATTTTTACTTTATCTGTAGCCTTACATTTCCCAATTTTTCCTCTTAACCTATTTACATTACATTTATGTGGACATAATTTACATTGTTCTAATCTTTCTAACATATTTTCACCTTTTAGCATTGTTCGAACTTTTGTTCGTTTGTATTTTAAAAATAAAATACAAGTTTCCTTGTACTTTATTGGTGGGCAGAGATGGATTCGAACCATCGTACTCAAATGAGAACAGATTTACAGTCTGCCGCCTTTAGCCACTCGGCCACCTACCCATATATATAAAAATGGTGCTCCCTCAAGGATTTGAACCTTGGACCCACCGGTTATGAGCCGGTTGCTCTGACCAACTGAGCTAAGGGAGCTTATCAACGAGATTTAGTATACTATCTTTTATATAATATGTCAATACTTTTTTAATTATTTTTTTATTTTTTTCAAAAAAATTGTCTAAAAATACTATACTACCTAAAACTAGGCAATATAGTATTTATAGTTTCTAGTTTTCTGCTTTTCCTTCTGGAAGTGCTGGAACTTCAAGAACGACTCTAATGCTCATAATATATTTAATTGTTCTTACAAATTTGCTATTTTTAATTCTTTGCCATAAAGTTGGCTTAGCCTCAAATGTTTCTGTTACATATTGTTCTTTTTGTACTTTTTTCTCTTTTGCTTTCTCTACATTTGAATTTTCAGCAATTGCAGCAACATTAACTTGTTTTTCTTTCTTTTCTTTTTTCGCTTTAACTTTTTTAGCTTTTTGAACTGGTTCTGCAACAGTTTCTACTTGTTCTTCTATTACTTCTTCTATTGGTGCTGGTATTTCTTTTAATGCATCTGCTATTTCAAGTCCAATATAGCTTAACGCTTTTGATCTATCTTCAATTCTTTCCATATCTATTTCAATATGTAAATTTGATTCCAAATTAGAAATTCTTGCTTTTAATAGTTTTAAAGCATCTTTGTAATGTTCTGTTTCTTTGCTTCTGCTTCTTCCGATAATTAATAATGTATTTATTATATCTTCATCAAAATCTGCTCCAGCTTCCTTTACACTATCTTTCCAATTTTTCTCTTTTGTATCTACCTTATTTAGAAGATCTTTTAATTTTCCACCTAAGCTTATATTTAGTTCTCTTTGTCTTATTAAAGTTTCTATTTGCTTAGTATTATCTTCGAATTGGCTTGTGGCAAATTCTACTAAATCAAAAGCAGCATTATATACACTTGCAGGGAAATTTTGTTTCTTTGGATATTCTACCAAATATGTTTTTATAGCTTCTACTAAATCCTTAAAATAAGTATCATCATCTAATTGAATAATTTGCTTCTTACTTTTAGGATTAATCATTTTATGAACTTTTTCTATATTTGATAATATCTTCTCCTCAGTTATTACCATTCTAACATTTACTATGCCAGATCTAGACATGTAAATTCCCTCCTTCATCATACGTAATTCCAAAAACTAAGTTTATTATACATCTTTCTGCATAAATCTACAATGATTTTGTCTTTAATTATTTATTTCTTTTTTGTAACAGTGTTGTAATATTGTTGTAATATTATTTTGCTATTCCTGATATTGCTATCTTTTCTATTTCCTTATACATTAATTGTATATCTATCTTTTCTTCTAATTTTAATTTGTATATTAGGCAAGAACTAGTAAGGCTAAAAATTTCTGAAGCTATAACTTCTGGATTTTTATCTATTATTTCGCCCTTTTCTATACCTTCCCTAACAATATCTTCTACTATACTTAAATATTCAAATACATATTTTCTACTTCTTTTGTTTCTTTCTTCTTTACCCCACATTTGGCTAAGAACTATTGTAATTAAACTTTCATATTTTACTATTACTTTTATTTGAATTAAAATTATAGCTCTTATTTTATCTATATAATTAGAAACTTTATCTGTTTTTATTTGAATACTATTTTTTAAAAGTTTCATTCCTTCTTCTACTAAAAAATTAAATATTTCTTCTTTACTAGAAAAATGATAATACAAAGTACCTTTTGCAACACCTACTGTAGCAGTGATTTCTTCTATACTTGTAGCTTCGTAACCTTTATCTGCAAATAATTGCATGGCTGTTTCGAATATCTTTCTTTTTGTTTTATTCATTAACATATCTCCTATTTCTTTTAAATTTTAAAATAAAGAAATTTCTAATTTTAGTCCATCTACTTACTTTAACTACTAAATAAAATTTATTTGAATCCTTTTCTTCCATTTTTTTCTCCTTTGTACAAACTCCATTTTAGTTTACTATAATTATTAATTTTTATCAATACACTTTCTCTATTTTTCCAATTAAGTCTATTCCTTCATTATCTATAATTTTTACTGTAACTATTTTATTTTGCAAATTATTTGTATTTTCTTGTATTTTTACCATTATATAATTAGTAGTATGACCTTTATAATATCCCTCTTCAAATTCTTCTATTAATACATCTAGATTTTTATTTATGTATCTTTTATTTTGATTTATTTCATTTTTATCAGATAATTCTATTAATTTCTTACTTCTTTCTTCTTTTATATTTCCATCAATTTGGTTTGGCATTTTTTCAGCTTTTGTACCATGTCTTGGTGAATATTTAAATACATGCATTTTGTAAAAATTTATCTCTTTTAAAAACTCATATGTAATATTAAATTCCTCTTCTGTTTCCCCTGGAAATCCTACTATAATATCTGTAGTTAAAGCTACGTTAGGATATGTTTTTCTTAGTAATTCTGTAGCTTCTTTAAAGTCTTCAGTAGTATAATGCCTATTCATCCTTTTTAAAGTTTCGTTGCATCCACTTTGCAAAGATAAGTGAAAATGATCACAAATTTTAGCTAGTTTACTTAGTCTTTTTACAAATTCTTCTGTAATTAACGTTGGCTCTAATGAACTTAGTCTAATTCTTTCTATTCCATCTATTTTATTTATCTCTTCTAATAAATCTATTAGTCCTATATTTTCCTCTAAATCTTTTCCATATGATGCAACATGAATTCCTGTTATTACAATTTCTTTTATACCTTTTTGTGCTAAGTCTTCTACTTCTTTCTTCACGTTTTCTATTTTTCTACTACGTATACGTCCTCTTGCATATGGAATTATACAATATGTACAGAATTGATTACAACCATCTTGTACTTTTATTGCAACCCTATTTTTATCTGTATAATTCACACTTCCAAAATCTACAAATTGTTTTTGATGCATAACATCTGATATATATGTTTTTGGGTTTCTTTCTTTAATTTCTTCTTCAACATATTTTATAATCTCGGTTTTTTCGCTTATTCCTAAGATTAAATCTATGTCTTTTATTTCTTCTAGCTTATCCTTAGCAACTTGTGCATAGCAGCCTACAGCTACCACAATAGCTTCTGGATTTAATTGCTTCGTCCTTCTAATCATTTGTCTAGACTTTTTATCTGAAATGCTAGTTACTGTACAAGTATTAATTATATATATATCTGATTTTTCTGTAAAATCAACTATTTCGTATCCTTTTTCTAAAAATGCTTGGATCATTCCATTTGTTTCATATTGATTAACTTTACAACCTAATGTATAGAATGCTACTTTCATTTTGTTTCCTCTTTCTAAAAATTTATAGTTATTATACCAGTGAATTTACTTTTTTTCAAGTTAAAGTATCTTTGTATATGGTTAACAGAAAAAAATAATCTGTTAATATATAACAGATCATTTTTTATAATTATTCTTCAGTTTTAGTTGTTTCTTCTGCTACAGTAGCTTCTGCTTTAACTTCTTCTGCAACTGGTTCTTCTACAGCTGTTTTTACTGTAATTTCTTTATTTTCGATTCTAGCACCAATTTGTTCTTTAGTTTTAGCAGCTTTACCTACTCTATCTCTTAAATAGTATAATTTAGCACGTCTTGCTTTACCTACTCTTACTAATTCTACTTTTTCTACTAATGGTGAATGAATTAAGAATGTTTTTTCTACACCAACACCAGAAGCTATTCTTCTAACTGTAAATGTAGCATTTAATCCTCCACCTTGTTTTTTTATAATGATTCCTTCAAATACTTGGATTCTTTCTCTGTTTCCTTCTTTTATTCTTTGGTGAACTCTTACAGTGTTTCCAACTTTAAGAACTGGTATCTTATCTTTTAAGTGTTCATGCTCTATTGATTTTATGATATCCATTATTTACTTCCTCCTTCTTTTAAATTTTTATATTCCTTTAACATTTCTCTTTCTTCATATGATAAGTTAATTTCTTTTAATAAGTCTGGTCTTTTTAAATATGTATTTATTATTTCTTGTTTTTTTCTCCATTTTCTAACATTTTCATGATGACCAGATATTAATACATCTGGAACACTTTTGCCTAAAAATGTTTCTGGTCTAGTGTATTGTGGATATTCTAAAAGTCCGTTTGTAAAAGATTCTTCCTCAACAGAGTCTTCTTTTAAAACTCCTTTTACATATCTGCTAACACTATCTATTAAAACCATTGCTGGTAATTCACCACCAGTTAATACATAATCACCTATAGAAATTTCCTCATCTACGATTTCATCAATTACTCTTTGGTCAATACCTTCATAATGTCCACAAAGCAATATAATGTTTTCTTCTTTAGCTAAATCTTGTACAATTTGTTGATTTAAAGTTTTTCCCTGTGGTGACATATATATAACTTTGGCATTATTACTTTTTACAGAGCTATATGCATTATATACAACATCTGGTTTGATAACCATTCCTGCTCCACCACCATATGGAGTGTCATCTACTTTTTTATGTTTATCTTTAGAAAAATCCCTAATATTTATTAAATTAATATCTATTAGACCTTTTTCTTTTCCTCTTCCAATTATGCTTTCATCTAATGCTGAAAACATTTCTGGAAAAAGAGTTAATACATCAAATTTCATTTAATTCTCCTATATTAATCCTGGTATAATTTTTATTACCATTTTTTTATTCTTCAATTCAACTTCTTTTACAACTTCAGCTATTGCTGGAACTAATATTTGCTTTCCGAGATTGTCTTTTACTACATATACATCATTACTTCCAGTTGGAAATACATCTTCTATTGTTCCTAAATATTCATCATTTTCTGAATATACATTAATTCCTATTAAGTCTACAATATAATATGTATCTTCACCTAGTTCTTCTTGGCTTTTCTTTTCTATTTTCAAATAAAAGTTTCTATATTTTTCTGCCTCTTCTATTGAGTCTATTCCTTCAAGCTTTAATAATACCTGGTTTTTGTTATATCTTACTTGCTCAATTTTCACTTTTTTAAGTTCACTTTTAAGCTGTATATATATATACTTTAACTCTTCAAATTTACTAATATCATCTGTAAAAGGATTTACTTTTACTACACCTTTTAATCCATTTGTATTAACAATTTGTCCAATCTCTATGTATTCCATATTAACCCCTTTTAGTTAATAAATTCAATTGTAACTTTTTTGTCTTCTTTTGATGCTATAGATTTCATTATTGATCTTATAGCTCTTGCTACTCTTCCTTGTTTACCAATAACTTTTCCCATGTCATCATCTGCAACTTTTACTTCGTATACAACTGATTTTTCACCATTTAATTCTTTAATAGATACTGCTTCAGCATTATCTACTAAGTTTTTTATCATTATCTCTAAAACTTCCTTCATTTGTTAATCCTCCTGCATTAGTCTTTGTTTGCTAAGTCTATTAATTTTTTAACTGTATCTGTAGGTTTTGCTCCATTTTTTATCCATGTTTTAGCAGCTTCTTTATCTAAAACTATTGTTGATGGTTTTGTCATTGGATCATATGTTCCTATTTTAGCTATAACTTTTCCATCTCTTGGACTTCTAGAGTCTGCTACTACTATATGATAAAAAGGTGCTTTTTTCTTTCCTTCTCTTTGTAGTCTTATTTTTACCATTTATTTCACCTCCTAAAAATCTAAGTATCTATTATTAATTTTTATTAATAATCTACATTTTAAAATCTTTTAAATTATTCATGTTTAGATTTTTCATCATATTCTTCATTCCTTTTCCTGTTTTTATTTTCTTCATCATTTTTTGTGTTGTTTCGAATGAAGTCATGAATTTATTAATTTCTTGTACAGATGTACCACTACCACTTGCTATTCTTTTTCTTCTACTTGCATTTAATAGCTTTGGATTTCTTCTTTCTTTATTTGTCATAGAACAAATAATAGCTTCTATTCTATCAAATTCTTTGTCATCTACTTTTATATCTTTAAGTTGATTCATTCCTGGAATCATTTTTATTAAAGATGAAAAAGAACCCATCTTTTTTACCTGTCTTAATTGCATTAAATAATCATTCAAATCAAAATTTTGCTTTCTTAATTGTTCTTCCATCTTTTTTGCTTCTTCTTCATCAAATGATTCTTCCGCTTTTTCTATTATTGAAAGCACATCTCCCATTCCTAAGATTCTTGATGCCATTCTATCTGGATGAAATTGCTCTATATCGCTTAATTTTTCACCTGTTGCAATATATTTTATTGGCTTTCCTGTTACTTTTTTTACCGATAGCGCTGCACCACCACGAGTATCACCGTCTAACTTAGTTAATATGATTCCATCTAATCCAACTTTTTCATTAAATGTTGTTGCTACATTTACAGCATCTTGACCTGTCATACTATCTACTACTAGTAAAATTTCTTGTGGTCTTACACTTTGTTTTACATTTTGTAATTCTTGCATTAGTTCTTCATCTATTTGAAGTCTTCCTGCAGTATCTAGTATTATTACATCATTTAGCTTTCTTATTGCCTCATCAATTGATCTTTTTGCTATATTCACAACATTTTTAGAATTTTCATCACTAAACACAGGTATATTAAGCTGTTTTCCTACTACTTGAAGTTGTTTTATAGCTGCTGGCCTGTATACATCACAAGCAACTAATAGTGGTTTTTTACCTTGCTTTCTTAAAATATTAGCAAGTTTTCCAGCTGTTGTTGTTTTACCAGAACCTTGCAAACCAACTAACATTATTACTGTTGGAGCATTTGGTAAAAATGTTATTTTACTTTCTGTTCCACCTAATAATTCTACTAGCTCATCTTTAACTATTTTTATAATTTGTTGGCCTGGAGTTAAAGATTTTAAAACATCTTGACCTAGTGCTTTTTCTTGAATTACAGCTATAAATTCTTTTACTATTTTATAGTTTACATCTGCTTCTAGTAATGCTAATTTAACTTCTCTTAACATATCTTTTAAATCAGATTCTGTAACTCTTACTTTTCCTTTAAATTTATTTGTTATATTTTGTAATTTAGAAGATAATCCTTCAAAAGCCATTATTTTCTCCTTAATTTAAATTAATTTCATTAATTCTATTTTTATAGAATTTATTTTTTCTTTATCTTTTATTTCTAAATTATCTAATTTAGTTATTATGTCTTCAATTATTTTTTGCTGTTTTTCATTTTTTTTCATAATACCTAATTTGTTTTCTAAATCATATAATTTAGACTCGCCATTTTTTATATTATCTCTTACAGCTTGCCTTGTAATATTATAATTTTCTGCAATTTCTGACAAAGAATAATCGTTATTATAATATTGGTCTAATATTTCAAATTGTTTTTCTGTTAAAATATCTTTATATATTTGTGATAATATACTTATTTCTATATTTTTTTCCACCATTACACCTTCTTTTTTTGTAATGCTATTATACTTTACACTATTTTAGTGTAAATGTCAAGAGCTTTACACTAAAAAAAAGCGAACCTAAGGTTTTCTATCCAAAATTAAAATAGTAAGCAATCCAATACAATCTCTTACTATTCTTATCTATCGGGATTTTAAGGACCTTCCTAAAATCCCGGTTCCTGGTTAAAATATATTTCTTATTAAAAAACTTTCTTTATCTATTATATGATTTATAATAAATTTGCACTCTTCAAGTTGTGGGGTCGCCTGGTTATATTCTTTAACGTCTATATTTCCTTTTATTAGTGTAATTTGTCTTTGTACTTTTTCTAATTCATTATGTTCTAGATAACAAGATAATAAATTTATATTTTTATACCATTTTTCTTCTATTTCTTTCATTTTTTCTTTTATCTTTTCTTCTTTTTTATCTTCACTTGTTATTTCATTTCTTAAATTAGATAACTCATCATTTATATTAAAGAAAACATTTTTAGTATAGTTATTACTTATTAAATCCATACTAAATATAAAAATAACTACTAAAATGCATATAATAATTTCTTTATACATTTTTATTTTTTCCTTTCTTTTGCTTGGCAATAAAATGCTCCTTCTCCATCTATAGTTACAAGTAATGCATCTTTAGGTTTTATCTTAAATTTGGCGACTTGTTTTTCTAGCCATTTATAATCTTTTCCTAATTTTCGTAAATTCTCTTCCATTATTACTCCATCTATGACTAAATCATATGCTATTCCTTCATATTCTGGGGTTATGTTAAAATCTTTAACTATTACATTTCTTTTTTCTGGTTTAGGAACTACTGTTATTTGTCCACTAGTTTCTAATATAGCATATTCAACATCTCCAATATTAAATATATTATTAGCACGTAATCTTTCTTCTAATTCATTTATAGTAAATCTTTCTTTGCGTAATATTTTTTCATCAATTTTTCCTCTATATATTAAAATAGAAGGCTTACCACATATTATCTCTCTAAATTTTAAGCTTTTCATGTTTAACACAGAAATTATTAAGTGCATAACTAACAAACCTAAAATTGGTATTAATCCATTTAAAATTGGAATTCCTACATCTGACATAGGAATAGAAGCTAAATCTGCAATCATAATAGATATTGCAAGTTCGAATGGTTGAAGCTGTCCTATTTCTCTTTTCCCCATTAATCTCATAATTAGCAAAACAAATATGTATATAATTATCGCTCTTATAAAATTTGATAACATACTTTCACCTACTTTATTCTTCGTTTTTATTATGTCATCTTTTATTTTTTTTATTCAATTTTGAATATTTATTTTATTTTTGTAAATACTACTATTATGAAACCAATTTAAGGAGGTTTTATATAATGGCTGATAGTCAAATGAATGTAAAAGGAAATTCAACCACAAGTACCATGGGACAAATACTATGGAGATTAGTAACATCTGCTGTAGTTTTAGCTATAACTGCTTTTTTCACTCCTGGTTTCTCTATTAATAATATTTGGACATTAGGTATTGCTGCTGTAGTTCTTACTATTATGGACTTTTTAATTTCAAAATTTACTGGTTTACATGCTAGTAGCTTTGGTAGAGGTATTGTAGGTTTTGCACTTGCTGTTGCAACATTATATGCTACTCAATTCTTTGTAGCTGGATACTCAATATCTTGGATTGCAGCAATAATTGGTGCTCTTATTTATGGAGTTGTAGATTATTTCATTCCAGGTACTCAAAGTGTATAATATTTCCCACTATACAAAAAAGCAAAGTATAAAACTTTGCTTTTTTTGGAATCTTTAAAATATTATTTATATATTTTTTCTATAATTTCATTTTTATTTTTGTATATAGAGTTTTCTGCTACTACACCTCTTACTGATGATAATGGATATATATTGGTATTTTTTCCGATTACACTTCCTGGGTTTAATATAGAGCCACATCCTACTTCCACTTCATCACCAATCATAGCCCCAAATTTCTTTAGACCTGTTTCTATTTGTTCTTCTTTATTCTTTACTATTACTAACTTTTTGTCTGATTTTACATTAGAAGTTATAGAACCTGCTCCCATATGTGCTTTATAACCTAATATTGAATCTCCTACATAATTATAATGAGGAACTTGTACTTTATTAAATAATATTACATTTTTTAATTCTGTTGAATTACCAACAACTGCTCCTTCCCCAACAATTGCTTTCCCTCTTATAAAAGCACAATGTCTTACTTCGGCATTTTTTCCTATTATAGCTGGACCTGCTATATATGCAGTTGGTGCCACTTTAGCACTTTTAGCAATCCAAATATTTCCTTCTTTTTCTTCATATTCATTTTTATCTAATTGTTTTCCTAAATTTATAATAAATTCCTCTATCTTAGGTAACACTTCCCAAGGGTATGTAGCTTCTGCAAAAATATCTTTTGCTATTGTTTCATCTAAATTATATAAATTTTCTATTTTACATTCTTTCATTTTGTTTCCTCCAATACTCATTGTATAATTTGCTAGCTGTAGCTGGGCTATCTACTCCCTCTTTATTTTTTACCGGTGCAAAATCTTCTTCTCTTTTTCCTCTTACAATAGATATTTGATTAAAGAATTCGAAAGAGTCAAATATAAAATATTCAAATTTATATGCATTTGGTTCTTCTGGTTCTACTAGTTTTCCATTTTCATCTAAATAACTATATTTTTTATGTGCTTTATGATATTGTAAATTTTGTAAGCTTATCTTTTCTAGTGCCTTTATACTAAATAAATTACACATTACATGTGATTCTCCAAATAAAATTTCTCCATCTTCATCTTTAGCCTCTATCATGTCTTGTGGTAATTCTGAATATTCAATAACTTTTACTTTTCCATCTTGAATGCATAAAGAGCCTATTCTTTCTGTAGGACAATTTTTAAATATAGATCTTGTTGCAATCTCTGAACCTTCTTTTATGGCAACCCCCATTAATAATGTATCTACCATTTTTAATAATACATTATCTATAGAACCTATGTATACCCATTCTATTCCTTTTGTTTTCATGTCTTCTAATACACCTTTTATATACATAGATTTAAAAATACTACCATTTCCATCTGAAGCTTTCTTTATGTTATAGTTTTCATCAAGTAATATTTGACCATCTTCTGTTATTAGCGGTAACTCTCCTTGTTCAAAGAAACCTATATATTCTTTGTCATACCCAAAATAGTTATGTTCTTCCATAAATTTTACAATTTCATCATTATTTTCATTACTTGTCATAATATACCATGGAATAGTTACATTATATTTTTTATTTGCTCTTTGCAATGTATCTACTATTATTTCAAATAAATATTTTGCTTGTGGCTCTACATCTATTTTAAAAGTACCTTTTGGACCTTTATATCCTAATCTTGTTCCTTGACCACCAGACATTGTTACTACTGCAAACTTATTATTTCTTAAAATATCTGCTCCAACATTTTCATACATTTCTTTTTCTTCTTTAGTTATTTTATCTGGATTTAAAGATTTTATTGGTTTTAATTCTCCTACATTTACTTCTGCCTCTTCTTTAATATTATTATATAATTCCTTTAATTGTATAAAATTTATATCATGTAATTCTTCAATTATTTTTTTTCTTGTTTCTTTATCTACATTTTCTAATATTTTTAAGGTTCTAGTTTGACCATATATTTTTAAATTTTCTATTAAATTTTCCTCTTTCATATTAAACCTCCAATTCACTATTTCATTCTATCATATGCTTTTTTATTTTGCAATGTTTATCATTTACCTATATTTTTTAAACTTTTATGGAATATCTTTATATTCTTACTAATATACTTAACTAAAGTAACTTAGTACAAACATTTTCTATGAGGAGGTATTTTATAAATGGAAAATATTAATGTATATGAGGATATTGCTAAGCGTACAGATGGTGATATCTATGTTGGTGTTGTTGGACCTGTTAGAACTGGTAAGTCTACTTTTATAAAAAAATTTATGGATTTGTTAGTTATACCAAATATCGAAAATGAATATAAAAAAGAACGTGCTACAGATGAATTACCACAAAGTGCTTCTGGCAGAACAATAATGACAACAGAACCAAAATTTGTTCCGAATGAAGCTATAGAAATAACTATTAATAATAATCTTAAATTAAGAACAAGATTAGTAGATTGCGTTGGTTATTTAGTAAATAATGCTATTGGTTATTTAGAAGATGATATGCCAAGAATGGTAAAAACTCCTTGGTCAGAAGAAGAAATTCCTTTTGAACAAGCTGCAGAAATAGGTACAAAAAAGGTAATAACAGAACACTCTACAATAGGTATTGTAATGACTACAGATGGTAGTTTTACAGATATTCCTAGAGAAGATTATATTAATGCAGAAGAACGTGTAATTACAGAACTAAAAACTTTAAATAAACCTTTTGTAATTGTCTTAAATTCTGAAAACCCAAATTCTGAATACACAAAAGATTTAGCAAAGAAACTAGAATTAAAGTATGAAACAACTGTAATTTCTATCAATTGTTCAGATCTAACACTTGATGATATAAATAACATATTTTCTAAAGTTTTATATGAATTTCCAATTAACGAAATTAATATTAACTTTCCAAAATGGATCGATATACTAGACGAATCACATCCTTTAAGAATTGCTCTATTAAAAGATTTAAAAGTTTCTTTTGAAAATGTAAAAATTTTAAAGCAGGTAGAAAATTGTATAGAATCATTGTCTTCTTCTGAAGTTATCCAAAAAGCTTGTATAGATAAAATAGAGCTTGGAACTGGAAGTGTTTGTATTTCTGTTAATTTAAAAGAAAATCTATTTTATAATGTTTTAACCGAAATGTCTGGTGTTACAATTTCTAACGATGGTGACTTATTTAGAACTATGTCTGAATTTTCTGAAGTCAAAAAGGAATATGATAAGATTTCATTTGCATTAGAAGAAGTTAAAGCCAAAGGTTATGGAATAGTTACACCTGCAATAGATGAATTAATTTTAGATGAACCTGAAATGGTAAAACAAGGTTCTAGGTTTGGTGTTAAACTAAAAGCTAAAGCCCCTTCTATACATATGATAAGAGCTGATATAGAAACCGAAGTTTCTCCAATAGTTGGTTCTGAAAAACAGTCTGAAGAATTAGTAAATTATTTATTATCTGAATTTGAAAATGATCCTAAGAAAATTTGGGAATCTAATATATTTGGAAAGAGTTTACACGAACTTGTCAACGAAGGACTGCAAAGTAAATTATCACATATGCCTGAAGATGCACAAATAAAATTACAAGAAACTTTAGAAAGAATTGTAAATGAAGGTAGTGGTGGATTAATTTGTATTATATTATAAATAAGTTGTTCTAAATATTATCGCACAAATTATTTTCTATAATTATCACAAGCAAAGATACGGGAAGAAGCTGTTTCCTTCTCCCCGTATTTGCACATGTTATTTTTTAAAATTCAAGTTCTGTCAAGAATCTTTCCTGTACAATCTTAATTGGTATCCTTATGCAACCTTCCGCTATATCGAGCACCGGATTTGATATTTTTATATCATTTCCTTTATATTTTGCTATAGTTTCAAGCTCTGTACAGCCTTTAATGTATCTGACAATACTTACATTTTCATTGTCTATAACTACCATATAATCGGTAATTTCTGGATAAAAAAGTGGTTTTATTTTTTTTCCTTGAATTGGCATTAGAGCATATTTTTCTTTAGCAATTGCTAACATATAAAGCTTTTCATCTTTCTGTACGATATACTTATATGGTTTTGGGAGCCAATCTGGTTCTTCAACTTCAGCAAATTCCTCAATAATATTTACTCGTCCCATGCCTTCAAAATTTATAAGAATGTTTCCTATAAGCTGTGAACCACATTCGTCTACTGGTTTATTTTCTAGCGTTCCTTTTGTCTCGTCTTTTAATATAACTTTTACGCTATCATTGCATTGTTCTATCCTTGGTATAATTATCTGGTATTTTTTATCTGTCTCTATAAGAAATATCCCTATTTTATCCAGCCATAGAACAGAATTTACTGTTTCTAATAAGATTTTTCCTCTATCATAATCATATATAATTGATCCTTTGGAATAATGGTTTAGTAATATTAAATTATACCTGTTTATTTCTTCAAAGTGTTCGAAACGTGAAAATTCATCCATAATAGATGGCTCAAAATCGTTTTCATCAAACTCATAAATCTTGTAGCCCTCTTTGGCATCTTCATAAGTTCTAAAAATAAAAACATCTCTTGTTCTAGAATATAATATTTTAAAAAATGATGTTACACTTTTTAAAGTAATCCTTCCATTATGAACAACATATGTCATGCCATAATTGTTTTCCCAAATTCGAATATTACATTCATTTAGCCTTGTTGCATACCGATATAATCTTGTTACATCTTTTGTTTTTCCTCCACCCATACAAAAAATTTTAGCTTTTACTTTTGAATCCTTTAACATGTCTTTTTCCTCCTGGCATTACGCCTTATTTAGATTTTATTACAAAGTTACTTAAAACAGTATAACATATTGTTAATATAACGTCAATTTATGTAAATCAAAATTCAAAATATCTTTATAGGTTTCCAAACATATTTCTTCTCTTTACTCTTATACTTAATTTTTATTATTCATAATCTTCTTTATTAAGTTCTGGGTATACAAATATTGCTCCCCCTTCTGATACTTGTCCACTTGGGAAATGTGTTTTATTAAAATTTATTTCTCCCTTTAAGAAATATTTAGTTCTTGCAGATTTTGGAGCTTTTCCATTCCCTATAATAGTTGGATCATCCCATGTAACATCTATAGCATACCAACTATCATTTAAAAGTACATAATTCCAAGCATGTGCTTCTGTCTGTCCAGAAGAATTTGTACCTGTTCCTACTATTTCAACACATGGAATACCAACAGCATCTAACAAATATTTAAAAGATTCAGCATATCCTTCACAAACAACATTTTTTTCTATTAGAGCTCCATAAATATTTCTAGTATTTGTTCTTACCATAGAGTCATCATATTCTATATGATCTACTAAAAAATTATGAATTCTTTTTATTTTTGTATAATTATCGTCAATTGCAACTTGGTTTACTATATCTTTTTTTATAGTTTCTAAACTATTTAACGCTTCTTCAACTTCTGCTTTAGATGAAAACTCTGCTGTTAAATAGCTTCCTTCTTCTGAAGGTTCTATTGTTACTGTATATTTCGTACCTAAAATATTAGTTTTTGAATAAATCATAAGAACCATTTTTGTTACATCTATATAAAAAACTTCTGGGTAGTCTAAACAAAAAGCATCTAATGCTGCTTGGTATGCTACATTTAACTTCTCATTTCCACCTTCTTCATTTAATAAACTATTAAATTTTTCTCCAAATTCGATTTTACTAGTTCCCGTTTTTAAATTTTCTATATTATTTTCTACTGCTGAATAAATTATTTTCGCATTAGAATCTAACTGATCATAATAATATTTGTATCTTGTAGATGATATTACATTATTATTTGTAGATTGAACATCTAAGTTACTAGATATTACGCTATCTCCACTACTTTCTGTAGGCTCTAATGGCTTTATAGTTTCGTTACTAACATCATTAGTTCCTGTAACTAATGATAAAATATTATTTGTATCAATTTGCATATATTCGATAAAAAAATATGTTAACACTCCAATTATTCCTAGCATAAAAACTATTAATATAAATGTTAAAAATTTATTTTTCATAAGTAATCTCCTATTATATTTTATTCTCTTTTTTACTGTATTTTAATTATATCATTTCCATTATAATATTGTACATAGTAATTTTTTTCAAATTTGTACATATTTTTTTATTTATTGGAAAATACTAATTTTAATAATTATATGTAGGAGTATATTAATGAAATTATCACGTTTAAAACAAGCTTTTAGTAATTTAATAACTTACAAAGGACCTAAAGATTCTTACGATTTTTCTTTAAATATATCTACTTCAAAAAACATAACATATGAGTCTAATGAAAATGTTTCTGCTAGTTTAAAAGATAATAAAAATATTATAGAAAGAAAATATAATACTTTAATAAATAGTGATATTATAATTAGAAACTTCAAATTAAAATCTAATAATATCCCTTATTCTGCTTTTATTATTTATATAGATGGTATGTCAGATTCAAATTTAATTAATCAATTTATTTTACAACCACTTATGTTAAGAAACAAAGCAAATACTTATAAAACACAAAGTTTAAAAACTTTTAATAAAGGAAAAAAAGTTATAATTCAAAAACATTCTAATAATTTAGCAGTAGAAATAGAAAATTCTTTGTTACCACAAAATTCATTAGTAAAGGAAACTAGTTTTGACAATATTTTTTCCGCAATTAATATGGGAAATTGTGTACTCTTTGTAGATAGTCTTTCTATTGCATTTAATTTAGATGTAAAAGGTTTTAAGCAAAGGAGTATAAGTTCTCCCAATAATGAAATAATTATAAAAGGTCCCCAAGAAGCATTTGTAGAATCTATACGTGTAAATACTTCTCTTATCCGTCGTGCAACTAATACAGAAAATCTAATTATAGAAAACGTCTTAGTTGGTAAATTAAGTAAAACTCCTTGTAGTATTTGTTATTTAAAAAACATTGCAAATTCTGATTTAGTTGCAGAAGTTAGATATCGTTTAAATAATTTAGAAATAGATTCTCTTCTATCTACTGGTCAACTAGAACAGTTAATATGCGAAGATAATAAGTTTAATATTCCACAGGTATTATCAACAGAAAGACCAGATAAAGCTGCTAAAAATTTATATGATGGTAGAGTTGTTATTTTAATAAATGGCAATCCTTATTGTCTTATTCTTCCAGCTACTATAATTGATTTTATTTCTTCGCCAGAAGATACAAATTTGCGCCCAATGTTTGCTAATTTTTTAAAGTTTCTGCGTTTTCTTGCAATGGCTATTACTTTATTACTACCTAGTATATATATTGCTATAGTAGACTTTCACCAAGAGTTATTACCATCTGAGCTATTATTTACATTATTAGCTTCTAGAGAAAATGTTCCTTTTCCAATTATATTCGAGCTATTTGTAATGGAAGTTTCCTTCGAGCTAATTCGAGAAGCAGGTCTTAGGGTTCCTTCCCCTATAGGTCCTACAATTGGAATTGTTGGAGCTTTAGTATTAGGTCAAGCAGCTGTAAGCGCTAGTATTGTAAGTCCTTTCCTTATAATAATAGTAGCAATTACTGGAATTGCTTCATTTGCTATTCCAGACTTTTCATTTGGTTTTCATTTAAGAATTACTAGATTTTTATTTACTATTTCTGCCTATATAGCTGGTTTTTTAGGCATTGCGGTAGGTTTATATTTATATCTATGTATTCTTTGTAGTATTAAATCATTTGGTGCTTCATATTTAAATCCAAATGACACAATAAATTTTAACAAAAAGTCTAATAATTTTTTAGTATTGCCAACTTGGATGCAAGAATTTAGACATAAATATCTTCAGCCAAAAAAGGAACGTGCACAAAGTGAAATAAGTATGAAATGGAGGCACCCTAATGAATAATATAAAATTAAGTAATATTGAAGCCATTGGATTAGTTTTAATAATAATAATAAATCATATTATACTTAATTTTTCCAAAAGTATTATTTCTACTACTTCTTCTGCTTCTGCCCTTAACATTTTATTTATTGGTATCATTTTAATTTTATTTGTGCAACTATTATTATTTTTATTTAAGCATTTCTCTGGAAAAGATATTTTAGATATTTCACAATATCTTGGGCGGTAAAACCTTAAAAATCATAACTGGTGTATTGTTTATATTATATTTTACGATTTTTACAAGTGTACTTCTTAGAAGTTTTTCTGAAAATCTGAAAATAATTTATTTAGATAAACTTCCCATCATCGTAATAGTACTAATTTTTATATTTGCAATTACTTTTTCTAACAAACTTGGTTTTAAAACTATTTCTAGAGTAAATTTGTTAATCCTTCCTGTAATCATGTTTTGCATATTATTTGTTATTATTGCAAATTTTAAGAACTATGATTTTAATGGTCTATTCCCTATTTTAGGTAAAGGTTTTAAAACAACATTTTTTACTGGTTTAAGTAATATATTTGCATTTTCTAGTATATCTATATTGTACTTTCTACCACCTTTTTTAGAAGATAATAAAGCCTTTAAGCGTGTTGCAAGAATTTCTACAATATTTTCGGTTATATTATTCTTTTTGGGTATAGTTTCATTTTTAGCTCTCTTCCCATTTATTAGAAACAGTGAAGAAATAATGGCTTTATATTTAGCTACAAGATATATAGAATTTGGAAGATTTTTCCAAAGGCTTGATGCAATATTTTTATTAATCTGGACAATAGGAGTTATAAGTTATTTATGTATAGCATTTTCTTTATCTATTAATATATTTAAAAAAATTACTAATATTGTAGATAGTAATGGTATATTATATTGTTTTTCTGGCATACTTTATATTCTTAGTTTAATTCCTACTAACTTAGCACAACTAAATTATATTGAAATAAATATTTTTAAATATGTTATTTTTATCTTACTATTTGCTTATAGTCCTTTGGTATTAATTTTTGCAAATATAAAAAAAAGATTGAGAGGTGGAAGAAATGAAAAAATTCCGTAATTTTTTACTTCGTTTTCTTATATTTTGTATTATTTCTATCTTAATATTCTCTCTTTCTGGTTGCTATAGTGTTCAGAGTATAGACGACTTAGCTTATGTTGTTGCACTAGGTATTGACTTAGGAAAAAATAATAATTTAGAACTTACTGTGCAACTTACATTTCCTAATAGCGCAGATAGTAGTTCTTCTTCTGGTGAAGCAGCACCAACGATTATAAATAGTGTAGAATGTTCTTCTATTAATAGTGGCATTAGTTTGCTTAACAGTTATGTTAGTAAAGAAATTAATTTATCACATTGTAAAGTTTTAATATTTTCGGAAGCAATTGCAAGTAGAGGTATAGGTTCGGAAATATACACACTTTCTAATCAAGTTGAAATACGACCAGATTGTAATGTAATTATTTCTAAATCTTCTGCTAAACAATATATTACCAATTCCAAACCAGAATTAGAAAATTTAGTAGTAAAGTATTATGAATTAACCCCATATTCTAACGAATATACTGGTCATATAACAAATGCAACTATGTCTAATTTTTTTAATGCTTTAAGTGCAAACTATGGTGATCCAGTTGCCATTTTAGGTAATGGGAATAAACTTTCCATTACTCCATCTAATGTTACAGTAAATCCAGAACAAGAATTTAATATAGTTGCTGGTGAAAATCCTTTAGTAGAATATGAAAGAAAAAGTGAAAATTTAGGTCTTGCTGTTTTTAAACAAGCTAAATTAGTAGGTGAACTAACTGCTTTTGAAAATTTATTGCACTTAATATTAACAAATCAATTTGAATCTAGTGTTATCTCTATAGATAACCCATATAAAGAAAACTCAGCAATAGATATTGCATTATACTTTCATAAAAATACAAAAATAAATGCAAAGCTTGTAAATGGCTCTCCCTATGTTAAATCTACAATATATTTAAATGCCAGACTACTTTCTGTAGATAAAATATCTGAAAGTCTTACACCAGAAAAAATTGAAGAATTAGAACTATTAATAAATTCCTATTTAGAAAATGCTTTTTTAGATTATCAATATAAAACTGCTAAAGTGTTTGAAGCAGACATAGATAATGTTGGAAAAAATTTAATAAAGAATTTTAAAAACGATAACGAATGGAATAACTATAACTGGCCTAGTAATTATAAAAATACTTTCTTTGATGTTGATGTAAAAACAAACATAAAATCAAGTTTTTTATTATCAAGTTAGGAGAATAAATATGTTTTTTTTGATTTTAATTATTTCAGTAATTATTTTTTGCAAAACCGTTAATTATGCTTTATACGAAATTAAAGCAAATTCTAATAAGCCTGCTGGCATAATAATTATAATAATGTCATTTATTGTTTTAATATTTGCACCATTTATTAGTTTACTTAGGTAAATTGTTTAAACCGGGATTTGGGGACGTTCCTTAAAATCCCGGTTTTATAGTAATTCAAATGTAATGTAATTTGAATAGTTGCTACTTGTTCTGGCTAAAATACTAGTTTTATAGTAGTTCAAATTAAATGATTCTTTTAAAAGATATTCTTTTTTCTTGTTTATTTGCATCTATTACTTCTATATTTATTTTATCACCTATCTTAAAAGTTTCTTTTGACCTTTCTCCTATCAAAATTTTATGGTCTGGATCATATTCATAATATTCATCACCTAAATTTTCGAACCTAATAAGTCCTTCTACAGTGTTTTCTAACTCTACAAATACTCCAAATTGTGTAACTCCCGAAATTATACCTTCATATTCTTCTCCTATTTTATTACTCATATATTCTGCTTTTTTAATATCTATACTATCTCTTTCCACTTGTGTTGCAATTTTTTCTCTTTCTGATGATTTTTTCGCATCATCTTCTGCTATTTTACTATACAATTCTACTTTCTTTTCTGATAAAGTATAATTATTTCTTAAATATTTAGATATAATTCTGTGTATAAATAAATCTGGATATCTTCTAATTGGAGATGTAAAATGGCAATAATATTTGCTTGCAATTCCAAAATGTCCTTTATTTTCAGAATCGTATACAGCTACCTTTAATGTTCTTAAAATCATGTTAGAAACGATCTTTTCTTCTGGTTTTCCTTCTACTTCTTTTAATATTTTAGCAAATTCTGCTGGATATATTTTACCTTCTTTTACATGAATTTTATATCCAAAATTAAATAATAATTTATTTAATTCTGTAACTTTTTCTATATCTGGATCTTCGTGTACACGATATATAAATGGAGCTTTAAGCCAATAAAACTTTTCTGCAATAGCCTCATTTGCTATTAGCATAAATTGTTCTATTATTTCATTTGCAAATGTTGTTTCATATTTTTTTACATCGATTGCATATCCATCTTTATCCAAAATGATTTTACTTTCTGGTATATCTAAATTCAAGTATCCTTTAGTTATTCTTTTTTCTTTTAATACATGAGCTAATTCTTCCATAAGTTTAAAGTCCGGTATATATTCTTTATACTTTTCTACTATTACATTATCCGAGTTATCTAATATAGATTGAACATCTTTATACGACATTCTTCTTGTAACATTAATTATTCCTTTAAATACATCACTAGAAATTAATTTTCCTTTTTGGTCTATTTCCATGGAAATAGACAATGTATACCTATCTTCACCTTCATTTAAACTACAAATTCCATTAGAAAGTTCTCTTGGAAGCATTGGAATTACCCTATTTAACATATATATACTTGTTCCTCGTAGTAAAGCTTCTTTGTCTAATAAACTGTCTTCTTTAACATAATTACTTACATCCGCTATGTGTACATCTAATATATAATTGCCATTTTCTAATTTTCTTACACATACTGCATCATCTAAGTCTTTGGCATCTTCCCCATCTATTGTGAAAATATTATATTTTCCTCTAAGATCCACTCTATTTTTTGCCTCTTCCAAATTAATTTTGTCACCATATTTTTGCGCTTCTTTCACTACTTCTTTTGGAAATTTATAAGGTAAGTCGTAATCTTTAATTAAAGACAACATATCTATTCCAGCTTCATTTACATTTCCTATTACTTCTAAAATTTTACCTTCTGCTTTCCTTCCTTTTTGTGGATATTTAGTAATTTGTACAAGTACTTTGTGGTTATTTCTTGCTTTTCCAAAATTCTTTTTAGAAATAAAAATATCCCTACATAATTTTTTATCATCAGGAATTACAAAGCCAAAATTTTTACTTTTTTGAAAAGTTCCTACTAATGTATCTTTTTTATGTTCTATAACCTTTAATATAATTCCCTCTTGCCTTGCTCCACAAGATTTCTTTTTTAATTTTACTAATACCCTATCTCCACTAAAAGCATCTTTAGAATCTTCTTTTGCTATATATATATCGTCTTCTTCATCTGCTAAAATTACAAATCCAAATCCTCTTTCATGTCTTCTAAAAATTCCTTCTATAAATCTTTTTTCTTCTTCCATTTCTATCTCCTTATTTAATTTTTAATAAAAGAAAAAAGCAGTATTAAGCTGCTTTTCTTAGTATATCCGATTATTTTATTAACATAAATACAATTCCTAAAATAACTGTTAAAATTGCAAAAATAATTCCTAATATAATTGTCCATCTTTTTTGCTTTCCTGCTTTTGTTCTTCCTTTATTTTTATCATAAAAATTATTTGTTGCTGAATCTGTAATTGCTCCAGAAGCTCCATTATCTTCTTTTTCTTGAACTAATGTTAATATAATAATTGCTGCAGCAACTATTATGTATATTGCTATTAATACATATTTTAATATTTCCATTTTGTAATTCCTCCCAAGTTTAAAACTTTTTTAATTTTAACATATATATTTTATAAAA
>USAE01000013.1 GCA_900552655.1 uncultured Clostridium sp.
TATTTTCATTTTAAAAATATATATTATTTAACATATTATTTTTTAATATCCATAATTTTTTTGAAAGATCTACATAATATTTGTGTGGATTCTCTATTCTCTTTACTTCTTCCCAAATACTATTTAGCTCTTTTTTAGACTTTTTTGCTATTTCCTCTAGTGTAGGGCTTTTATATATCAATTTTCCATTTTCAAATATCTTTTCTTGTAATTCTCTTATAGTATAGTCTTTAATAAGTTTCTTCTTCCATGGATTTTGCGGATCAAAAATCATATATTCTCTTTCATCTATTATTTCATCTGACAAGGCTATTACATCTGCTATTGCTTTTTGACTTTCATTGTCGTAAAACCTATATACTTTTTTAAATCCTGGATTTGTAACTTTTACTACATTTTCGCTTACTTTTATTTTTGGTATTATTTTTGTATCCTTTTCTATTCCTACTAATTTATATACTCCTCCAAAAACTGGTTCACTTTTAGCTGTAATTAAATTTTCTCCAACCCCAAATGAGTCAATTTTGGCATCTTGTTCAATTAAGGATTTTATTAAATACTCATCAAGTGAATTTGTTGCACATATTTTACACTCAGTATATCCTGCTTCATCTAATATCTTCCTAACCTTTTTAGATAAATACGCTAAATCCCCACTATCTAGTCTAACTGCTTTTGGCTTATATCCTTTAGGCTTTAGAACTTCATTAAATACTTTTATTGCATTAGGAAGTCCAGATTCTATTGTATTATATGTATCTATTAATAGTGTGCAGTCATCTGGGTATATTTCAGCATATGTCTTAAACGCTTCATATTCTGAGTCAAAGCTTTGCACCCAACTGTGAGCCATTGTTCCACTTGCAGGTACATTAAATTCTTTTGCAGACAATGTACAAGATGTACCTATTGCTCCACCTATAATTGCCGCTCTTGCTCCTTCTACTGCTGCATTAATTCCATGTGCTCTTCTTGCTCCAAATTCCATAACAGGTCTTCCTTGTGCCTCTTTTACAATTCTACTTGTTTTTGTGGCAATCAAAGATTGATGGTTAGTTGTAAGTAATAACATCGTTTCTAAAAGTTGCGCCTGAATAATTGGTGCTCTTACCGTTATTAGAGGCTCATTTGGAAATACTACTGTACCTTCTGGGATTGCCCATACATCTCCTGTAAACCTAAAATTTTCTAAATAATTTAAAAATTCTTCTGAAAATTTATTTTGCTTTCTTAAGTAATTAATATCTTCTTCGTCAAATGATAAATTTTTTATATAATTTATTATTTGTTCCAAACCTGCTATTATCGCATATCCACCTTCATCTGGTACTTTTCTAAAAAACACATCAAAATATGCAATTTGATTTTCCATCTTCTTATTTAAATATCCATTTGACATTGTGTATTCGTAAAAATCTGCTACTAACTCTAATCTTTGATTATTCATACCAATTCCTCCTATATTTGGTACTTATTAACTTTTTGATACTAACATTATATGTAATCAGCTAGCTATTGTCAATAGATTTGCAAAATAAATATTATCTTTTTGATAATAAGTATGTTTTGTTTGCTAAATCGTGGTTTGGAGATGGCACTTCGGGATTAGGGGACGTTCCTTAAAATCCCTATTATTAATAATTAACATCTTTGCCACGCCAAGATTTAAGGGAGTTAGCAACGCTAACTCCCTTTCTCCCATCTTCCTAAATTGTGGGTATGTCAAAAAATTAAATCCTCCTTTTGCCAACCATTATAAATCTTACAATTTGGTCTTAAAACAAAATACTTTGAAACCTGCTTCTGACTTTTCTGTTCATTCATGCAATCCATATCTATTACCACAGACATATCATCTACGCTGTACTGCTTGTATCCATACGGTAAAATATCTATAAGCTTGCCATTTTTCCTTATATAGTCGCCAATTTTCTCGAACACTTCTAGGCCAACTGTGTTTTCCTTTATCCAGCTGCTTTGTTCATTCTCTCCTTCTACATACAGTTTTCTAAATGTGATCTGATCTGCTCCAAGGTCTTTAGCTTTTTTAAAAAGCTCTTCAACCTTTCCACCAACACTCTTAAGCATCATTTTATTCATATTAAGACTAAGTCTTAATGTAAAGTCATATTCTTTAGCAATATGACAAACATCTTCTATGCAGACTCTGTTTTTTCCTTTAATACCAGAAATTTCGTTGTTATCATCATCGTCGAATGATGATAACGATAGTGAAAATACACTAACACCTACTGTGTTCCGTAAAAATCTTGCATAGTTTTTGTTAAATAATGCACCAGAAGTTTGAAGTTCTATCCAATTAAAAGATGTACATCCTTTCTGTGGAAGTACAAAATTGTTCAGCAGTGACAATGTCATTAAAAACTCCCTATTTTGTAAAGGTTCAATGTCTCCAGTAATCATCATGATATTGGCATCATTTTCCTTCGCAAAAATCATTCTCCGAATATAATCTTTTAAGTACAAGTCATAAAACGGAAGATTTTCATCCATTTGGTTTTTGTAGACATCTGTGTGCATACATGCTACACAATACTTACACCGGTTTATACAAGCCTTTCCTGGTACACAAATACTTAAACTTTGAGCATCTTTTTTTGACATAACAATTCCTCCTTTATATTTTTCTGTCAACACTCGTTGTATACTGGAGATTTGTACTAGTATACATAATTATTATATCGTGATTTTACTAATTTTTCAATAATTATTTTTAGCTTTCTTTAATTTTAAAATATATGTGGTTGCCAATTTTTATTAAAGCAATATAATTTCGATGGTCTATGTCCTGCATTTTCTTCATATTCCTCTGTTTCTATAACCATATCTGAAATTTTTCTTCTAAAATTGGCTTTTAATAATGGTTTATCTAATAAAATTTCATAAACCTGTTGCAATTTAGTTAATGTAAATTTTTCTGGCATTAAATTAAATGCTATCGTTGTATATTCTACTTTATTTTTTAATCTTTCTATCGCATAAATTAGCATTTTAGCATGGTCAAATGCTAACTGTGACTCTAATATTTGTGTATATATAATTTTATTTCCATCTACTAGTTCTTTTACCACATTAACTCTATTTTTTATAGTTTCTGTTCTACTTTCTAATAATATTTCAATTTCTTCTTCCTTTTTATAACCATGTTTATTTTCTTTCATCTTTTCGCCAATCGTTTTTAAAGAAATAGTAAACCAATTTGCGTCCTGTGTTGTACCACCAGATTTTATATTTATTTTTTCACTATCCACCAATCCCATATATGATGTACTAATTATTCTTGTTCGTGGATCTCTGCTTGGTTCTCCCCAAGAATATAACTGCTCTAAATATATATCTTGCATATTAGTTTTTGCTTTTAGACTTCTTTGTACAGCCTCTTCAAATCTTTCTTCTTTTCTTACAAAAGTACCTGGTAAACACCATTTACCAAGATATGGGTGTTCTGCTCTTTTAACCAATAAAACTTGCAATTTCTTTTCTGGTAATTTTCTGTAATTAGTTGTTTCTACATCTCTTATTGTGAACAAAATAGAATCTACTGTTACAGATGGTTTAAAAAATTTATTAGAATCATAATTTCTTAAAAATTCTTCCTCTGTCATTTTTTTATCTCTCCTTAGCTCTTAATATCATAATATTACTATGACAATTAATATTTGTCAATTTGGACTTGATACACGCTTTATCTTGCACGCTCTACGAAAAAAGCTGGACAAACTGTAATTTTATTCTTTATTAAATTATTTATACAGTATCCTCAAGTTTCATATCTCCTTCTTTTATTAAACCTTTTTTTCTTAGAAAATAACTTGTTACCCATGCTATAATTCCTGGTAAAATAAAGTGCAATAATATAATCTTTAATATCAAGATACCACCATTTTCACTTATTATCATATCTTGCCACGTCATAAGTTGACCTACCAAACCTGCTGTCCCCATTCCTGCTCCAGAGGCGTTATTGGTCATATGTAAAACGGTAGTAGAAATTGGACCTAAAACCGCACTTGCAACAATTGCTGGAATCCATATAATAGGCTTTTTCATTATATTTGGCACTTGTAGCATAGAAGTTCCCAATCCTTGTGATATGAGTCCAGAAAATCCATTTTCTTTAAAACTCGCCACAGCAAATCCAATCATATTTGCACAGCATCCAACTGTTGCAGCTCCTCCTGCCAATCCACTTAAATTTAGTATTATAGCTAATGCTGCAGAGCTTATTGGAAGTGTTAATATCATTCCCATTAATACAGATACCAATATTCCCATTATTATTGGTTGTTTGTTTACAGCCCAATTAATAATTTCTCCTATTCCTAACATAAAATTAGAAATTGAAGGACCTATTAGTAGTCCAACCATTCCACCTAAAATAATAGTAAAAGTTGGCACTAAAATAATGTCTAGCTTAGTTTTACCTTGAATCCATCTTCCACAGGTTATTCCTATAAAGCTTGCCATAAAAGCTCCC
Organism: uncultured Clostridium sp.; assembly: GCA_900552655.1. Taxonomy (GTDB): domain Bacteria; phylum Bacillota; class Clostridia; order TANB77; family CAG-508; genus Merdicola. The sequence goes on from USAE01000013.1 coordinate 4,499, forward strand.
AAAGGCTCCCCTGGTCCAGATAAAACAATACTTCCATTAACAAAAACTGTTCCTTGCAATATTTTACTTGCAAAAGCTCCTATTAGGCCCGCAATTCCCGCAGAAATTACTACAAAAGGCTTTTCTTTATATTTTACAGCAACTCCTACTCCTATTCCAGCACCTGTTAAGCTTGCAGCCAGCTTTCCTAGTATTATTACTATATTTCCTACATTTCCACCAATTATTTTTCCTATTTGTTCTATTATAAGTCCAATAATTAAAGTAGAAAATAGTCCCCAAGCCATTCCTGTTAACCCATCTATAAAAACATATGAAAAAAACTTTTTTAATTTTAATTTAATATTATCTTTCATAAAAATCCCCCTATTATTTATTTATTTAAGATAGTTTTTTCTATTAATATTGTATGTTGGGATTTTTTCTCGTTTATGTTTAGATTTCATATACATTTTTTCTATTTTTTTCATTTTCGTACTTTCTGTTTTTCCATTTTCGATGTATTCTGCAATTTCTTTATATGTTACTCCCATTTTTTCCTCGTCACTTTTACCACTTAATCCATCACTTGGCTTTTTTTCTATAATCGATTCTGGAACACCTAAAATCTTGCCAATTTCTATAACTTCTTCCACTGTAAAATTGGCAATTGGATTAATATCACTTGCACTATCTCCCCACTTAGTAGTATAACCAACCATTATTTCACATAAATTTCCTGTTCCCATTACGAGATAGTTGTAAGTTTGTGCAACCCCATATAATGTAGTCATTCTAAGTCTTGGCTTTATATTAATTTTTGATTCTTGACTTAAATCCTCTTTTAATACATAATTTATCTCATCTTCTAATTTTTCATATGTATCTGTTAAATTTATTTCTAACAACTTAACTCCAAAAGTTTCAGAAACTAATTTTGCATCTTCTAAATCTTCTTTATTAGATTGGCATGGCATAGCAACAGTTAAAACATTTTCATTTCCGAATCGCTTTTGTTGCAAGTGCAATAACTGCTGCACTGTCCTTTCCTCCACTGTTTCCTATTACTATGCCTTTTGCACCAGATTCATTTACATATTGCTTAATCCATAATTCTAGTTCTTTTATAACATTTTTTAATTTTTCATCACTTAACATATTTACCTCCCTTTTTTATCTATTCTAAAATTTTAAGAATTTCCTTTAGGATATCTTTTTAACTTCTAAGTAAGCTTTCGTGACGTCATTAAACGTTCATCTTTAAATAAATTGTTAGTTTTTATATAAGAATATACTTCATCCGGAGTAAAATAACGTATGCTTTTTCCTTCTCTAATTTTTTCTCTTACAAATGATGAACTTAAGCTACTTCTAACATTATTTTTTACTTTTATAAATGAGTTTTCATTTTCCTTTAAAAATTTATTATTGTTTATAATTTCTTCTAAACAATCATCATCTCTTTCTAAAACAAGTACTTTAAATTTTTTTACTAATTCATCACTTTTTTCCCATGTATTTAATTCTTTTAAATTATCACTTCCTGTTGTAAACCATATAGTTTTGTCCTGATATTTCTCTTGTATTCTTTCTAGAGTTTCTATTGTAAAAGGTTGTCTTTCTTTTCTTAACTCTATATCTGATACTTCGAATTTTTCGTTTTTGTCGCAAACACATTTTAGCATTTCATACCTATACTTATTATTTAGTAATCCCTCTTTTTCATATTTTTCACTTACTGGCACAAAAATAACCTTTTCTACATTTTTGTACTCAGAAATAATTTGCTCGGCTAATGAAAAATGTGAATTTAAAGGTGGATTAAATGATCCTCCAAATACTACTATTACTTTATCATCTTTCATAAGCATCTCTCCTTTGTGTGATATTATCAAAAAGTTAATAAGTTATTGTTATTATTATATTGATACTATGTTGTTTTGTCAACCCTTTTTTTACTACTTCAAAAAATCGTTAGATTTTTTGGAGTAACAAGGTTAAGTTTCCTTAGTCTTGTGCGATTGCGAAGCAATCTGTACATTTGGCAAAGCCACTTTTCTTATTCTCTCTATAAGTAAAATAATTATACATACAAAAAGCGCACCTAAGATTTTCTAGCAAATGTAAATTTTAAGAAAATCTAAATTGCGCCATAATTCTCTAGTACAGAAATTACTCCTACAAGGAGTAATTTCCTACTATACACAAAAAAATAGTGAACTAAAAACATTTTTTTAATTCACTATCTCTTTATTATTTCTAAGTACTCTGCAACTATTTAAAAGCCCTTTTTATAAATTATTTACTATTTTATTACCGGGATTTTCAGGACCGTCCCCAAATCCCTTTACTAATACAGTACTTGTTGGGTATGCTAATTCTACTCCTTCTCTTTCTAAAATTTCTAATATGTTTTTATTTATATGTTCTTTGGCATTAAGATAACTGCCATAGTCTACCGAATTTGTAAAAACATATATCATTATAGATACGCCATCTCTTTCTATTTCGTCAAATTTTACATATGTATCGTCGTTTATTACACTTGGATGGTTTATTAGCATAAAATATATCTTGCTTGTTATTCTTTGTATTACTTCTACTGGTGTATCTAATGGTAATTTTAAGTCTAATTTATACTTTCTTTTTTCCATCTTGCTCCAGTTTATTACTGCTTCATTTGATAATACTCCATTTGGAATATTTACAAGTGAGTTGTCAAATGTTCTTATTCCTGTACTTCTAAAACTTATGTCTTCTACAATTCCTTCATAGTTTGGTGTCTGCACCCAATCTCCTATAACAAATGGTTTATCCATTAATATCATAAAACCACCAAATAAATTTTTTGCGGTATCTTGTGCTGCAAGTGTTAAAACAACACTTCCTACTCCTAAACCTGCAAGTATAGTATTTAGATTTATTCCTAGTAATGCCATAACAATAAAAGTTGCTATTATATAAATTCCACATCTAATTATTTTATAAATGAAATTTATTCTATTATCATCTGCATCTGTCATAAATTTTCTTTGCAATTTTTTCATTGTTTTTGAATCCATAGAAAAACAATCTGCTAAAGATTTTGCAAGTAAAATAACCGATGTTATTTTAAATAATAGTTCTATTATAGCCATTGCTTTACCTTGTATTTGTAGGACTTTCGTTGCAATAAATATACCTAAAGCTATAAAAAATATTTTTAAAGGCTTGTAAAAAGGCATCTTTTTTATTCTCTCTTTATCTGTCTTTTTCCTTTTAAAAATTCTTATTAAAAGATACGACATACTTGAACTAAATATATAAAAAAATATTATAACTGCAATAGCTATTAAAATATCTATTATTTGTTTTAAATCAATTGTTTTAAAATAATTAATTACATCTGTTAATTTATCCATAGGCTTTTCTCCCTTATTTATTACAATTCTTGTTTTGCTTTTTCAAATCTTTCCTTTATTCTATCTTTGCCCATTATATTCATTATTTCGTACATGTCTGGTGTATTTGTTCTTCCTGTTAATGCTATTCTTAAAACAGTGCTTACATCTCCAACATGTGCTTCGTATTTATCTGGATTTGCTTTAAATTCTTTAACTTCACTTGCATATCCTAATTTTCCAGATAAGTCTTTTATCTTGTCAAACCATTGTTGTTTGTCATCATTTTCATCAAAATAATTATTTATATATTCTTCTAATATTGTTTTTATTTTATCACTATTTGATATTTTTTGATATTCATAATTAATATTTTGATTGTTAAATTTTTCATCATACATATATGAAATTTCATTTTTTACATCTGACCATTTTGATATATCTTTACGTGGTTTCTTATTTCCTCTTTCTATTCCAAATACCTTTAATGCGTATTCTTTATTTCCTTTTAGCATATCTTCTAATTCTTTATCATATTTTTCTGCCCATTTTAAAGATTCATTATATACTTTTTCTGCTGTAAATCTTGATATAACTGTTTTTGATACATCTAATAATTTTACCATATCAAAAAGGGCTCCACTTACACTCATTTTATTTAGTTGTAATTCGAATTTTTCCATGTCTTCTGTTGGATTTGCTCTTCTCCAAGTTTCAAAATTTGAATTTGCAATATTTAATAAATATTCTTTTACAGCTTCTGCTGGAATTCCTTGTTCTGCATAATAACTAACTGCAGCTTCTGGATCTTTTCTTTTACTTAATTTTCTTTTATTTCCATTATCATTTTTCATAATTGGGGAAATATGTACATATTTTGGTGCTTTAAACCCAATTTCTTGGAATAGTTGTAAGTGTAATGGAACTGAAGAAAGCCATTCGTCACTTCTTATTACATGTGTTGTACCCATTAAGTGGTCATCTACAATATGTGCAAAATGGTATGTTGGAAGACCATCTGCTTTAATTATTACTATATCTTGGTCATTTTCTGGAAAAGTTACATTTCCTTTTATAACATCATGATGTTTTATTTTTCTATCTTCTCTTCCTGGTGATTTAAATCTAATTATATATTTTTCTCCAGCTTTTATTTTCTCTGCCATTTCTTCTACTGTTAAATTTCTACATTTTGCCCAAACACCATAATAACCTGGTCTTACTTTTGCTGCTTCTTGTTTTTTTCTTATTTCGTCTACTTCTTCTTGTGAACAGAAACAAGGATATGCTTTTCCTAATTCTAGCATATGCTTAGCATATGACCTATATATTTCTCCTCTTAAAGATTGTTTATATGGACCATAATTACCTTTTCCTTCTGTTTCATTTACCATTCCTTCGTCTTCTTCTATTCCGAAGTCTTTTAAAGAACTAACAATATCTGTAATACCATTTTCTATTTCTCTTTTTTGGTCTGTATCTTCTATTCTTAGGAAAAATACACCTTCTGTTTGACTTGAAACTTTTCTTGCAACTAATGCTTGGTATAACCCCCCAATATGTACAAATCCTGTTGGGCTTGGTGCAAATCTACTTACTATTGCCCCTTCTTTTAAATTTCTTTTTGGATATTTTTCTTCATAATATTCTATTGGTTTTACATTTGGAAATATTAAGTCTGCTAAATCTTTATAGTCCATTTTTATCTCTCCTTTATTTTTATATTAAAACTTACTTATAGCTTATAGTCTAAAATCCTATATATTATACAATATTTTTACTTTTATATCAATACTTAAAGTTGGTTTAACTTTTATAATTATACACATAAAAACAAGCCAGCTGTTACTAACTTTGCTGGCTTGTTTCTATTTTAAAGAACATCTGACGGAAGATTTTTTTTCGGAAGTGGTGGATAATAACTTTCTATATGGTAAGATACCATATGAAAATTATGTTGGTGCTCGTCTTTGTCTTTAAAACGAATATTGGTACTGTCTTCTCTAATATCTTGTATACCTTCAAACTTCAAAATTTCTCCATCAAATATAATTGTTATGTCGTATCTTTTCATTTTGTTGTCCTCCTTTTGCCAAATTCTGGCATCATAATTTTATTTTGTTTACAACTTCTATTTTATCATATTTTTAGCCATTTTTCAAATTTAGCTATTTGGAATTCCACTTGTCTTTTGGAAGGTCCACCAATAACATCACGTTTGTTTACACAATTCATTAAATCTACAGCATTGTAAATATCTTCTTCAAAACAATCATTAAACTCTTTATATGTTTTTATGTCTAATTTTTCTAAAGTTGTATTATTTTGAATACAGTATTTTACAATGTTTCCAACAATTTTGTATGCATCACGAAAAGGTATTCCTTTTTCTACTAGATAGTCTGCACAGTCTGTGGCATTAATAAATCCTTTTTCAGCACCTGCTTTCATATTCTCTTTAAGTACTAACATGGTATCTATTAAAGGATTTATTGTAGAAAGACTTAAATTTACTGTATCTATTGCATCAAATATTAATTCTTTATCTTCTTGCATATCTTTATTATATGCAAGTGGTGTTCCCTTCATAACTGTTAACATCCCCATTAAATTCCCATATACTCTTCCTGTTTTTCCTCTAATTAATTCTGTAATATCTGGATTTTTTTTCTGTGGCATAATAGAAGAACCTGTAGAGAAACTATCATCTAATTCTATAAACTTAAATTCCCACGAACTCCATAGTATTATTTCTTCACTTATTCTTGATAAATGCATCATTATAATAGAAATATCTGACAATAATTCTATTATAAAGTCTCTATCTGAAACTCCATCTAAGCTATTGGCAGAAACTTTAGAAAATCCAAGTTCTTTTGCCTCAAATTCTCTATCTAGATTATAAGTTGTTCCAGCTAGTGCACAACTTCCGATTGGGCATATATCTGTTCTTGTATATGTTTCATTTAATCTTTCTATATCTCTTTTAAACATTTCAGCATATGCCATTAAATGATGTGCAAAAGTTATAGGTTGTGCCCTTTGCATATGTGTATACCCCGGCATAATTGTTTCTGTATTTTCTTTTGCTTTAAAAATTAAAGTAGTTATTAATTTCTTCAATTTTTTTATTATTTCTAAGTTTTGCTTTTTTAAATACATTCTAACGTCTAAGGCTACTTGATCATTTCTACTTCTTGCTGTATGTAATTTTTTTCCGCTATTTCCAATTCTTTTAGTTAATTCTGACTCTATAAACATATGTATATCTTCGGCATTTGGATCAAATTCTAAATTACTGCTTTCAATATCTTTTAAAATAGAGTTTAAACCAAATATTATCTTTTCTTCATCTTCTTTTTGAATTATATTTTGTTTTGCAAGCATTTTTGCATGTGCTATACTCCCTGATATGTCTTCTTTATAAAGTTTATAGTCAAATTTTATAGAAGAATTAAAGTCATTTGTTCTTTTATCTAAATTTTTAGAGAATCTTCCTTCCCACATAGGCATTTTAATCACCTCCGTTTAAAACTTTTGAAATCATTTTAGTTTGTAAACCATATAAATTTATAAAACCTTCTGCATCCTTTTGGTTATAATTACTATCTTCATCAAATGAAGCTGTTTCTATAGAATATAACGAATATTTACTTTCTAATCCATTTGGAATTATATTTCCTTTATATAATTTTAAACCTACTTTACCTGTTACTGTTTCTTGTGTTTTATCTATAAAACTATTTATAGCACTTTTAAGTGGTGTATACCATTTAGCATCATATAGTAATTCTCCTAATTTATTTCCCACTATTTGTTTAAAATGCATTGTATCTTTGTCTAAGCAAATTGATTCTAATAATGTATGTGCTCTATATATTATTGTTCCTCCCGGTGTTTCGTATACTCCTCTTGACTTCATTCCTACTAGCCTATTTTCTACCATATCTAATATTCCAATACCGTTTTCTCCACCGATTTTATTTAGTCTTTCTATTAAATCTACCAAGTTTAATTTTTCTCCATTTAATGCAACTGGTATCCCTTTTTCAAATTCTATTTCTATCACTGTTTCTTCATTTTTAGCTTTTTGAGGTGTAACACCCATTTCTAATATTTTGTCATAGTTTGGAACATTTGCTATGTCTTCTAAATCTAATCCTTCATGTGATAAATGCCATAAATTTTTGTCTTTAGAATAATTAGTTTCTCTATTTATTTTTAATGGAATTTTATGCTCTTCTGCATAACAAATTGCATCTTCTCTTCCTTTTATATCCCATATTCTCCATGGTGCTATAACAGGCATATCTGGTGCCATAGATTTTATTGCAAGTTCAAATCTAACTTGGTCATTCCCCTTTCCTGTACAACCATGACAAATTGCATCTGCATTTTCTTTTTTTGCTATTTCAACTAATTTTTTAGCAAGTAGAGGTCTAGTAAATGGTGTACCTAATAAATATTGACCTTCATACATTGCATTTGCTTTTATTGCTGGTGCAATATATTCGTTTACAAGTTCTTCTTTTAAATCTAAAATATATGCTTTAGATGCTCCTGTTTTTATTGCTTTTTCTTCTAATCCTTCTAATTCATCTTCTCCTTGACCAACATCTCCTGTAACTGCTATTACTTCGCAATCATTGTAGTTTTCCTTTAGCCAAGTAATAATTATAGATGTATCTAATCCTCCTGAATATGATAAAATTATTTTCTTAAAACTCATTTTACCTCCTCCTATCTTTTTTATTTAGTGATTTATATTTAAATTTTCTAATATTAAAAACAAAAATAGCGCCTCTTAAAGAGACGCTATAAACGTGGTACCACTCTAATTATCTATATAAATTTTTTCTTTAAATTCTATATAAATCACTTAACCTCTGTAACGCCGAGTCTGCGAGTTATGATACTAAGTTTTTACTTTTCCCATAACCACTCATAAGTTCTTTTCATTTTATACTACACTTGTTAGCTCTCACTCTACCTAACTCGCTGTCGCTTCATATAAAATTACTCTCTTAATCATCGATTTATTTTATTCGCGCTTTATATGTACAATTAATATTATAACAACAGTTTTAATTATTGTCAACTAGAATTTATGTAAACTTTTTCAATGCACACAAATATCTACTATTTTTAGCATTTAATTTTTTATTTTCATTCTATAACTTAAAATTCACTTTTTCAGCTTGTTTTTATATTTTACTTTAAAAAGCTTATATAAATTATAAAAAAATAAAATTATTTTAGTTTGTCGACAAGTTTCGACAGACTTTTTAATATAAATGTGCTACCATGCTCTACACTATATGGGGATGGGAGATGATTATTTTGAATATAGGTACTGTTACTATTAATGTATTAAAAGATACTAATGACAGAATTGCATTCGAGATTAATACAGATAATGACGATGTTTTACCTGTTTCATATGTTATTGAAGATACTTTAAAATTATATTAGCTAAACTAAAATCGGGATTCGGGATCCGGGAGCGATCCTTAAAATCCCGATTGTTTTTTATATACTTCCATAATAAATTTCAAAAAATTTTAGTGCTATATATCTCTTGAGTTTAATTTGTCATTACTATTTATACTTGATATGTCAATATTTTTAATCTATTATATTAACTTACACAGTACTTCTAAATTCTATACATTGAATAACAAATTATAATAATTTATTTAATAAACTGTCTTCCTCATTTTCTTCCAGCTTTTTCTATTTTTTATTGCATATTGTTTCTTTTTTTGATAAAATATGCCTAGTTATTCATCTTACATTATATGATATGAACTAGCAGTTGAACAGTTTAACTGCTAGAAAAACTACAGTTTTCAACTGTTAGTAGAATATTTTATAAAGGAGGGTGAAGCTATGAGCAATGTTAATGACATCACGAGTATAGCTTTAATAATCGCCGGAATTGTTGTTGTGGCAATTGTAGGCATAGGATTTTGCTTTGCAATATCTAAAGGCTACAATTCTAAAGCAACAGTAACAGATGGCAATAAAAAAATTGAAGTTCAGGCAACGAACTCCAATCTAGATGAATAACCGTTTTTGAGAGTAGCAATCCTCTCTATTTATTTATATCCTTTGTAACTAATTTATATTATAATTTATATTATAATCTATCTTTAGTGTCAATATTATACATAAAAATGTAATCTAAATGTAATACAATTAGTATTACTTCCTATATTGTTATATTAACATATTTTAACAAAAATGTAAAGTGTTTTGGTCTTCTGTAATTAATTAGTTCCTTATAAAGAAAAAATATTATATATTTTAATTCAAAATAATAAGACAAATCTTGTTGCAAATTAATCGGTGAGTCACAAATACAAAATATCAAGCTTTTAAAGGCTTGGTATTTTACATTTAAATATATTAAAAACAACCGAGATTTTAAGAACCATCTCAAAATCTCGGTTGCATTTTTCTACACTTCCATTATAATTGGTAAAATCATTGGATTTCTCTTTGTTTTTTGTGCAATGTAGTCTTTTAAATTATCTCTTAAATTAGATTTAATTGTAGACCAATCTGTAATATGTTTCTTTTCGCATTTTGTAATTTCATTTCTTATAACTGCTTTTACATTTTCCATTAAGTTCTCAGATTCTCTAACATACACAAATCCTCTAGATATAACATCTGGACCTGCAATTATTTCTCCTGTTGAAGAATCCATTGTCATTACAATTATAATTAATCCATCTTGAGATAAATGTTGTCTGTCGCGAAGTACTATATTTCCAACATCTCCAACACCTAGACCATCTACTAATACTCTTCCAGATTGTACAGATGTAGTAAACTTAGCTTCTTCTTCGTTCATTTCTAAAATTCTACCATTTGTAAGCATAAATATATTATCTTTTTCTACTCCCATTTCTTCTGCTGTTTCTGCATGTGCTTTTAATTGTCTGTATTCGCCATGTACTGGTAAGAAATACTTTGGTTTTACCAAAGATAACATTAATCTTTGCTCTTCTTGGCAAGCATGTCCAGAAACGTGTACATCTGCTAAAGAACTATACACAACTTCTGCACCTATTTGCATTAAGTCATCTATTACTTTAGAAACTAACTTTTCATTTCCTGGTATTGGATTTGCAGATATAATAATTAAATCATTTGGTGTAATTTGTACTTTTCTGTGGTCTCCTGAAGCCATTCTTGTAAGAGCTGACATTGGCTCTCCTTGGCTTCCTGTTGTTATAATTACAAGTTGGTCATCTGTATAATTCTTTATCATGTCTATGTCTATAAATACATTGTCTGGAACTTTAATATAATCTAATTCCCTTGCTGTATTTATCATATTTATCATACTTCTACCACAAACTGCAATTTTCCTGTTGTATCTTACAGCACAATTTACTATTTGTTGAACTCTGTGAACATTTGAAGCAAAAGTTGCAACAACTATTCTTTTTCTACAACCTTGGAATAGTCTTTCGAAAACGTCTCCTACAGTTTTTTCAGACATTGTGTAGCCTTTTCTTTCTGAGTTTGTACTATCTGACATAAGAGCTAAAACTCCTTCATTTCCAAGTTCTGCTAAACGACCAAAGTCCATTATTTCTCCATCTATTGGAGTATAGTCTATTTTAAAGTCTCCTGTATGAATTACTGTTCCTGCTGGTGATTTAATTGCTAATGCAACTGAATCTGGAATACTATGTGAACTTCTTATGAATTCTACATTAAATTTACCAGCTTTTACTGTTTCTCCTTGTTTTACTTCTACTAGCTTTGTTGTTTTTAATAATTTATGTTCTTCTAGTTTATTTCTTATAAGACCACAAGTTAGCCTTGTTGCATAAATTGGTACATTTATCTTTTTTAATAAATATGGTATTGCACCAATATGATCTTCGTGACCATGTGTAACAATTAAACCTCTTATTTTATCTTTGTTCTTCTCTAAATATGTTATATCTGGTATAACTAAATCTACACCAAGCATGTCGTCTTCTGGGAACGCTAAACCACAGTCTACTATAATAATATCATTTTCATATTCGAATACTGTTATATTTTTTCCAATTTCATGTAAACCACCTAATGGAATTATTTTTAGCTTACCAGATTTAAACTTAAAATCTTCTTGCTTTGATGCTGTTTTTCTTGGCTTTCTAGTTGTTTTACTTCTTGTTGTTTTTGTATTTTCTGTATTAGCTTGCTTTGAAGCTTCTGTTTTTGTTCTTGGTGAATAATTTTTTCTTCTTCTTTTTGTTTCTGTATTCATCTTTTTCTCATTTTCTACTTTTTTGTTTTCTTCCGTCATTATTTTATCTACTCCTTCTTTCTAATTTTAATTTAAACTTATCTATGATTAGAAGAAATTATTAACTTGTCCCTATTTTATTATTTAAGATATTCTCTTTTTCTTTTTATTAATTGATGTTTTATTACACAAAAAATTCATTTTATTACTTGCTATATAAATGAATATCGTTTCAATTACACTTGTATGCTATAATAAAATTATTTCTTATATTTATTTTCCGTCCTATTCTTCAATTTTTTTATAAATAAATTTCTCTTTATTTTAATATACACAAAATTTTAACATCATATACAATAATTGTAAAAACTCTCTTAATAATTTTATAACTATTTCTTTTTACTATATATTATATTTCCGGACATATATAGTTAATAGCTATCTTCTTACATATATAAAACTTAAATCTCTTTATTGTATCCTTATTTTGGATAACCACTGCTTTGTATTATACTATAATTCAACTACTTTTGTCAAATATATTATGTAAATTTATGTACACATAAAAATATCGGGATTAGTAGACAGTCCTTAAAATCCCGATACAAAAAGCACTTCTTGATTTTCTAAATTAAAAAGCGAGTCGTTAGACTCGCCATCTTAATTTTAAAACATTTCGCTTATTCAGAAAACCTGTTTGTTCACTTCCGTAGTCAGTATTTGGATCTATCATAGAACATACTTTTATAAGTTCTATGCACCTTTCTCTTCCACAAGGCTTTATCTCGCCTTTTGGAGTAAATACTTCCTCATATGTTTCCACTAATGCAGTAGCTAAGATTTCCTTTCTTAAAGCATTCACTTCGTCTACACGAATTTCACCGGTCTTCGTGTTTCCAAAGTTAATTCCCGTTCTTAGTTTAAAGCAGACTTCTATAAATTCTTTCCGTTTTTCTTTACTAGAATATAAGTCTACCTTTCCCTCTTCCTTGAAGATTTCCTCGTACAGGTTCAAAAACATTGTTTCCATAGCTTTTTGCATAATTATATCCTCCTTTACTATGAAAATTTTTCTTCTACAAGTAGTCTAAAAATATTATCACAATTATTTTTTATAGTCAATTATTTAAAATTTCTTGTAAATTTTTTTAAGGTTTGATATATTAAAAAAAATAAATACATTAATTTTTTATGCAATTTCTAATTAATGTATTTTACTTCTATTTTGAGATTGCAAATATTTTTTAGGAGATGTATTATGAGAATTGTAGAACCTTGGATAAAAGTTGAAAAAGTTGATGGAAAAAAAATAATGAAAAGACTAGAAAGAGCTTGTAGAACTTGCTATCGTTCAGAAGGAAGTATTACAGAAGATAGTTATAAAAAATTATTAACCAATTGCATAACAAGAGGTCACGAATCTGTATTAGAACACGAAAAAGTTACAGTTAGAATTTATAATGATATTGGGTCTTATAAAGATTTAACTAGACATAGATTTGCAAGTTTTTCTATAGAATCTACTAGATATTGTAGCTATAACAAAGATAAATATGGTAACGAAATAACATTTATAAATCCTGTTTATATAGAAAATGAAGAAATGTATAACACTTGGAAAGATTCAATGCAAAATATAGAAAAAAATTACATAAAAATGAAAGAATTAGGAGCTTCTACAGATATGGTAAGAGAACTTTTACCACACTCTACAGCTGCAGAATATACAATGACTGCAAATATTCGTGAATGGAAACATATATTAGAATTAAGAACAACAAGTCACGTTCATCCAGCTATAAGACAAGTATTAATACCACTTTTATTATATTTTAAAGAAGAAATGCCAGAAATATTTGATGATGTACAATATGATACAGAGTTTAACAAAGATTATTATGCAAAATTATCTATTGAAGATGAAGTTTAAATTATTCTTAATAATTTAGCATTTAAAGCTTAGATTAAACTTGTTTATATTAAAATTTAATATGGGGATAGAGTTTTTTAAAAGTACACTATAAGTATGCTTTGGAGAAGCTCTATTTTTTGTTGCATAAGAGAATAAAATAGGGATTTTAAGGAACGTCCCCAAAATCCCTATTTTTATTTACATTATTACATCTATGTTATAAATTTCACCATCATCTATTAGTTTAATTTTCTTTTCAAAAACTTCATTTCCATTACAATATACCTTAGTAACACCTGTATTCTTCCCTTCTGGATTCTTTACATTAATATGGTAAATTGTACTTTTATATTTATAATTTATTTTATACTCTTTCCAATCTTTAGAAATACATGGGTTTATACTTAAATAATTATTAGATATTTTTAATCCTAAAATATATTCAATTCCTGCTGTATATAGCCAACCACTAGAACCTGTATACCATGTCCATCCTCCTCTTCCTGCTAAATTCTTACTACTATACACATCTGCTGAAAGTACATATGGTTCTACTTTATATTTATTTGTACTTTCTTTTGTTCTAGTGTGCTCTATAGGATTTATAATTTTAAACATTTCAGAAGCTTTATCACCAAAGCCTAATAAAGCTTCTGCAATTATTGCCCAAACTGCACCATGTGTATATTGTCCACCATTTTCTCTAACGCCTGGCAAGTATGATTTTATATATCCTGGCTCTATCCTTCCATTTTCAAAAGGTGGATCTAATAGTTTTATTAATCCATTTTCTTTATCTATTAAATGTGTTTCTAAACTATTCATACTTATAAATTTTTTATCATTATCTGCCGCGCCAGAAATAACTCCCCAACTTTGTGATATACCATCTATTCTACATTCTTCATTTTCCATACTTCCAATAGGAGTTCCATCATCCATAAAAGCACGTTTAAACCAATTTCCATCCCATGCATTCTTGTTTATATTTCGCTTTAAACCCTCTAAAATTTCTATATATTTTTCATCTTCGTCTATTTTTATCTCATTTACCCATTTATTTAAAATATCATATAAGAAAAATGCAAGCCATACACTTTCGCCTTCTCCTTTAGGTCCTATATTAGAAAATCCATCATTCCAATCTCCAGAACCAATTTTAGGAAGTCCATTTACACCAAACTTACATGCTCTTTCTATTGCTTTTTTACAATGCTCATATATAGTTCCTTTTGTTTTAGAAGTATTATATAAACTATATCTCTCTAACTCGTCTTCTTTTAAAATTTCTCCTTCTATATAATTAGTTTCTATATTTAAAATATCTTTATCTCCCGTAATTCTTATATATTCTAGCACTGCATAAGGAAGCCACAATAAATCATCTGAAAACTTCGTTCTTATTCCCATTTGGCTTATGTCATGCCACCAGTGCTCTACATCCCCTTCTATAAATTGATGTTGACTATTTTTTATAATTTGATTTTTTAGTATATTTATATCTATATATTTTAAATTAAGTGCATCTTGAAGTTGATCTCTAAATCCAATTGCTCCCCCAGATTGGTAATATCCGAGTTTTACCTAATAATCTTGAAGCCATTGTTTGGTAAACAAGCCAACCGTTTAATAATATATTCATAGATTCTATTGGTGTTTCTACCTGAATAGTATTTACTATATCTTTCCAATATTCTTTTGTATCCTCTAAAATCTTTTTGCAATTTTCTGTACTTCTATATTTTTCTACTAAGTTATTAATGTTATTATCTTCATCTTGTCCAAGTATTAATGATATATTTTTAGATTCATATGGCTTTAATTCTATATTCATTTTTACTGCAATACAACTATTCTCACCTATCCCACTACTATTATCTAAATTATTTGTAAATAATGCTACTGGCTTTTTTATTGTACTATTTCCTATAAATGACTTCTTACTACCAGTATACGAATTAATCTCCAAACTACTAGAAACAAATGTGGTTTCGTTTGTAAATTCATTCATTTTATTTATAGCATATATAATGTTTTTATTCAGTTTAACTTCTATTTTTCCATTTGTTTGCAGTTCATCTTCCCCTAAAACCGGCTTTAAATAGTAAAATATACTTATTTTCTTTTGCTTATCTGTTGTATTTTTTACATTTATTAAATTAATTTTTACCTTATCATCTTTTGGAACAAATACTTCATCTGTTTGAACAATTCCATCTGCTGTATGATTATATTTTGCATATCCAAACCCATATGTTACATAGTAGTCATTATTATCTTCTACAGCTCTATTTCCTATTGTCCAAAATCTTTTATTCTCATTGTTAATAAAATATATAATTTCTGACGGTATATCTTTACTAGCATAATTTGTAAATGCTGTTATCCTATTTAATCTGCTATTCTTACTCCATGTATATCCACCTGCCCCATCTGTAACTAATGTTCCAAAATTTTTATTAGCAAGTACATTACTCCAAACTGTTGGAAGCAAAATATCTTTATTAGTCTTTATATAATATTCCTTTCCATTTTTTGCAAAAGCTCCATATTCATTATAATATTTTAAATTTTTACTAGAATCTATTTTCTCCAAATTAGGAGTTCTTATTTTCTCGTTTTGCTTAATTTCTACCTCTTCTAATGGATTTATTATTTCTTTTCTTTGCTTATTATACAATTTCTTTATTTTATTTAATTGATAATTTATATTTCCTAAATTAGCATCTATTATTAGATTAGAAACAAACAAAAATAAATTATTCTCTTCTTGTGTAAGATTACTAGCAGCCATTACAAATATTCCACATCTTACATTTTTCATATATTCTAAATGTGCATTTAATATTGCAGAATTTATATATTCCACTAAATACTCTTCTTCACTTAAAATAATAAACTCTATTGGAATATTTTTTATTCTTAAAATTTCGTACAGTTTTAAAAGTTCATTTAATAAATACATATCATTTATATTTTTTAGTTTTAACATTAAGATTGGAAAATCTCCAGAAACTCCAAACTTCCACAAATCACTCTTTTTAAAATTTGCATCTTTAACTTTATTTTTGTAATACCAACTAACATAACTAGGATTTATTAATAAAGATATTAATTTTTGGTATTCCGCAAGTTCATTGCCCTTTATTTGCAAGTATCTTGCCTCTTCTATAGCCTTTGCTTTAGAAATTTCGAAAATATTACGTACAGCCTCTTGATTTTTTATTTTTTCTATATTCATAACTAATTCTTCTTTTTCCTTTGCTACAGATATTATAAAATATAATTCTGCACTTTTATGTGCTGGAATCTTTAATATTCTTTTTATAGCTACGATTGGTTCTGTAACAAGTCCTATAGAATTTGAAAATCTCTTTCCTTCTTTTATTGTTTTAGGAAAGTTCATATCATTAAAATTATTAAACTTTTGTGCGTCTATTTCGTATTCTAATTCTCCCATCGTCTCATTTTCTGTATAAAAATTAACCCCTAAAAATATTCCTTCACTATGTTCATCTCTTTTACGTCTTTCTATTATTAAAGTTTGATTTTCTTTGTTAAAATCATATCTTAAAAATAAATTATTAAATGCTTTGTGAGCTATATCTGCATTAATATCAGATATAATTGGTTCAAAACATCCTGTAACTTCTATTATTTCATCTTCATTCCCAATATTATTAAACTCTATCTTTCTTATTTCTGTAGGTTCGTTTTGGCTAACAGTAACATCTATTGTTGTTTCTATATTTCCATCTGTTCTTTCTATGGTATTGCTATCTGGCTTAAATATAGCCTTATATTTACTTGGTTTTACAATATCTTTATAATAATTTGAAGTCCAAATTTTGTTTGTATTTATATTTCTTATAAAAAAATTAATTCCTTGTAAGTTTTCATCTGTACTTTTATATCTATTTATATAAATATTATTTATTTTGCTGTATCCATTTCCTTTTGCATCCATTAAAATACTATATTCTTGGTTAGAAATCACATTACATCTTTCTTGTTTTTCCACATTGTCTAGTTCTACTCTATAATATGATTCATAGTCTTTATATTTAAGTTTTTCTGGAACTTCTTTTTTCTCTTTAGTAATAATAATATCTTCTGGCATTCTTTCTTGTAATAAAATTTCTGTCCCTTCTATTTCTGGATTTTTCGAAAATCTTTTCTGAACAATATTCTTATGAAAAAAATTATTTATAGAAATTAAAATTAATGCTTGGTGGTGAGCCATAAACGTTTGTACTACTTCATTTTTTTCGTTTTTCTTTAGCCTACTCTTCGTATAATCTATTGCTTCATATAATCCATATTTTCCGAAAGCGCCTTCTTTTTCTAGTCTTTCTATATTTTCTAGAACCTCTCTTGGGTAATCGCATATTGCAAGAACAGTTCCATAAGACGAAATAACCATTTCATCTCCTAAACCTCTTTTAAGACCAAGCCATGGTATTCCAAAAGCTTTATATTGATAATTAGATTTTAAATCTTTTAAATTAAATGCGGACTCAGAAATTCCCCATGGTATGTTTAGCTTTTCACTATATTTTATCTGGCTCATAATCATAAATTTACAAGATTCATCTAATAAACTACCATGGTAACTTTTCATATTTATATTTGGCATTAAATATTCGAATGCCGTTCCAGACCAAGAAATTAATCCTTTATACCCATCCATAGCAGTTAATGTTCTATTTAAGCAAGCCCAGTGTTTTACCGGTACATCTTTTTTTGCAATAGCTATAAAACTAGCTTGTCTTGCTTCTGAAGCTAATAAATCATAATAAGAATCTGTAAGTTTATTGGTAGACACATCAAAACCTATAGAAAATAACCTAGACGAATTATCATATAATAAAGAAAAATTAGTATTTGTAATTATTCTATCTACTAATAAAATATAATCTTCCACGTTTTCATATAATCTAATATGCTCTTTTAAAAATTGTTTTACAACATAAAGGTATCCTACAAAATTACCACTATCAACAGTAGAAACATATCGTGGTTCTAGTGGTGCTAAAGTTTTTATATTGTACCAATTATATAAGTGTCCATTCCACTTTTCTAATTTTTCTACTGTGTCTAACATCTTTTGTAATAAACTAACACTAGAATATATATTTTCGAACCCCATGTCATATGCAGAAATTACCGATACCATTGCAAGTCCAATATTTGTGGAAGATGTTCTCTCTACAATTTTTTCTTTTCTATTTTCTTGATAGTTATCTGGTGGTAAATAATTGTTGTCCTCCACTAAATAATCTTTAAAAAATTCCCATGTTTTGTGTGCAATATTTACAATATATTTTTGATGCTTTTTGTCTATCTTTTTTAATGGATCTTTTTCTGGAATTGGCTTACTTATTTTAAAGCTTATAATTGGGCTTATAAGCCACAGTAATCCTATAACAATCGCTATATAATTCATAGTAAAAGCATTTATTAAAACAGCTAACACCAAATTTATAAACATATAACCTACATACGAATCTAAGTCATTATCTTTGCTTAGCTCTGCCTCTTCTGCAGTTGTCCATTCTAGCAATTTCTTTTTACTTACATATTTTCTGTATAGTGCCTGTATAATAGCTTTGGTTTCTACATATGTTTTAGTTGGGAAAAAGCCTATATCTAGTATAAATTTTATAATTATACCCTTCCACCCATTTACTGTTTTAACAAATGACTTTTTAAATTTTTCACCATCTTTTCTATAAATTATTTTATTTATTCCTTCTAAAATTAAATTTATTGTAATAGCCATAATAGAAATTAAAATAATTCCAAATTTATTTGTATAAATTCCTACTAATAATAAAATTAATATAAAAAGTCCTAATATACTTCTTCTTAAATTGTCTAATATTTTATATTTAGATAATTTATTAATTGGATTTTCTATAGTTTCCTCTTTACTATTTTTTATATATTTAAATATCCAATTACATATTTGCCAATCTCCTCTAACCCATCTGCCTAGCCTTGTCATAAAAGCTATAAATTTACTTGGATATCCATCCATAAGTAAAATGTCTGTAGCAAGCCCTGCCCTTAAATAAGAACCTTCTAATAAATCATGACTTAATACAGTATACACTGGAATCGCATCTTTTAATACTCTATAAAAAGTATTTAGCTCATATATTCCCTTTCCTGTAAATATACCTTCATTAAAATTATCCTGGTAAAAATCCGAAATTGCATTTGTATATATATCTGTTCCTGGTGAACCTGCAAATATTTTGCTAAACCAAGACTTTTCTGCTTCATCTAAGTTTATTCCTACTTTAGGCTGTATTATTCCATGCCCTTCTACTACTATTCCGTCCTTTAACACTGGCTTATTTAGTATATGTTCCATTGTTCCTATAAGCTCGAATGCAGAATTTAAAATAAGATTTGTATCCGAATCCAGTGTAATAATATATTTTATATTTGGTATTTCTTTCATATTATTTATTGTATTTAAAGCAAAATCTTCTTCACTTCTGTTTATTAGGAAAGAATTAAATTGCATAAGAAGTCCCCTTTTCCTTTCCCAACCCAAATATTCATTTTCGCCCTCATTCCATTTTCTTTTTCTATATAAAAAGTTAAAAATTTCTTTATTATATTTCTTATTAAGTTCATTTACCAATTTTATTCCCGTAATCGCAATTTCTTTATCTTGGGTTCTTCTTTCTATTTTAGATGGCTTACAATCGCCAAGCAAAGTAAAATATAAATTATCGCTTTTGTTTGCTAAAAAATATACCTCTAATTTTCTAAACATTTCTTCTACTTTTTCTTTAGAATCTACAATTGTTGGTATTACAACCATTGTTGCTTGCTCTTTTGCAATAGTATTTTGCATATCTATTTTAGGTAATAACTTTGGTTTTACAATTTTGCTAAAAATGTATTGTGTAAATTGATTTATAATTTCGTGAATTGGTAAAATCCCTAATACACTTAAAATATAATTATTATATAATTTTCCTATTAATATAGATATTAGTAATGTAGCCCCCCATGTAAATGCAATTAGCAAATTTAATTTTGTTTCGTTTTTCATATTAATTGGTTTATATTTTATCTCTTTATATAGATCAAATTTTCCTTCATCTATTAAATAATATCCTATATGACTTTTCTTGCCTTGTTTACCTGTTGATAATTCTACAATTTTTCTTGCAATATACACCTCTGATATTTTCGTTTTCTTCGCAAGTTCTTTTATCTTTCCCCTATAGTATGCTTTTGTTTTATAGTCCATTTTATTGTATACTTCTGCTGGGTCCATTTTTAATATTTCTTCTACTCCATTTATCCTTTCGAAAATCTCTTGAAAGTCGATTCTTGATATATTTTTTAAAGTTGTGATGCAATTTCCCATTAAAACTTTTTTTATAGCAATTCCAAAGTGTTCTTTTTTTATAACATCATTAATATTAGTTCCCATTTTTTCTACTGCATCTTCTAGTGCTTCTGTATATTCATAATTGTCTTTATCTGTTTTCTTTAGTTTGTAGGACATATATTCTATAAAAGGATATTTCATCTCACCATAACCAAATTTGTAACTTTTGTATTGTTTTTTATTAAATTTTTGTACATCTTTATTTTTCTGTTCTACTAATCTTTCTATTATATTTTCTACTCTATATTTTTGCATTTGACTTGCATATATTTTTTCACAAATATCTTTTATATTTTCTATAATTACAATTTTTATAAATAATTCTATATTCCATATTTCGTCCATATTTAAAGTTTTTCTTCTCTGGTAAGATGTAAGCATAAACTCTAAATTTTCCTTATTTATGTTGCTGTCTGTATACGTACACATTTCTTTTGCAAGTATATATATTCTTGCATATCCCGCATATTGACCATTATCCAGTCCCAAAAACTTTTTATATTTTGTAAGAGTTAGCTCATCCTTTATTTGTTTTACTCTTTCTTCTATAATATAATAATTATCTAATAGCCATTCTCCTGCTGGATGTATATCTATTCCAAGTTTTATATGTTCATTTAGCAAATTATATACCATAGTTATATATTCAAAATCTTTTTCTAAAGATGGTATTGGATATGTTTTTTCTTCCGATTCTGGTTTCAAATTATGGTCACATGCTAATTTCTCCATATACTTTTCTAATTGCTTTTTATCTAATAAAACACCAAACATGTTATTCTCACTCCTAAAATAGCTTTAGGCTTATTTTTTCCACGTTTGGTAATTTTATACGTTAAATTAACGAACTTTAATAGAGGACTATCTTGCATTTTGTATACTAGTTATTCGTAAAAATAATTTATTATCCCATTATATATTCCCCATGCCAATTTATCTTGGTAATCATCTTCTTGTAATTTTCTTTCTTCTTCTTCGTTAGAAAGGAAACCACATTCTACTATTGTAAGTGGTATTTCCACATTTTTTACTATGTATACATTATCTAATTTCATTGGTACTCTATTATTTTCTTTTTCAATTGTTTTATTTAAATTTTCTTGTATTGATGTTGCCAATTTTTCTCCTTGTTCACTTCCGCTTTTAAAAAATGTTTGCCAACCAGAATATTGGCTTTGTGGTATTTTGTTTAAATGAATAGATACAAAAATATCTGCTGATGATGAATTTCCTATTTTTACTCTGTTTTTTATATCTGATACTTTTTGATTTTTTAATTTTGTTTTATCTGCATCATAAATTCCATCTTCATCTGACCTTGTTAGTATTACTGTTGCACCACTTTGTTCCAATAAATTTTGTAATTTTAGTGCTATTTTCAAATTAATTTCTGCTTCTGATATTCCATTTGTACTAACTGCTCCGCCATCTGGATTACCATGTCCTGCATCTAACACTATTACTTTATTACTAACCGGCAAAGCTACTGTTTCTATACTTTCTTCTTTTAAATTCATTTGAAATATTTCAATTGAAACAACTGCTATTAATAAACTTGCAAGTAATACTATTCTTTTTTTACTTAAAAAAAACATATTCCACCTCACACAAAAAACTCATATAGTTTTTATATAACTATATGAGTTTTTTTATATTTTATGTATTTATTTTTCTGAATCTAATTTGATATGTACATCTTTTAATTGTTCATTAGATACTACAGATGGTGCTCTCATTAATAAATCTCTTGCTTTTTTATTTTTAGGGAAAGCTATTACTTCTCTTATATTTTGCGAATCTGCTATAAGCATAACCATTCTATCTATTCCTGGTGCAGCTCCTGCATGTGGTGGAGTACCATATTGGAATGCATTGTATAATGCTCCAAATCTTTCTTTTACATCTTCTTCTGTATAACCCGCTATTTCGAATGCTTTTACCATAATTTCTGGATCATGATTTCTAACAGCGCCAGAAGCCATTTCATAACCATTACATACTAAGTCATATTGATATGCATATATGTCTAATGGGTCTTTTGTATTTAATGCTTCTAGTCCTCCCTGAGGCATAGAAAATGGATTATGACTAAAATCTATTGTTCCTTCATCTGATAGCTCGTACATTGGGAAATCTACAATAAAGCAGAAACGATATACATCTTTTTCTAATAAATCTAATCTTTTTCCAAGTTCTATTCTAACTAAACCTGCTATTTTTTGTGCTTTTGCAAATTCATCTGCTATAAAGAACATTGCACAATTATTTTTTGCATCGTATTTTTCTTGTAATTGTTCTTTTATTTCTGGTGTTATAAATTTAGCAATTCCACCTGTAACTTCACCATTTTCATCTATTTTTGCCCATGCTAAACCTTTTGCACCAACATCATTTGACATTGCAAATTCTCCCATTTTGTCGAAGAATTTTCTACCTTGGTTATTACCATCTGGCACTACTATAACTTTTACAGTTTTTCCTTTAAATGCATTAAATTCTGAGTCTTTAAAACATTCTGTAACATCTTGTATTACTAAAGGATTTCTTAAGTCTGGCTTATCTACACCATATTTCTCCATAGCTTCTTTATATGGAATACGTATAAATGGACCTTTGTCTACTTTCCAATTTGTAAATTTTTCGAAAGTAGATGGTACAACTTCTTCTATTACTTTAAAAACATCTTCTTGTGTTGCAAAGCTCATTTCGAAATCTAATTGGTAAAACTCACCCGGTGCTCTATCTGCTCTAGGATCTTCATCTCTAAAACATGGTGCTATTTGATAATATTTATTAAAACCAGATACCATTAATAATTGTTTAAATTGTTGTGGTGCTTGTGGAAGCGCATAAAATTCACCTGGATTTAATCTGCTTGGTACTAAATAATCTCTTGCACCTTCTGGTGAAGAATTTGCTAAAATTGGAGTTTGAATTTCTGTAAAGTCTAACTCGTCCATCTTATCTCTTATTGCTTTTAATATTTTAGAACGTAGTAAAATATTATTGTGTAATTTTTCGCTTCTTAAGTCTAAAAATCTATATTCTAATCTTAAGTCTTCTCTTACTTCTTGGTTTGTATTTACTTCGAATGGTAATACATTTTTGCATTTTCCTAATATTTCGATTTCTACTGCCTTTACTTCGATTTCTCCTGTTGGCATATTAGGATTTTTGCTTGCTCTTTCCACAACATTTCCCTCTACACGCAAACAGCTTTCTGTAGTTAAATTCTTTATTTTATCTTCTAATTTATTATCTATTAAAATTTGTGTTATTCCAAATTCATCTCTTAAATCTATAAATACCATTCCACCTAGGTTTCTTATTTTTTGAACCCAACCTGATAATTTTACTTCTTCATTTACATTATTTATATTTAGTTCTCCACATGTATGTGTTCTGTAAATATTTTTTACTACTTTCATATTATCCTCTTCCTTTTATTAATAGTCTTTGTCTATTATACTCTAATTTTTGCTAAATAACAATATTTACACATAAGAATCTTCTAATGCTAAATTTATTTTCTTCTAAATAATCTGTTAAATAAAACAAGAAGACTATATTGTATGTGCACCCTGTTTAAGTTAAATATATTATTATACTTAACTTAAACAAGTACACTTCATTCTTACAGTCTCCCTTTTTCTTTTTCTATTTCCTTCTGAATCATCTTTTTACTATCTTTAAGAATAGAAATATGATTTGCCGAAAATATCTTTTTTGGCTCCTTAAAACTCAATTGTGAATTTAAAGATACAATTCCATCTCCATAAAGCTTAAACCGTTTGTCAAACCACTTTAATATGAAATCTAAAATATTTTTGCATTTTTTTCCATTTAAAGAACTTGCAATTACAGCTATATCAAAGTTTTTTACTAACTCTTCATCTAAGTTTTCCTTCATATAATTTGAACCTATTTGTATATCCCAATCTACCGGATAATTACCATATACAATTTTTATTAATATGAAATCTTCTATTTTATAAATTAGCTTTTTCCATTTAACTTTATCTTTGTATATTCGCTTTCTTAATAGGCTAGGAGTAGCTGCTTCTGTTCCTTCTATTGGAGCATTTACAACAAAAATTTTGTACTTAGAGTAATTTGTTAAATTGTTTGCAACAGAAGTTATTACCATATTGCCACATTTTGACTTCATTACTAAGAAAATTTTTCCATACATATTTTCTACACTTTTTAGCCATCTTGCTAATTGTTCTCCTGCTGGTTTTAACCCTTTATTTTCTTTCTGAAAATAAAAAGTATATACATCACAGCCTTCATAAAGTGGCTCTTGCATTTTCATTGGCCTGAAGTCTATAATATCTCCATTTCCAATTACTACTGCTACTTTCTTGTTTTTACTTTCTTGCACTTTATATACAAGAGTTTGAGATGTTTCATACATTAATTCCCGCATAAATATCCTCCTACTTTTTTATAATGTTGTTTATTATACTCTATATATAGCGTTCAAGTCAATTTAGACACTATTTTTTTATAGATTGAATTTTATGTACTATTGAATTAAATATTAAAGTTGCACAAAAGTTAGATTCATAAAATTCGTAAATATTATAACTTTCTCTTGACGAACTATTTATAATTTGATAGAATATATATGCTTTAATAAAATTGTTTTTGCAGGTATAGTTTAGTGGTAAAATAAAACCTTGCCAAGGTTTAGTTGTGGGTTCGATTCCCACTACCTGCTCCACAATCTTAATATTAAAATTGGCGCTATAGCCAAGTGGTAAGGCACGAGTCTGCAAAACTCTGATCCCCGGTTCAAATCCGGGTGGCGCCTCCAATGAAAAAACGAGAAAACCTTAACATATAAATGGTTCTCTCGTTTTTTGTATCTTTAAAGGAAAACAAAATATAGCTTTTTCATTATCTTCTTTTGCAGTCATCAATTATTTTATCAAAATCTGAAATATATTTTTTATCTTGTTCAATTCTAAATTTTTCATATTCTTTTTCTGCAAATTCTTTTGCCTGTTCAGCTGATATAGTTCCTTTATTATCTAAAACTTCATATCTATTTGTTTTTAGCATAGTATTTAATTCCTCTACCCAATCTTTCATTTTCATAGGTATTTGTCTCTTGGCTCTGTTTTCTGCTATATCTAAATACATATTAACAATGTCCTGCAAAAATTCTAGTTCTTTATTTGTTAAGTAATTTTTTGCAATACTAACATCACTTTTTAATATTCTTCCATTCGGAGAATGCTTCCAAGAAGTCAACCCCATATGTTCTTTTTTACAATCTGCTCTATGATAAACTATTTCAGCTGCTGTTTCATTTGTAATTGCATAGTGGAATTTGTTTTGAATAGTTGCATAAAAGTCATTTGCAATTTCAGAATTTTTATTATAATCAATACTACATTCTGCAAAAATATCTGTTACTTTTTGATAGAATCTTCTTTCACTCGTCCTAATTTCTTTTATGATTTCTAATAATTCATCAAAGTAGTCTTTACCAAATCTATTCGGATTTTTTAATTTTTCTTTGTTTATACTATATCCTTTTATAATATATGATTTTAAAACTTCTGTCGCCCACTGTCTAAATTTTGTTGCTTTTTTTGAATTTGTTCTATATCCGAACAGCTATTATCATATCTAGATTATAATAATCAATATTTCTATTAACCTTACGATTACCTTCAATTTGAACTGTTGGGAAATTCCCAACAGTTGAATCTTTAGATAATTCCTGTTCATTAAATATATTCTTTATATGTTCACTTATTGTAGATTTATCTTTTTCAAATAGTTCAGCTATTTTATTAAGAGGTAACCAAAGAGTCTCGTTATATAAAAAAGCTTCTATTTCAATTTTATTGTTTTCATCTTCATATATAATTAAATCCCCCTTTGCTAACTCTTGCATATAATTCACCTCCATTTTATTGTTCCATTTTTCTATTGTGTTTTTTCTCATTTTAGATATATATTCTTTTTTTCTCCACTCTTATTATTACATTATTTAACAAAAATCCAATATCAACATCTAATTTACTCTTTAAACTTTTAATGTTCTTTTTAATTTCAAATATATTCTTTCTTACTATTTTATTCCTCATCAAATTTATCACAATTTCATAATAGTCATTTTATCATATAAAATAATATTTTTCAATGCTTATTGTAAACAAATGTTCTTTTTCTTCTTTTATTTAAATACTTTTTTACTCTTAAAGCTCTTAGAGCATTTATAATTGCAATAATAGAAACACCTACATCTGCAAAAACTGCTTCCCACATAGTAGCTACTCCTAAAGCACTTAGAACTAACACTAACACCTTTACAAATATAGCAAATATTATATTTTCTTTAACTATTCTCATAGTTCTTTTAGATAGTTTAATAGCATTTACTAGTTTAGAGGGTTCATCTGTCATAATAACAACATCTGCTGCTTCTATTGCAGCATCTGAGCCTAGTCCCCCCATTGCAACTCCTATATCTGAAATAGCTAAAACTGGCGCATCATTTATTCCATCTCCTACAAATATGAGTTTTCCTTTTTGTGCTCTAGAAGTTAGCAATTCTTCTACTTTTTTAACTTTACCATCTGGCAATAAATCTGTATATACTTTGTCTATACCTAATTCTTTTGCAACTTCTTCACCAACCTTCTTCCTATCACCTGTTAGCATTACAGTTTGTTTTATATTATTTTTCTTTAGCAATTTTATAGTATCTTTTGAATCATCTTTTATTTTATCTGCTATTACTATATACCCTGCATATTTTTTATCTATAGCCACATATAAAATAGTTCCTATACTATCACATTTTGAAAAACTAATTTTGTTTTCATTCATCAATTTTTCATTTCCAACTAATATTTCTTTATCTTCTATTTTAGCCATAATTCCAAACCCAGGAATTTCATTTGTATTTATTATTTTTTCTTCATCAATTTCTCTTCCATATGCATTTTTTATAGAAATTGCAATCGGGTGATTTGAGTAATGC
Organism: uncultured Clostridium sp.; assembly: GCA_900552655.1. GTDB lineage: Bacteria > Bacillota > Clostridia > TANB77 > CAG-508 > Merdicola. Next base: position 32,444 of record USAE01000013.1, read on the forward strand.
TCACTATACGCAGTAACTTCTAATAGCTCTTCTTTACTTATACCTTCTGGGGCAACTTTTTGTACCTCAAACACTCCTTTTGTTAATGTACCTGTTTTATCAAATACAACTATTTCTGTATTCGAAAGTGCTTCTAAATAATTACTTCCTTTTATTAAAACTCCCATTTTAGAAGCTCCACCTATTCCTCCAAAAAAGCTTAATGGAATCGAAATAACTAATGCACAAGGACATGATACTACAAGAAATGATAGTGCTCTATATATCCAATCTGAAAGCACTGCGTCTTTTATTATAAGCGGTGGTACAATTGCAAGAATTAAAGCTGTAATAACAACTATTGGTGTATAGTATTTAGCAAATTTAGTGATAAAATTCTCTGATTTTGATTTTTTATTACTTGCATTTTCAACTAAATCTAATATTTTACTTACAGTTGACTCACCATATTCTTTTGTTACTTTAACTTTTATAACACCATTTAAATTTATAAAACCACTTAGTACCTCTTCGTTTACCTTTACATCTTTTGGCAAACTTTCTCCTGTAAGTGCTTTTGTATCAAGACTCGAATTTCCTTCTACTACTATTCCATCTAGTGGTACTTTCTCTCCAGGTTTTATAATTATTATTTCTCCTATTTTTACATTTTCTGGTTTTACTTTTTCTACATCTTTATTTCTCTCTACATTTGCAAAATCTGGTCTAATATCCATTAAATTAGAAATTGATTTTCTAGATTTACTTACTGCATAACTTTGGAATAATTCTCCTACTTGATAAAATAACATAACAGCAACAGCCTCTGGTAATTCACCAATTGCAAAAGCTCCAATTGTTGCAACTGCCATTAAAAAATTTTCGTCAAATACTTTGCCTTTTATTATATTTTTAAAAGCTTTAATTACTATCTCTATTCCCACCATTGCATATGCTAAAATATATAATATATTATTCATCCATATATTTCCGAAATCCACTATAAGTGCTATAAAAAACAATATAAGTGCTATTATAATTTTTATACCATCTTTCTTCATTTATTTTCCTCCTATATAATTTTTTTAATTATCTTTCGTTATCTTTTTTCGTATATTCCATTTTTGTGTTCAATATGTTCTATACCTATTTCAAAAACTTTCTTTATATGTTCATCATCTAACATATAAAAAACTTCTTTCCCTTCTTTTCTACATTTAACAATTCCACTTCTTCTTAAAGTTCCTAATTGATGTGATATGGAAGACTTGCTCATTCCTAGTACATTTGCTATATCGCACACACACATTTCATTTTGATCCAATGCAAATAGTATTTTTGTTCTTGTTGTATCTCCTATAATTTTAAAAAATTCAGCTAATTTATTAAATGTATCTGCCTCTGGCATTCTCTTTATTGTACTTTCTACCATATCTTGATGTATTACATTACAATCACATATAAATTCATTTCTAGCCATCGCTTTCCTCCTTACTTAGTTGAGTATTTATTCAATCTTGTTTTTATTATAATTGAATGTATATTCAATTGTCAATGTTTTTTTATTTTATTTTTTCACCATATAAATGGCAATAATAAATTTCCGGTTTATTATGCACATACTTCACTTAAGATTTCGTTGGTACTTTTATAATTAAACAT
>USAE01000014.1 GCA_900552655.1 uncultured Clostridium sp.
GTAAAAGATAAAAAATATGATTTAGTGGAAGAAGAAATAAGAAAAATTCACGAAGCATGCAATGGAAAAATTTTAAAAGTTATAATCGAGACTTGTCTTTTAACTGAGGAAGAAAAAATAAAAATGTGTGAAGTGGTTACAAATTCAGGAGCAGAATATATTAAAACTTCAACAGGATTTTCAACAGGAGGAGCAACTTTTGAAGATATTGCTCTTATGAAAAAACATGTTGGAAAAAATGTAAAAATAAAAGCTGCAGGAGGAATTTCATCTTTTGCAGATGCTGAAAAATTTATGGAACTTGGAGCAGACAGACTTGGAACAAGCAGACTTGTTAAAATAGCTAAGTCAGGAGCACCTGTAAACGATAATTCATATTAATAAAAAATAATTTTAATGTAAACTGTTGAGTGTGTTATAAATAATAAAGATTTAAAATAGCTTTCTATGATAAACTAAGAAATCATGGAAGGCTATTTTTGTTGTGAAGACAGATATTTTAAAATATAGATGTTTCATCTTTGATATTCAGTAAATTTTTGATAAAATATTGATGAAATTTACTTATATATCTATAGATACAGAAAAATATATAATAATTATTGCTTTTTAGTAAATAATATGATATAAATATGTAAATTTAATAAAGTGCAATGAAAAAGAAAAAATATTAATAAAGCGTAAAGAGAGTTAGTGGATGGTGTAAACTAATAGCTAAGTAATATGGGGAACTTTGGAGCACAATTATAACGAAGAGGATAATTAAATTATCAATTAGGGTGGAACCGCGGAATATAACTTTCGTCCCTAGCTAATAAGCTAGGTGCGGAAGTTTTTTGTATATAAATAAAACTGGGATTTTAAGGAACTTTCCTTAATCCTGAAATATATACTTCTAGTACTTAGCAAATATAGTATTAGGAGGTTTTTATTATGTTAGATTCAATGGAAAAAATGGTAGCATTATGCAAATCAAGAGGATATGTATATCCAGGGTCAGAAATTTATGGAGGACTTGCAAATACTTGGGATTATGGACCATTAGGGGTAGAATTTAAAAACAACATTAAGAAAATGTGGATGAAGAAATTTGTACAAGAATGTAAGTACAATGTAGGTTTAGATGCAGCAATTTTAATGAACCCTCAAACATGGGTAGCTTCAGGACACGTAGGAGGTTTTTCAGATCCTTTAATAGATTGTAAGGAATGTAAAACAAGACATAGAGCAGATAAGTTAATAGAAGAATGGGCACATGAACATGGAAAAGATATGATAGCAGATGGTATGAGTGACCAAGAATTAATAGATTTTATAAATAAAAATAAAATACCATGTCCAGATTGTGGAAAAACAAATTTTACAGATATACGTAAATTTAATTTAATGTTTAAAACATTCCAAGGTGTTACAGAAGATGCAAAATCTGAAATATATTTAAGACCAGAAACAGCACAAGGAATATTTGTAAACTTTAAAAATGTTTTAAGAACAACTAGAAAAAAATTACCTATGGGAATTGCTCAAATAGGAAAGTCTTTTAGAAATGAAATAACACCAGGAAACTTTACATTTAGAACAAGAGAATTTGAACAAATGGAATTAGAATTTTTCTGTAAACCAGGAACAGATTTAGAATGGCACGAATATTGGAAAAACTTCTGCAAAGAATGGTTAATAAATTTAGGTATGAAAGAAGAAAACTTAAGATTAAGAGATCATTCTAAAGAAGAACTTTCACACTATAGCAATGCAACAACAGATATAGAATTTGCATTCCCATTTGGCTGGGGAGAATTATGGGGAATAGCAGATAGAACAGATTTCGACTTAAAATGTCATATGGAATGTTCAAAACAAGATATGACTTATTTAGACGCAGAAACAGGAGAAAAATTTATTCCTTATTGTATAGAGCCATCACTAGGTGCAGACAGAGTTGCTTTAGCATTTTTATGCAATAGTTACGAAGAAGAAGAAATTGCAGAAGGTGATACAAGAACAGTATTACACTTACACCCAGCATTAGCACCATACAAAGTAGCAATTCTTCCATTATCAAAGAAACTTTCAGAAAAAGCAGAAGAAGTATATGCAAATTTATCTAAGAAATTTATGTGCGATTATGATGAAGCAGGAAGTATAGGAAAGAGATATAGAAGAGAAGACGAAATAGGAACACCATATTGTATAACAGTAGACTTTGACACATTAGAAGATAACTGTGTAACAATAAGAGATAGAGATACAATGGAACAAATAAGAATAAATATTAACGAATTAGAAAATTGGATATCAGAAAAAGTAGAAATTTAATTGGTTCCCCACTAGGATTGAAGATTCAAACATAATAGAGTGACTTCGGAATCTTTGAATAGTACTAATAAAAGGACTAAGAAAAATAGGTTTGAAAGTTTAATACAATTATTAAACAAATTCAAACCTATTTTTTTATATATTAGAAAAGTTTTAATAAAGAAAACAATAAGATTTGCAAATGTAAATTAAGACAAAATAAATTAAAAAGGTTTACTAAAAAACATAAAGTGATATAATATTTGTATCAAATTAGATTCAAAAGATAAAGGAGAGAAAATACATGGAAGAAGATAAAAAATATGTATATTTATTTCAGGAAGGTAATGCAAAAATGAAAGATATTCTTGGTGGAAAGGGTGCAAATTTAGCCGAAATGACTAATTTAGGATTACCTATTCCTCAAGGTTTTATAATTTCTGCAGAATGTTGTAATAAATATTATGAAGATGGAGAAAAAATTTCGGAAGATATAATTAAGCAAATAGAAATAGCACTAGATAAATTAGAAGAAATAACAGGTAAAAAATTTGGAGATATACAAAAGCCTTTACTAGTGTCTGTTCGTTCTGGAGCTAGGGTTTCTATGCCAGGAATGATGGATACAATATTAAATTTAGGAATTAATGATGAAACAGTAAAGACATTAGCTGTAAAAAATAGAAGATTTGCTTATGATAGTTATAGAAGATTTATCCAAATGTATAGTGACGTTGTAAAAGGAATTCCAAATAGTATTTATGAAAAGGCAATTGATACAAAGAAAATGCAAAGAGGACTAGCACAAGACATTGACATGGATGCCAATGACTTAGAAGATTTAGTAAAAGTTTTTAAAGGAATATATTATGAACAAACAGGTTCTGCCTTTCCACAAGATGTTAAAAGTTTATTAATAGAATGTATAGAGGCAGTATTTAAATCTTGGAATAATGAAAGAGCTATAAAATATAGAAGATTAAATGATATACCTAGCCAGTGGGGAACAGCTGTAAACATTCAAATGATGGTATTTGGAAATATGGGAGATGACTGTGGAACTGGTGTTGCATTTTCTAGAAACCCAGCTACAGGAGAAAATAAAATATATGGTGAATTTCTTATGAATGCACAAGGAGAAGATGTTGTTGCAGGAATAAGAACCCCTATGACTATAGATAAATTAGCAGAAATGAATCCAGATATATATAATGAATTTGTAAGAAGTGCAAAAAAATTAGAGAAGCATTATAAAGATATGCAAGACTTAGAATTTACAATAGAACATGGAAACTTATATATTTTACAAACGAGAAACGGAAAAAGAACTGCTACAGCAGCATTACAAGTAGCTGTAGATTTAGTAGAAGAAGGTTTAATAGATGAAAGAGAAGCAGTACTAAGAGTAGAGCCAAAACAATTAGAACAATTATTACATCCTACTTTTGACAAAGAAAAATTAAAATATGCAAGGCAAATAGCACAAGGATTAGCAGCATCACCAGGATCTGCAACAGGAAAAATAGTATTTAGTGCAGAAAAAGCAATGAAATTATATGAAGCAGGAGAAAAGGAGTTAATTTTAGTACGTTTAGAAACTTCTGCAAATGATATAGATGGAATGACAGTTTGTAAAGGTATATTAACTGTAAGAGGTGGAATGACATCACATGCAGCTGTTGTTGCAAGAGGAATGGGAACTTGTTGTGTTGCAGGATGTCAAGATATTGTTGTAAATGAAGAAGAAGGATATTTCGAATTGCCAGATGGTGCAGAATATATGGAAGGAGATTATATATCTTTAGATGGGTCTACAGGAAATGTATATGACGGAAAAATAGATACAGTACCTGCTTCAGTTTCAGGTAATTTTGAAAAACTTATGAACTGGGCAGACCAATATAGAAAATTAAAAGTTAGAGCAAATGCAGATACACCAAAAGACGCAAAACAAGCTTATGAATTTGGAGCAGAAGGAATAGGTTTATGTAGAACAGAGCATATGTTTTTTGGAGCAGAAAGAATAAAAGCAATAAGAGAAATGATATTATCAGAAACTGCTGAACAAAGAAAAGTAGCATTAAACAAATTATTACCAATGCAAAGAAATGACTTTGAAGAATTATATAAAGCAATGAATGGTTATACAGTAACAATTAGACTATTAGACCCACCATTACATGAATTTTTACCAAAAAAAGATGCTGAAATAAGTGAATTAGCAGAAGAAATGAATATAAAAGAAGAACAAATAAGAGAGAAAATTCAAAAGTTAAAAGAATTTAATCCAATGATGGGACATAGAGGATGTAGGTTAGACGTAACATATCCAGAAATTGCACAAATGCAAACAAGAGCAATTATAGAGGCTGCAATAAATGTTAATAAAGAGGGAATGAATGTTATTCCAGAGATTATGATTCCATTAGTAGGTGAATATAAAGAAATGAAATATGTAAAATCATTAGTAACAGAAACTGCAGATGGAATATTAAAAGAGCAAAATTTAGAAATGAGATATCATGTTGGAACAATGATAGAAATACCTAGAGCTGCATTAACAGCAGATGAGATAGCAAAAGAAGCAGAGTTTTTCTCTTTTGGAACAAATGATTTAACACAAATGACATTTGGATTTAGTAGGGATGACGCAGGAAAGTTTTTAAATGAGTATTATTCTAAAAATATTTATGACTTTGACCCATTTGCTACAATAGACAAAAAAGGTGTGGGAAAATTAATGAAAATAGCAGTAGAACTTGGTAGAAAAACAAGACCAGACCTAAAAATAGGAATATGTGGTGAGCATGGTGGAAATCCAGCATCTGTAGAATTTTGCAATATGCTTGGTTTAAATTATGTTTCTTGTTCGCCTTTTAGAATTCCAATTGCAAAATTGGCTGCAGCCCAAGCAGCTATAAAAGAAAAATAAAATTAGGAGAATTAAATGGATTTACAAGAAATTCAAGATCAATTAGACTTAAATACTAGCATTCAAGAAGATATAAAAAATATGGTAAAAGAAGTTTATTCAGATATATATTCTTTTTTAGGAGAAAGACAATTTAAAAAGTGGCTAATAGATAGTCATATTAAATCTATAGCAAGAAGAACTATATACCAATCATTAACAGAAAAAGAAGATGATTATTTAAAAGAAAATAAAACTGTACTGGGGTATAGAACAATTGCTAGCGAAAATAGAGATAAAATTGTACTAAGAAAACATGTGGGAGATAACAAATCTACAACAGCGCACGAAACATTTCATGCAATTGTTGATGGATGGGGAGGCTTTAATAGTTTTTTTGGAGAAGGACTTACTGAATTTTTAAATAAAAACTTATATAATTCAAAAGATTATTCATATAAAGATAATGTAGATGTAGTTTCATTAGTATATAGTATGTACTCTGACAAATTAATTAAGTACTTTTTAACACAAAGAGGAGACATATTCTTTTTCGACTTAACTAGAAATATAGATGAATATTCTGCGAATATAATGCAAAATAGAAATATAGAAATAGAAGAGCAATTTAAAAAGTTTCATGAAATAATTTATGGCAAAAATAAAATTAATTATACAGAAGCTAACGAACACTTAAAGAATGGAATAAATTTATTGATGACAAATTATTATGTTTATATAAAAGCTAGAATAAATAAATTAGAATATATTAAAGATGGATATGTGGATATCAATGGATTTACAGATGAAATTGCAAAAGTATATGGAACTTATAAAAAGCTATCTCCAGAAGCATGGGAATATAAAGATTTAATAAATTTTTTAACAATTGAATTAGTAGAGAATAGTCATTTATTAGAAGGTACAGGTGAAGAAAGAGCAAAAACAAGACAAGATATATGTCAAAAAATAAATGAGGCAATTGAAGTTAAATCTGCAAAGTATTCTGTAGGATTAAATGCTCAAGGAATAAGAGATATTTCGCAAGATGAAGAACCATATATATCGTTAAATACTAATTTAGAAGAAAAATTAATAAACAAACTAATAATTAGTAGCTCCGAAGAACTAAACTTTGTAGATAAAATAAAAAGATTAGGAAATATACAAAAAGCATTAGGTTTAAGCCAAGAAAAAGTAGCAGAAATATTAGAAGAATGTAAAGTAAATGAACAAGGAGAATTAGCAGAAAAATTTACAAGTAGATATAGTAGAACAATTTTAAATATAAACGATATAGAAAAAAAACATAATAGTAATTATTCAACTCCAAGATATGTGCAAGCAGAGTTAAAATGTATGCCAAAAAATAGAGTTTATTTTGAAGGTACAGAAATCGGCAAACTTTCTATGATAGTAATTAATAATGAAAGTGGCGAAGTATCACATATAGATTTTGATAGGTATGGAGAAATATTATCCGAAAACGGAATATTGGTAAGACAGTGTAATAATATAGATGAAGATAAAAAGAAAAATATACCAGGAGAATTTAAATATTATCAAAATGTATTCGAGATATATTCGATGGAAAGCAAGGAATCTGCATTTGTAGGGTTTAATAATTTTTTAAATCCATTACGAATTGCAGATGGTAATAGTGTTAAAATAGTAAATGGAAAAATAGATAGAGAAACTAAGTTTCTAGAAAACATAAAAGAAGAAACCTTATCTGAAATGGTATTTGAAAGCATTGCAGATAAAATAGAAGAAGAGCAATATTCTAGTAATGAAAAAGATATGAACATGAAGACTATGTTTTATGACAACTTTATAGAAGAGTATAATAGTATAAAAGAAAAATTTCCAGGAATTGATAAGAATGAAGAAGAGTTAGGATATTTAACCGAAAGGTTAGTAGATAAAACTTTTAAAATAGATAGTTTGCCATATACAAATTTTAATGGAATTAATGAATCGGTAAAAATGCTATATGAGAGCAAAAAGGAAAAAATGAAAACAAATTTTAAAGAATTGGCTAGAGCAAAACGAGTAGGAGAAAACACAGAACATGTATTGTATTTAAGAGGAGTAATTAATAATGAAGTATATGATGTAAATACTATTTTAAATTCAGCAAGAGAACAAACAGAAATTTTTAATAAATGTCAAGATAATCCAAAAGAACAATTTTTACAGAGTGTTATAGATAGGACAAAAAAAGTTACAAGAACAAGTACAATACAGAGCCAAATAGAACAAATTCAATTGTTAGCAAAAAAGACAAAAGAAAAAAATATAGAAGCAGAAAAAAGCGAAAGATAGGAAGAAAACTTATAGCATACAGCTTAAGAAAATTAAAAAACGCATATTAGATATTATTCTAATATACGTTTTTTTGTTATTTATTTATTTTCTAAACTAGAATATTTTTTTAGTTTTTCATAAACAAGGTAATTAACAGTTCCTATAGGAAATTTTCCGTTTTTATCTTTAGTGCCAGCAGGTACACCTGTTAATAATTCTATCCCTTCATCAATTGTAGAGATTGCATATATATGGAATAAATTATTTTTTACAGCTTCTACAACTTCATCATCTAAATGAAGATTTCTTACATTTTGAATAGGAATAATTACACTGTGGCTACCATCTAAACCTCTATCCTTACATATTTGGAAGAATCCTTCAATTTTTTCGTTAACTCCACCAATAGGTTGTATTTCACCTTTTTGGTTTACAGATCCTGTAACTGCAAAAGATTGGTTAATAGGAATACCAGATAAACTAGAAAGTAGAGCATATAACTCTGTACTAGAAGCACTATCACCATCTACACCATTATATAATTGTTCAAAACATATACTTGCAGTTAGAGCAAGAGGGAAGTCTTGAGCAAATTTTTGCCCTAAATAACCAGTAAGAATTAGAACACCTTTAGAATGAGAAGAACCAGAAAGGTCAACTTCACGTTCTATATTTACAATTCCTTGTTTACCAGCATAAGTATTTGCTGTTATTTTTGTAGGTTTTCCAAAAGAATAGTCACCAATTGTTAAAACTGTAAGACCATTTATTTGACCAACTTCATTTCCAGAAGTATTTATTAATAAAGTATTTTCTTTTATCATTTCTAAGTAATGAGTGTCATATTTTTTTACACGTTCAATTCTTTCTTTTAAAGCTTTATGAATAAATTTATCTGTAATTAGCTTAGAACGACTAAGCTTTGCCCAAGTTGCAGCTTCACCAATAATTTCGGACAAATCATTAAACTTAGTAGAAATTTTTTCCTTATCATTAGCAAGAACAGTAGCATAGTCAACTAAGCTTGCTACACCAGTTCTATCAAGCTGAGGAAGTCCTTCTTTTTCGCAGAAACCATGAGCAAATCTAGCAAGTTTTACCATGTTTTCAGAATTACGAGGAGCATCATCTTCAAATTCAACTTTTATTTTAAATAGTTTTCTAAAATCATTATCTATAGCAAGTAATGTATGATAAATATTACTATTACCAATTATAATAACCTTTAATTCTAAAGGAATAGGTTCAGGTTTTAAAGAAATCATTACCATAGAAGAATGTTGTTCAGAGGCATTTTCTATATTTAATTCTTTTACCTTTAAAGCCTTTTTTAAAGATTCATAACATAAACTATTTTGTATAATATCATCAGCTTGGAAAATTATATAACCACCATTTGCCATATGAAGTAAACCAGGTTTTAGCATAGTATGATCTGTTTTTAAAGCACCATAGTAATTTTCATATTCAAGACGACCAAATAAGTTTGGATAAGAAGTGTTAGAATCCATTATAACAGGAGAACCTTCCAAATTACTATTATCTATAAATAGGTTAACTCTATAATTAAGCCAAGGAGCAGGAGGTTCTGTTCTTGGAGCATTTTGAGTTTGATTATTATTGTTTTCAGAAGTAAAGGCAGAAATATTCCTTAAAATATCAGTTTTTACATCATTTAAAAACTTAGTAATTTTCTTATTTCTTTTAAATTTTGATTTTATATTGTTTATATGAACATTTATAGTTAGTAAAGCAATATTAGATTGCCATTCTTCTATTTTTTTGTCAGCTTCTTTTTCAATTGCCTTAATTTCGCTAATAGCTTCTATTATTTGTTCTTGAACAATACCAGATTTACTTTCGAATTCTTTTTTTATATTTTCATCTAATTTGTCAAACTCTTCTTCTTCAATTGTTTTACCATTAATTACAGGCATCATATAAATGCCATTTTGAGCACTTTTAACAAAGAAACCATTTTGCATAGCTTTTTTATTTAATTCGTCCATCAAGTTATTTCTTTTTTCTTCGAATTCTTGTCTTATAAGAGTTTTTTCTTTTTCGAAATCTTCATTGTTAAAGGTATTCTTTATATCTACCTTAATATCTTTTATAAAACTATCCATAGTGTTTTTAAATTCTTTTCCTTGACCAGCAGGAAGAGAAACAGCAATAGGTTCGTTTGGTCTATCAAAATTATAAATATAACACCAATCATTTGGAATTTTTTTCTTTTTAGCAATTGTGTCTAAATAATTTTTGGTATACATTGTTTTACCAACACCGCTAGGTCCTTCTATATAAATATTGTAACCTTTAACATTTACATTAAGACCAAATTCTAAAGCTTTAATACCACGCTCTTGACCAATTCCAGAAGTAATAGGTTCTAAATTTTCTGTAGTCTCAAAATCAAAAAAGTTTGGATTACACATTACTCTTAAATCCTTGTAATTTAATTCATTTTTTTTCATTTGTTTTCCTTCTTTCCTTATAAATCTTTTGTCATAATAATTGCAGAATCTTTATTTTTATAATATTTTTTTCTGAAGCCAACATTTTTAAAACCATATTTTAAGTATAAATTAATTGCAGGTAAGTTATTTTCGTTTACTTCTAAAGTAATAGAAGAGAAATGTTGGTTTTTGGCAGTTTGAATTAGTTTTTCTAGTAATTTGCTACCAATACCAGATTGTCTATTTGATTTTTTTACAACAATATCTGTAATATGTACATCATCTACAGATTTCCAAATACCTGCAAAACCTAAAATATTATTATCCAATTTTGCAACAAAATATTCTGAACTAGAGTTTTTTAGCTCATCTTCTAAAATATTATATGTCCAAAAGTCATCATAATCACTAATTAAAATATCTTTTATTAAAGATAAGTCATAATCTGTCATATTATATATTTCTAAACTCATATTAATTATCCTTTATTTAATTTTTTATCCAATTCAATTTCTGCACTAGACTTTTTTAAGTATAGTGGGGAAAGGCTAAGTTCTTCTTTAGAAGTACAATTATAATATTTATAATTAGCAGCCTTTGCAACCGAAATTGAACTAGAATTATTATTAACAGATATAGAACAATTATTAAAAGTACTTTTTAATAATTCAGAATAAAGTTCTGCTCCAGAGCCAACAAAAGTAATTGGCAAATTATAATAATTATTTAACATAGTTAATACATTATTAATATTATCTGAGATGTAATTATTAATTAAAGTATAATGAGAATTTTCATATTTAAATAATCCTGCATATACATTGTTATTTTTTGCGTCTATTATAGAACATACTAAAGAATTTTCTTCCGAAAGAATATTATAAGCTAAACTTTCTAAAGATGAAATACCAATAGCAGGTTTATTAAAGTAATCTCTAAAAGCACATATTGTAGAAACGCCAATTCTAATACCTGTAAAGGAACCAGGACCTTTAGAACACGCAAATAAATCGATATCAGATAAACTTAGGTTTAGATTTTCTAAAGATTTTTTTATCATTGGCATTAAATTTTCTGAATGAGTTAATTTGTCAGAAATATGATCTTCCCATATTAAAGTAGTATCTTCTAAAATAGAAACGCTACAAATATTACTAGATGTATCGATACTTAAAATTTTCATTTTTACACTTCCTTAATTTAGTTTTTTATTTCCAAAACATTCTATATTTAAGATACGATTATTAGAATCTTCAAAATCTCTTGAAAAAGAAATTTTTAAATAAGAACTTGGTAAAATTTCTTCTATTTTTTCACCCCATTCAATAATACAAATGCCATTTGCAAAATATTCATCTCCACCAATAGCATAAAATTCGTCTATATCATCTAATCTGTATACATCAAAATGATATATAGGGAAATTTTCGGTATCATATTCGTTTACAATTGTAAATGTAGGACTAGACAGTTCATCTTGTAGATTAAAATATTCTAAAAAACCTTCTGTAAATTTAGTTTTTCCAGAACCAAGTTCACCACTTAAAACTATAACATCACCTTTTTTAGAGTTAGATGCTATTTCTTGTGCAAATTTTTTTGTTTCTTCTTCTGAATGTGAAATAAATTTTGTCATAATTTTCTCCTTTAAAATATTGTTTTAATTAAGCTAGACATTAGTATAAAACAATAAATTTTCACTACAGCTTAATTATATAAGAAGGGAGAACATTTGTAAAGAAAATCGGGAGCTAATTATATGGAAATTTGTAGAAAAATATGATAAAATATGAACACTTTATAAAAACAAAAGAATATAGCTAAAGGTTATCTTTAACTATTGTACAAGGAGATAAAATATGACTTTATTAGAAAATATAAATTTACCAAAAGACTTAAAAAAACTTAACTTAAAAGAAAAAGAAGAATTGGCAAAAGAAATAAGAAAAGAAATATTAAATATAGTTTCTAAAAATGGTGGGCATTTAGCGTCTAATTTAGGTGTTGTAGAACTTACTATTGCAATGCATTCTGTGTTTAATACTCCAGAAGATAAAATCGTTTGGGATGTAGGACACCAGACATATGTACACAAAATACTTACTGGTAGAAAAAAACAAATGGAAACTTTAAGAAAAAAAGATGGAATAGCAGGTTTTCCAAAAAGAGAAGAATCAAAATATGATACTTTTAATGCAGGTCATAGTAGTACATCTATTTCTGCTGCAATAGGAATGGCAAGAGCACGAGATATAAGAAATGAAAACTATCAAATTGTAGCAGTAATAGGTGATGGAGCGCTAACAGGTGGAATGGCATTAGAAGCTTTAAATGATGTGGGAAGTTCTAAAACAAATCTTATAATTATATTAAATGATAACGAGATGAGTATTTCCAAAAATGTTGGAGGAATTTCAAACTTTTTAAGTAAAATAAGAAGTAGAAAATTTTATAAAAAGTCCAATAATTTTATAAAGAAAGCAGTTTCTAAAATTCCATGGCTTGGTGATAAAATAATAAAATTAGTACAAGATATAAAATATAGCATAAAGAAAATATTTATATCCAATATGCTTTTTGAAGATATGGGGTATACATATTTAGGCCCAATAGATGGTCATAATATAGAAAAAATAGAAAGTGTTTTAAAAATTGCTAAAGAAATTGATGGACCAAAACTAATACATGTAATTACTAAAAAAGGAAAAGGATATAAACCAGCAGAAGATAACCCAGACAGATATCATTCAACCGGGCCAATAAATTTAGAAACAGGAAAATCAACAAAAAGTAAAAGTAAAGATTATTCTAAAGTTTTTGGAGAAAAGCTAGTAAAATTAGCAGAGGAAAATGAAAATATTGTAGCTATAACAGCGTCTATGAAAGATGGAACAGGCTTAAAAGAATTTTCGGAAAAATTTAAAAATAGATTTTTCGATGTGGGAATAGCAGAAGGCCATGCAATATGTATGGCAGGTGGAATGGCAACAGATAATATTATTCCTGTAGTACCAATTTATTCATCTTTTTACCAAAGAGGATATGACCAAGTTATACATGATATATGTATGCAAAATTTGCATGTTGTTTTGTGTTCAGATAGAGCTGGAATTGTAGGAGCAGATGGTGAAACACACCAAGGAATTTTCGACTTATCATTTTTTAATATAGTTCCAAATTTAGTAATTATGGCACCAAAAAATTTTAAAGAATTAGAAGATATGCTAGAATTTGCAATAAAATATAATGGTCCAATATATATAAGATACCCTCGTGGGGGAGAGGAAAATATAAAAATAGAACATGAAGATAAAATAGAATTAGGAAGAGCAGAACAATTATCAGACGGAAATGATTATACTATAATTGCAATAGGAAAAATGGTACAAAGAGCATATGAAGTATCAAATATATTAAAAAAAGAAAAAATAGGTATTAAGGTAATAAATGCTAGATTTTTAAAACCATTGGATGAAGAAAATATTATTAATTGGATAGGAAACAGTAAAATAATAACTTTAGAGGATAATATAGTAAAAGGTGGACTTGGAAGTACTATAATAGAATTATTAAATAGATATAACAAAACAAACGAAATAAAAACATTGGGATATCCAGATGAATTTATTAAACAAGCAACAGTAGACGAAATAGAAAAGAAATATAATTTAGACACAGAAAGTATTTTGAATACAATTAGAAAATGGAGTAAATATGAATAAAAAAGAAATAATAGAAGGAAAAACAAAAGAAGAGCAAATTCTAATTTCTAAAATGCTAGATAAAATGGAAGAAGCAAAACAGAAAAACAAATTAACCAATACAGATTTTCTAGATGAATATAAAATGACTATATGTATAGAAATATTAAAGAAGATTAAATTTGATAAATACATTTTATATGGTGGGTATGAAGAAGCAGAAAGAAAAATTATTATTTTTTACCCAGAGAAGTTTAAATTTATTATAGAAGAGGGAAAATATACAAATAAAATGTGTGCAATAAGAATAATTTTACCAAACGAGTTATACAATAATTACACACATAAAAATTATCTTGGAATGCTAATGAAATTAGGAATTGTAAGAGAAAAAATAGGAGATATTTTAGTAAGAGAAAATGGTGCAGATATAATTATTTTGCCAGAAATAAGTAAATATTTAATTACAAATTTACAAAGTTTAACAAGGCTAAAAAAATCTAAAATACAGGAAATAGAAATTAATAAAACAAAAAAAGTAGAAACAAAAACAAAAGAATATAATATTATTGTTTCGGCATTAAGATTAGATAATGTAATAGCAGAACTTGCAAAAGTTTCTAGAACGCAATCCAAAGAATTAATAGAAAAAGAAAGAATATTTATAAATTTTAAAAATGAAATAAAAAACACAAAACTAGTAAACGAAGGGGATTTAATAACAATTAGAGGAAAGGGAAGATTTAAAATTTCTGAAATTATGGGGAACACACAAAAGGGAAAGTATGTATTAAAAATAGAAAAATATGTATAAAATGTAAAGAATTAAGTAAGAATACTTGAAAAGTATTCTTTTTTGTTATAGAATTACTACGATCAAATAGTAGGTCAAATTTTTGTATGCCTATAAGGCAAAAAAAGAATGGAGGAATTATAATGTCAATTAAAGTAGGTTTTAACGGATTTGGAAGAATTGGAAAATTAGCATTCCAAGCAGCTTTAGAGAAAGGTGATGAAGTAAACATCGTTGCTATAAATGATCCTTTTATAACAGCAGATTATATGGCTTACATGGTTAAATATGACACAATGCATGGAAGATTTAATGGAACAATCGAAGCAAAAGAAAATTCTTTAGTAGTAAATGGAAAAGAAATAAAAGTATATAATGAAATGGATCCACATAACATACCATGGGGAGAATTAGGTGTAGAATACGTATTTGAATGTTCAGGAGTATTTACAACAATGGAAAAAGCAGGAGCACACTTAGAAGCAGGAGCTAAAAAAGTAGTTATAAGTGCACCTTCAAAAGATGCACCAATGTTTGTTATGGGTGTTAATAATGAAACATATGAAACAAGCATGAACATCGTTTCTAACGCATCTTGTACAACAAACTGTTTAGCACCACTTGCTAAAGTTATAAACGATAACTTTGGATTAAAAGATGGTTTAATGTCAACAGTACATGCTACAACAGCTACACAAAAAACAGTAGATGGTGCTTCTAAAAAAGATTGGAGAGGTGGACGTTCTGCTGCTGGAAATATTATTCCATCATCAACAGGTGCTGCAAAAGCAGTTGGAAAAGTTATTCCAGAATTAAATGGAAAATTAACAGGTATGTCTTTCAGAGTTCCAACATTAGATGTTTCTGTTGTTGACTTAACATGTAATTTAGAAAAACCAGCAACATATGAAGAAATATGTGCTGCAGTTAAAAAAGCTTCAGAAAACGAATTAAAAGGAATTCTTGAATATACAGACGAGCCAGTTGTTTCTTCAGACTTTTTAGGAGATTCACATACATCTATATTCGATGCAGCTGCTGGTATCCAATTAACAGATACATTTGTAAAATTAGTTGCATGGTATGACAATGAATGGGGATATTCTCATAAATTAGTAGATTTAGCTTGCTATATGGCAACAAAAGACAATATGTAATAAATAAAGACTTAGAGGTTGCTTTTAAAGTAACCTCTAAAAGTCTAATGCAAAAGGATAGTTGTATAATAAACAATCTAAATTGTAAAGGTTACATATGTGCCTAAAAAGACATATAAAATTATGAACAGTTTTTTAATATGTACTAAAAAGGACATATATGCAACCTTTACAATTAAATAAATGCATTATTACAAATAAGGTTATATAAATAGAAGGAGTGAATTTTATGAGTAAAAAAACAGTTAGAGATATTAACTTAGAAGGAAAAAAAGTAATCGAAAGATGTGACTTTAATGTACCATTACTAGAAGATGGAACAATAAGAGATAACACAAGAATTGTTGCAGCATTACCAACAATACAATATTTATTAGAACAAAATTGTGCAATAATTTTATGTTCTCATTTAGGAAGACCAAAGGGAAAAGTTGTTCCAGAAATGTCTTTAGCACCAGTTGCAAAAGAATTAACAAGATTATTAGGAAAAGAAGTTAAACTTGCAAAAGATGTAATAGGTGAAGATGCTAAAAAATTAGCAGAAGAATTAAAACCAGGAGAAATAATGTTATTAGAAAACGTAAGATTTGAGCCAGGAGAAGAAACAAATGACCCAGAACTTGCTAAAAACTTTGCAAGCTTAGCAGATGTATTTGTAAATGATGCATTTGGTACAGCTCATAGAGCACATGCTTCTACAGCAGGAATTGCAGATTATATACCAGCAGTAAGCGGATTTTTAATTGAAAAAGAATTAAAATTTTTAGGAGATGCAATAAATAATCCAAAAAGACCATTTGTAGCTATTTTAGGAGGAAAGAAAGTTTCTGATAAAATAGGAGTAATTGACAGTTTATTAGAAAAAGTAGATACATTATTAATTGGTGGAGCTATGGCATATACATTCTTCAGATCAATGGGATATACAGTAGGAAATTCTATTTGTGAAGAAGATAAATTAGATTTAGCACAAAACCTATTAAAGAAAGCAGAAGAAAAAGGTGTTAAATTAATGCTTCCAGTAGACACAAAAGTAGGAAAAGAATTTAAAGAAGATACAGAAAGCAAAGTAGTAAGCTACAAAGAAATTCCAGATGGATGGGAAGGATTCGACATTGGTACAGAGACAATAAAAATGTATACAGAAGAGCTAAAAAATGCAGCAACTGTATTATGGAATGGACCAGTAGGATTATTCGAATTTGACCAATTTGCTATAGGAACAAATGCAATAGCAAATACTTTAGCAGAAATTGATGCTGTTACAGTAATCGGTGGTGGAGATTCAGCAGCAGCTATAAAGAAAGCTGGACTTTCAGACAAAATGACACATATGTCTACAGGTGGAGGAGCTTCACTAGAATTTATAGAAGGAAAGAAATTACCAGGAATAGAATGCCTAATGGATAAATAAATTTATAAAAAAGTTAATTGTTAAATATATTAACAGAATTAAAATTTATAAATTGAAAGGAGAAAAAATTATGCGTAAAAAAGTAATTGCTGGTAACTGGAAAATGAATATGCTTCCAAACGAAGCAATATCATGTATAGATGAATTATCAAAATTAGTAAAAGATACAAATAACGAAGTTGTTTTATGTGTTCCATATACAGATTTATTTTATGCACTACTTACAGCGCAAAATACAAATATAAAAATAGGAGCACAAAATATGCACTTTGAAGAGAATGGTGCATACACAGGAGAAATTTCTGGACCAATGCTTAAATCAATCGGTGTAGAATATGTTATTATAGGTCATTCAGAAAGAAGACAATACTTTGCAGAAACAGATGAAACAGTAAATAAAAAAGTAAAATCAGCACATAAATATGGTTTAAAACCAATAGTATGTGTAGGGGAAACTTTAGAACAAAAAGAAGCAGGAGAAACAACTAAAGTAATTACAGATCAAACAAGATTAGCTTTAGAAGGCCTTTCAAAAGAACAAGTAGAAGGAACAATAATAGCATATGAACCAATTTGGGCAATAGGAACAGGAAAAACTGCAACTTCAGAAGATGCTAACAACTCTATAAAAGAAATTAGAAAAGAGATAGAAAAAAATTATGGACAAGAAGTGTCAGATAGAGTTATAATACAATATGGTGGAAGCGTTAAGTCAAGTAATGCAAAAGAACTATTTACAACATCTGACATAGATGGAGGATTAGTTGGAGGAGCAAGCTTAAAGGCTGACGAATTTGCTAAAATAGTAAATTTTGATAAGTAAGGATGGTAACAAGATATGAAAGATAAGCTAACAATGCTAATGATATTAGATGGGTTTGGTGAAAACAACCATAAAGAAGGAAATGCTGTTGAACTTGCAAACACGCCTAATATAGATAGACTAATGAAAATTTGGCCAACAACAAATATTCATGCAAGTGAATTAAGTGTAGGACTTCCAGAAGGTCAAATGGGAAATTCTGAAGTAGGTCACACAAACATAGGAGCTGGTAGAATAGTTTATCAAGAATTAACTAAAATTACTAAATCAATAGAAGATGGTGACTTTTTTGCAATTCCAGAATTAGTAGAAGCAATAGAAAATTGCAAAAAGAATAATTCTAAATTGCACATATTAGGACTTGTTTCAGATGGAGGAGTTCACAGTCACATTCGTCATTTATTTGCAATTTTAGAATTAGCAAAAAGAAAAGATTTCGAAAATGTATATGTTCATTGCTTTACAGATGGAAGGGATACAGCACCAACTTCTGGAGAAAGTTATATAACAATGCTAGAAGAAAAAATGAAAGAAAAAGGTGTAGGAAAAATTGCTACTATTTCTGGAAGATTTTATGCAATGGACAGAGATAAAAGATGGAACAGAGTTCAAAAAGCATATGATGCAATGGTAAATGGTGAGGGAATAAAAGCAACAAGTGCAATAAATGCAATAGAAAGTTCTTACCAAAAAGAAGTTTTTGATGAATTTATAGAACCAACAGTTATCTGTAATGGGGATACACCTATTGCTAAAATAGAAGAAAATGATTCTGTAATATTCTTTAACTTTAGACCAGATAGAGCAAGAGAAATAACTAGAACATTAGTAGATCCAGAATTTAATGAATTCGAAACAAAGAAGATGAATTTAAATTATGTATGTTTCACACAATATGATGAAACAATGCCAAATGTAAAAGTTGCATTTAAACCAAAAAGATTAGAAAATACATTTGGAGAATATATAAGTAAAAATTCATTAAATCAATTAAGAATTGCAGAAACAGAAAAATATGCTCATGTTACATTTTTCTTTAATGGTGGAGAAGAAAAACAATATCCAGGAGAAGATAGAATATTAGTACCTTCACCAAAAGTAGAAACATACGATATGAAGCCAGAAATGAGTGCTTTAGAAGTTACAGAAAAAGTAGTAGAAGCAATAAATTCTAAAAAATATGATACTATTATTTTAAACTATGCAAATCCAGATATGGTAGGACATACAGGTAATTTAGAAGCAGCCATAAAAGCAATAGAAACAATAGATAGTTGTGTAAAAAGAGTAGTAGATGCAGTAGAAGAGCAAGAAGGAGTAATTCTTATTACTGCAGACCATGGAAATGCAGAGCAAATGATAGACTATAAAACAGGAGAGCCACATACAGCTCATACTACAAACTTAGTTCCATTAGTATTAGTGGGAATTAAAGATGTAAAATTAAAAGAAGGAAAATTAGCAGATTTAGCACCAACAATGTTAGAAATTATGGGATTAGAAAAGCCAACAGAAATGACTGGAGAAAGCCTAATAATAAAAGAATAAAAAATATACTTATGGGGGGAAATATAGTGTCAACTTCTGCAAGGATGAAGGAGTTATATAAAGAAATACAAAATAGTTTATTTGACATGATACCAGAAAAATGGAATAAAATATTTTTATATGCATCTGTAATAGATGGAGTTAATAGTTTAGAAACAGGAGAAATGTATTTTTATTATATTCCAAAAGGAATACTAAAAAGAGAGCCAGTTAATGTGTACGAAGTACCAAATAAATTTAATTTAGAGGAATCTTCTTATTTTAAAATGGCAGATAATTTGTATGGAATTATAAAAAAACTAAGAAAAGAATACATTGCAACAAATGGAAGTTTATGGACTAATATAACAATTTCAATAGCAGATTGTACATTTAAGGTTGAATATGGTTTTGAAAACCTAGCCACCTCCCCATATAGCAATTATGATAGACATTTAGTTTTTAGATATAAATATTTAAAAACAGGACTAAATACTTATAGTAAACGTGAAAAGCAAATGGTTATAGATTATATAGAAAGAGAAGAAAATTCGAATAAAAGAATAGATATATATGAAGAATCAATTTATACAGCGCCAACTAAGAATTTAGTTAACTTTGAAAAAGATGCGCCAACAAAATCTAGAAAAGAAGAGCGAATGGAAGAAATATATGAACTTGAAAAAGATAGCGAGTTTTGGCCACATGATAAAAAATATATAATTTTAGAAAGTAAACCAAAAAGTAAAAATCAAATTATAAATACTAATAAAAGGTGAAAGGAGAAATAGAAATGATATATTCAAAAGAATTAGAAGAAATGTGCACAGTTGCAAAAGGAGTAAACCATGGACCAGCACCAATACCAGAAGAAGGTAAATGGGTTAAAGCAAAAGAAATAAAAGACATATCTGGTTTAACACATGGTATTGGATGGTGTGCACCACAACAAGGAGCTTGTAAATTAACATTAAATGTAAAAGATGGTATTATACAAGAAGCTTTAATAGAAACAATAGGATGTTCAGGAATGACACATTCAGCAGCTATGGCAGGAGAAATTTTAACAGGAAAGACATTATTAGAAGCATTAAATACAGACTTAGTATGTGATGCCATAAATACAGCTATGAGAGAATTATTCTTACAAATAGTATATGGAAGAACACAAACAGCTTTCTCAGAAGGAGGACTTCCTGTAGGAGCTGGACTTGAAGACTTAGGAAAAGGACATACATCACAAGTCGGAACAATTTATTCAAGTACATTAAAAGGTCCAAGATATTTACAATTAACAGAAGGATACATAGTAGAATTAGGCTTAGACAAAGATGACCAAATTATTGGTTACAAATATGTTCATATGGGAAAAATGATGGAAAATATTAAAAAAGGAATAGACCCAATGGAAGCAATAGAAAAAGCTTCTGGAACATATGGAAGATTTGATGAAGCTGTTAAGAAAATAGACCCAAGAAAACAATAATAAGAGGTATAAGATATGAATATTTATTTTTCAGGTTCAATATATGGTGGAAGGCAAAAATTAGAAGCATATAAAAAGTTAGTAAAAGAGTTAACAAAGTTTGGTAATGTCTTAGATGAAGAAGTAGCGGATGATAATGTATTAATTCGTGAAGAGAGCATTTCAGATAAAGATGTTTTCGAAAGTTTAGTAGACAGACTAAAACGAGCAGATCTAGTTTTTGCAGAAGTAACAGTTCCATCATTAGGTGTTGGATATGAAATTGGATATGCAGATAAGACTAATAAAAGAATAATTTGTGTTTATGATAAAACTGTAACACCTAAGCTTACAACTATGCTTAGAGGAAACAATAGACTAAAAATTATTCCATATACAAATATAAATGAAATTATAAACAATTTGGAGAATATATTAAAGGAGGAAAATTAAATGGCAGTAACATTTGAAAGTTATGAAAGAAGAATAGACCAAATTAAACCAGTAATGGAAAAATACGGAATAAAAGATTTTGAAGATGCATTAAAAATATGTACAGATAAAGGATTTAATCCATATGAAATAGTAAAAGGAGTACAACCAATTTGCTTTGAAAATGCTGCTTGGGCATATACATTAGGAGCAGCAATAGCAGTAAAAAAAGGATGTACTAAAGCAGCAGATGCAGCAAAAGCAATAGGTGAAGGTTTACAATCATTCTGTATACCAGGTTCAGTTGCAGATGACAGAAAAGTTGGACTAGGACATGGAAATTTAGCATCTATGTTACTTTCAGAAGATACAAAATGTTTTGCATTTTTAGCTGGACACGAAAGCTTTGCAGCAGCAGAAGGAGCTATTGGTATAGCAAAATCTGCAAACAAAGTTAGAAAAGAACCATTAAGAGTTATTTTAAATGGTTTAGGAAAAGATGCAGCTCAAGTAATTTCTAGAATTAATGGATTTACATATGTAAAAACAGAATTTGATTTCTTTACAGGAAAAGTAAATGTTATAGAAGAAATTCCATATTCAGATGGAGAAAGATCAAAAGTTAAATGTTATGGTGCAAACGATGTTAGAGAAGGTGTAGCTATAATGTGGATGGAAGATGTTGACGTATCTATTACAGGAAACTCAACAAACCCTACAAGATTCCAACATCCAGTTGCAGGAACATATAAAAAAGAAAGAATAGAAGCAGGTAAAAAATACTTCTCTGTAGCTTCTGGTGGAGGAACAGGAAGAACATTACACCCAGACAATATGGCAGCAGGACCAGCTTCATATGGTATGACAGATACAATGGGAAGAATGCATTCAGATGCACAATTTGCAGGAAGTTCATCAGTTCCAGCTCACGTAGAAATGATGGGATTAATAGGAATGGGTAACAACCCAATGGTTGGAGCTTCAGTAGCAGTAGCAGTAGCAGTAGAAGAAGCAATGAAATAATTAAATCGGGATTAGGGGGACAGCACTTAAAATCCAGATTCAAAAAAGCAGTATTTAGTACTGCTTTTTTGCTAGATAATTATTGTGCGCTTAAGAATTTTAGTAAGTACGCTTTTGGATATTGAAAAATAGACTTAAATGTAGTATAGTAATATAACAAAAAAGTTGAAAGGAGTATACCATATGAAAGAGTTTAGAATTAAACGGTGCAATGAGTATAATGAATATTTCCTTACAGCAGAAGGATATATTCCAAAAGAGCTAGAGGAAGATTTAGAGGAACTATTAGAAGACTTTGCTTGTGACGAAGAAATTATGATTGAAGAAGCTTTCGAAAAAATAAAAGGACTCAGAAGATTCTATAAAAAGCGTAATGGAATTGTAATGAGATTCTGGCTAGATTATGATTATAACACTTATGAGAACCATTCTGTTAGAGTGTTGACAATAGGAATACATTCTAGGAGAAGTATTCTTCAGTTCTGCAAGGAAAAACTTTTAATCTAAAGAGGGGGTGGATATTTAGGTATCCACTTCTTTTTTATTGACTGTAAAGTCCATATAATAAGAGAAAAGATTTTTTAATACATTTGTTATATAAAAGGATATATTTTCAAATAATTGGTAATAATAATTTTAATGGAGGGATAATATGAAAGATTATTTGAAAATAGAACATATTGAAGCACTAGAAGTGCTAGATTCTAGGGGAAATCCAACAGTACAAGTAGAAGTAATAACAGAAGGAGGATTTTGTGGAGTAGCAAAAGTACCATCTGGAGCTTCAACAGGAAGTTTTGAAGCAGTAGAACTTAGGGACAATGATGAAGAAAGATATTTAGGAAAAGGTGTAAAAAGAGCAGTAGAAAATGTAAACAGAGTAATTGCTAAAAAGATAATGGGAATGAATGTGTATGATCAAATAAAAGTAGATAAAAGACTAATTGATATAGATGGAACAGAAAATAAAGAAAAATTAGGAGCAAATGCTATTTTAGGTGTATCCATTGCAGTAGCAAAAGCAGCAGCAAATTCACTAGGAATGACTTTATATAATTATATAGGTGGAGTTAATGCAAAAAAATTACCTATTCCGATGATGAATATTTTAAATGGAGGTAAACATTCAGATAATAATATTAGTATTCAAGAATTTATGATAATGCCAAAATCTGGAAGAGATTTTGCAGAGAATTTAAAAATGGGAGTAGAAACATATCATAGTCTGAAAAAAGTATTAAAAAATAAAGGATATTCGGTTGCTGTAGGTGATGAGGGTGGTTTTGCACCAAATTTAGCCAGTGAAGAAGAAGCTTTAGACGTAATAATTGAAGCAATAGAAAAAGCTGGATATATTCCAGGAAAAGATATATTCATAGCATTAGATGTAGCAAGTACAGAAATGTACGAAGAAGCTAAGAAAATAGGGAAAAATGGATATTTATTTTGGAAAACAGGAATGTTTAAGACTAGTGATGAGATGATAGAATATTTAGAAGAATTAACAGAAAGATATCCAATTATTTCTATAGAAGATGGTTTAGCAGAAGAAGATTGGAATTCATGGAAAAAACTAACACAAAATTTAGGAAATAAAATTCAATTAGTTGGAGATGATTTATTTGTAACAAATACTAATAGATTAATAAAAGGGATAAAAAATAAAATAGCAAACAGTATATTAATAAAACCAAACCAAATAGGAACACTAACAGAAACATTAGATGCAATAGATATGGCAAACAAAGCAGGTTATACTGCTGTAATATCACACAGATCAGGAGAAACAGAAGATACAACTATAGCAGACATTTCTGTAGCTACAAATGTAGGACAAATAAAAACAGGAGCACCATGTAGAACAGACAGAGTTGCAAAATATAATAGATTACTAAATATAGAAAATGAGATAAAATAAGTATTAGCAAATAAAATACAAAAATAAAAATAGGAGATAGAAACAATAAGTCTTAAAATTGCTAAATTATATATTTTGTGATATTATAAATATGGAACTAATTGTTTAGCAGAAAAGAAGGGAGAACATTATTATGGATTGTTCAATGGTTATGGAAAAAAATCGGATCAAGAGAGTAGAGATTTCTGATTGTGCACACAAGTATGGTTTCAGAATAATCGCAAGGGGAACCATACCAAAGAAAAAGACAAATGATTTGTCACTTCTTCTAAAAGATTTATTAGATAAAGACCGTATTCCAATTGAAAACGAACTGGTCGAATTTAAGAAAAAATGGAGAAAAGAAGGTTTGTGGGTATTCGAACATCGATATTATAATATCGAATACTTAGCACAGTTAAATGCACAGCTTGGCATAGGTGAAGTTTATGCCATGACCATAGAAATGCATGTAATAAGAAACCCGAAGTGGTGGTTTATGAAACATTAAACTATTAGGATATTAGCCAGATACTGTAACTGAAGTACCTGGCTAATATTTTTTATATAGTAGGATATTTCTCCTGGCATGAGGAATATCTGTACTAGAGAATTATGGTGTACCTAAGATTTTCTTAAAATTTACATTTGTTAGAAAATCTTAGAGTTATTATTGCGATAAAAGAAAAAGAATGATATAAATAATTAAGTAAGGAGGTAAAAAATGATAGAAAAATATAGTGATAATAATTGTACACAGAATAAAAATGATACTTTAAAATTAAAACTAATATTAGCATCAGGTTCGAAACAAAGACAAGATATTTTTAAAAATATAGGATTAAAATATGAAGTTATTAAAAGTGTAGTTGAAGAAAAAAGTGATAGCACAGAACCAGGTGAATACGTAAAAGACTTATCTAAAGATAAGGCAAACTCCGTTGCATCTCAAATAAATGAAAAAGCAATAATTATAGCTGCAGATTCGATAATATATATGAATGGAAAAATTTATGAAAAACCTAAGAGCAGAGAAGAAGCATATCAAAACTTAAAAGAAATGTCAGGAAAAATTACTTATGCTGTAACTGGTGTTACAATAAAAGATTTATATAAAAACAAAGAAATTTGCTTTGCAGATATAGCAGAAGTACATCTTAAAGAAATAGATGATGAGGATATTAAATGGTATGTAGAAAATGAAAAGGATATATTTAATAGGTGTGCTTATGCAATACTAGGAAAAGCATCAATTTTTTTAGAAAAAGTGAATGGAGATTATAATACCTTATTTGGAATTTCACCAAGCAAAGTATATGAGAAATTGAAAGAGCTAGGATATAAAATATCGGATTTTGAACTAGAGCAAATAGATAAGATAAATTAAAATATAAATTTTGATTACTAAAATGTAAGGGTGATATAGCAAGTGGAACATATTCATTCTATTATAATTATAAAAAAGGGTAATAAATATTTAAATTATTATGATGAACGTTGGGGAATGTATTTATTTCCTAACATAAAAGGAAATGATATAGAAGAAATAAAAAGTAAGTACAATACTAATAATGTTAGATTAGCATTTGATAAAATACACGAAAAATATTCTGTATCTCATGACGAAATGAGAACGTATCATCACTATTTTTATGAAGTAAATATAGATATTGATGGTGAATATTTTTCAATAGATGAATTATTAGCAGATGAGAAAGTAAAAAAATATAATGAGGATATTATTACATATATTAGTGAATTTTATGGGGATAAATAAAAAAGTATATATTTTAAAGGAGTGAGTTTATTATGAAAAAAGGTATAAAAATTTTTCTTATATCAATAATTATAATAGTTGCAATTATAATCATTGCAATATTAAGTAATGTTATTAGAAACAATTGTATTTTACAAAAGCTATATGAAAGTAGTAAGAATATCAAAGATTCTGTAAAAAATTATTATTATGAAAAAACTTCGGAGCTATTAGAAGGAGAAACCAGAACAACAACATATAAAATATATAATTATGATAATAAATATTTAATAAAAGAATACTACAATGATGAAGGTGTTGTTACAACAGAATGGGTTGATAAAAATATACCAGAACAAATTTCTATAGATGAGCGATCAAAAGAAGAAAGTCAAGAAATTAAAATGAAGGAATTTGATAAAGAATATGAAGAAGCATTATTTGCTTCAACAATAGAAGATATAGGGTATAGCAATGTTTTGACATCAAATATTTTTAAACCAATAAGTGTAGAAAATAATTGTTATGTTATTCATGTAAAAGATACAACAATGTATGTTAATATGAATACAGGAATTATATCTAAAGTTTTTTATGGAGATGGAAATATCACTTGTACATATAAATTAAAAAATAATGCTGTTACTGAAAGTGAAGTTATAAAACCAAAATAAAAAGCGACTTAAGATTTTTAACAAGTAAAATTTAAGCTATTCAATAATTTCTTAATATATAGAGAGAAAGAGTAAATATTGTTATTTGCTCTTTTTTGTGTTAAAGTATAAAAGATAAACCAGAGATTGAGCTAATAGAATTTGCAGATTTAAAACATCATATGAGTGTAGAAGAAATAAATTTAATTACAACAAAATTAATAGAAAAATTAAGATTATAAATAAAATATATTAACAAAGAAGAAAGGAAAAAACTAATGGATAATATACAAAAATTTTATCAAAACACCGAGAATAGTTTACCACACCCAATGGTTAAAAGATTTATAAATATGAATATAAAAGCAGGAGATGCTATTGACTTAGGATGTGGAGCAGGTAGAGATACAATATATTTAATAAGAAATGGTTGGAAAGTATTAGCAATAGATAGAGAGAATACCAATGAGATGATATCTAGCAAATTGAATGATGAAGAATTAAAAAGACTTAGCTTTAGGTGCCAAAAATTTGAAAATATAGAGTTAGATAAAAATAATTTATTAGTAGCTAATTTTAGTATTCCATTTTGTCCCAAAGATAAATTTTATAAATTTTGGAATGAAATAGTACATAGCATTTTGAAAGAGCGGATATTTTGTTGGAAATTTTTTTGGACTAAGAGATTCGTGGGCTAATGACAAAAAAGAAATGGTATTTTTGTCAAAAGAACAAGTACTAAAATTATTTGAAAATTCGTTTAGAATAATAGAATTTAACGAAGTTGAAAAAGATGGAAAAACTGGTGTTGGAAAAATGAAACATTGGCATATATATAATGTTATAGCAAAGAAAAAATAAGAAAGAATTCTTATGCTAAAGATAAGATTAGTACCTTCTAAATGCACTATTTACTTTTGTAAAAAAATAGTATATTATAGCGAAAGGAGGGGATTTTATGAAAAATAAAAAAATATTAATTGGAATAATTATAATTACTAGTGTAATTATAGGAATAATAACTTTTTTCATAATAAATAAAACAGAAAAGCCTGACCAAGTATTACAAGATTATTTTACAAAGATAAGTGAGGAAAAGTATGAAGAAGCATATGAAATGCTAAGTGAATCAGCAAAAAATAAAATTGCTAAAGATACATTTGTAAAAAAGAATGATTCAATATATAAGGGAATTGATATGACAGATTTAAAAACAGAAATTACAAATGTAGAGAATAACGAAAAAATTACATATAACCAAAAGATGAATACATCAGCAGGAGAAATTAGTTTTACTAATGAAGCTTCTGTAATAAAAGAAGATAAAAAATATAAAATTAATTGGAAAAACAGCTTGATTTATCCATATTTAAATGAAAATGACAAAATAAGAGTAAAAACTTTAAAATCAGAACGTGGAAACATTTATGACAGAAATAACATATTATTAGCAGGAAAAGGAAATATTTCTTCAATAGGCTTAGTACCAGGGAAAATGAGTGAAAACAAAGAAGAAGATATTCAAAAATTATCAACTATTTTGGGTGTTTCAGTAGAATCTATAAATAATAAACTTGGAATGTCTTATGTAAAAGATGATACATTTGTACCAATAAAAAATGTTGCAAAAACAGAGACACAATTAAAAGAACGAGCACTAAGTATTTCTGGCGTAAAAATTACAACAGAGAGTTCTAGAGTGTATACATTAGGAAAAGAAGCTTCTCAAGTTATAGGGTATGTACAAGCTATAAGTGCAGAAGAATTAGAAGAAAATAAAGGAAAAGGATATAATAGTAATAGTGTAATTGGCAAAGCCGGAATAGAAAAAGTGTATGAAGAAACTCTAAGAGGAAAAGATGGTAAAGAGATTTATATAGAAGATGAAAATGGTAAAAAAGTGAAAACGATAGCAAAGCAAGAAGTAGAAAATGGTAAAGATGTAAAATTAACAATAGATGCAAATAAACAAAAGCAAATTTATGAAAGTCTAGAAGAAAACAAAGGTGCATATGTTGCAATGAACTCAAAAACAGGTGAAATTATAGCATTAGTAAGTACACCATCATATGATTCAAATGACTTTGCTCTAGGTATGAGTACAGAAGAATGGAAAAATTTAAACGAAGACGAAAAAAATCCATTGTTAAATAGACTTACTAAAGCATGGTCACCGGGATCAACTTTTAAACCAGTAACAGGTGCAATTGGAATAACAGAAGGTAAAATAAATCCTAAAGAAGATTTTGGAAGAAGTGGACTTAGTTGGCAAAAAGACTCTAGTTGGGGAAGTTACATGGTAACAACACTTACGCCATATAATGAGCCTGCAAATATGCAAAATGCATTAATACGTTCAGATAATATATATTTTGCAAAAGTAGCTTTAAAACTAGGATATAATAAATTCATGGAAGGTCTTAACAAATTAGGCTTTAACGAAGATATTAATTTTGAAATTGGAACAACAAAATCAACATATGATACAGATGGAAAAATAACAGATGAAGTACAACTTGCAGATAGTGGGTATGGACAAGGACAAATTTTGGTAAATCCAATTCATATGGCTTCAATATATTCTGCTTTTGTAAATAATGGAAATATGATAAAACCTACAATAATATATGAAGAAGATAAAAAAGTAGAGTATTTAAAGGAAAATGCTATATCACAAGAAGCAGCAAATACTATAAAAGAAGACTTAATACAAGTCGTAGAAAGCCCAAATGGTACTGCACATGATGCAAAAATAGAAGGAGTAAAAATAGGGGCAAAAACAGGTACAGCAGAATTAAAAGCTAGCAAAGATGAAAAAGGTGAGGTTTTAGGATGGTTTAATGCATTTACAGCAGATGAATCTAGCGAAAATCAATTAGTTGTAGTAAGTATGATTGAAGATGCAAATTCGGTAGGCGGAAGTCATTATTTATTTCCTAAAGTAACACAATTATTTAAATAAAATTTATAAAAGCGAGATACTTTAATGTATAAAATAATGAAAAAGTTAGTAAAAATAGTTTGCTGTAATATTATTTATAGAGTTAAATATATAGGTATAGAAAAAATAGACAATAATAAAAAATATGTTATATGTCCAAATCATTCTAATATATTGGATCCAACATTTATATTTCCGATAGTAGATAACTTATCTATAATGGCAAAGTCAGAGATATTTAAAAATAAATTAGTTGCTAAAATATTAAAAAGATATAGAGTATTTCCTGTAAATAGAAAAGAAAGAGATGTGAAAAGTACTTTACATGCAATAGAATGTTTAAATTTAGAAAATAATTCGAAGCTTTTAATATTTCCAGAAGGAGGAATAATAAAAGATAGTAAAGAGATAAGAAAAAAAGTAAAAAATGGAGCAGTATATATTTCAGCAGAAAGTGGGGTAGAAATATTACCAATATTTATTACAAGAAGACCACATATTTTTCAAAAAGTTTATGTAATAATAGGGAATAGTATAAATATACCTAAAGAAATAAAACATGATAAAGAAAAAATAAAAGAGTATTCTACAAAGGTGATAAATAACATTTATGATTTAGAAAAAATAAAATAAAGGTTGAAAAAAAGCTAGATATATATTATTATATATCTAGCTTTTCTATATTCGGGTATGGCCAAGTGGTAAGGCAGTAGGCTCTGACCCTATGATCGTTAGTTCGAATCTAACTACCCGAACCAAAAAATTCCTTTATAGTAACCTAAAAAACGGAAAACATGAAGGAATAATTTTTTTTACAAAAAACCGAACAAAATTTCGAAAAAAGTATTGACAAAAAGAATATAAAAATATAAAATACAATCATAAAAACAAACAAAAGTTCGAAAAATATAAGGGGGTTTATTATGAAAAAAATAAGAGAAAATATAATATCATATACAATAGATAAAGCTATATTTGGTAATTTTTCTATATTAGTAGATAATGGGGAAGTAATAGTAAAAGCTCCTTGGTATTTTTCAAAACAAAGAATACAAGAAGCTATAAAAGAAAACAAAAGGTGGATATTAAAAAAATTAAGCGAAATGGAAGAAGTAACTTTATATAATACTACAAAAATTTTAGGAGTTAATTATGCAATAAAAGTTATATATACTAATGTAAA